>CAMVJW010000049.1 GCA_947167965.1 uncultured Clostridia bacterium | reverse complement strand
TTAAATTAAGTCACATTCAATAATTTAATCATTTAATTTTATGGTAAAATAATTGTAGGATGTGAGAATAATGAATAATGATTTAGAGTACAAAGAATTATCTTCTAAAAGTAAAGAAGAAATAATGGAACTATTTAAAACAAATGAAGATGGACTAAATATAAATGCTTTTCGTCATAGATTAGAAGAATATGGAGAAAACATCGCAACTAATAGAAAAAAGAAAACCCCATTATATTTTATGTTTGAAGCATTAAAGGATAAGTTTGTCTTAATATTATTTTTACTTGCCACAATTGATTTTATTACAGATGATAAAATAGGTGCTTTTATAATACTTGGTATTACATTAATAAGTGTTATTATAAGGTTTAGTCAAGATTGGTCCACATATAAATTTAATGAAAAATTAAAAGAACAAATAAGGATATTTACTGATGTTATAAGAGAAGGTAAACAAAAAGAAATAAGACAAGAAAAAGTAGTCTATGGAGATATTATTACATTAAGTGCAGGAAGTGTTATACCAGCAGATTTATATTTGTTTGAAAGTAAAGACTTATTTATTAATCAATCAGCATTTACTGGTGAAAGTGCAGCAGTAGAAAAGAATATCAATATAGAAAGTAAAACTAATGATCCTATAGATATAAATAATATATGTTTAATGGGTTGTAATGTTATAAGTGGTCAAGGAAAAGGTGTAGTTATTAAAACTGGACTTGATACATTTATAGGTAATATGAACAAACAAAAAGAAGTAGTTAAAGAAGAAACAACTTTTGATAAAGGTATGAATCATATTACAGGGCTTCTTATTAAATGTATGGTGATAATTTGTATATTAGTATTTGTAATTTATGGAATGATAAGAGGAAATATCAATCAAGCAATATTGTTTGCTTTATCAGTCGCTGTAGGTATTACACCTAGTATGTTACCAATGATAGTTAATGTTAACTTAACTAAAGGAAGTAAAGCATTAGCTAAAAAGAATACTCTAGTTAAAAGTATTAAATCAATTCAAAATTTAGGTTCTATGGATGTGTTATGTACTGATAAAACAGGAACTCTTACAAAGAACAACATTGAACTACAAAAGTATATTAATGTTGATGGAGAAGATGATGATTATGTACTAAAATGTGCATATGTTAATAGTTCTCTTGGTACGGGGTATAAAAACATAGTAGATAAAGCTATAATTCAATATGCCAAAAGTCATAATGTAGATATATCTAACTATAAAAAAATAGATGAAATTCCATTTGATTATATGAGAAAAAGATCATCAATAGTTGTAACTCATCATGATAAAATTAGAGTAATTGCCAAAGGAGCATTAGAAGAAGTAGTAAAAGTATGTGATATGGCACGAGTAAATGGAGAAGAGGTTCCAATTACAAAAGAAATAACAGAAAAAGTAAATAAAAAAGCCGAAGAAATGGCAAAAGATGGAATGCAAGTAATTGCTCTAGCAGTTAAACCAGAATATACTGGTGTAGATGAGTATGATGCAGAAGATGAAGTGGATTTTACATTAATTGGCTTAATTGCATTCTTGGATCCACCAAAACCATCAGCAGAACAAACTATTAAAAAATTAAAAGAATATGGTGTAGATATAAAAATACTAACTGGAGATAATGCTTTTGCAACTAAAAATATATGTAATGCTGTTGGAATAGAAACTAAAATTTTAACTGGAAAAGAAATAGATGAATTAAATGATTATGAACTAAGTAAAAAAGTAGAAGAAATAGATATATTTGCAAGAATGAATCCAATGCAAAAAGAAAGAGTAGTATCAATTCTAAGAAAAAATGGACATTCAGTAGGATATATGGGTGATGGAGTAAATGATGCTCCAGCACTAAGAAGTTCTGATGTCGGAATAAGTGTAGATGGAGGAACAGATATTGCCAAAGAATCAAGTGATATAATTCTTTTAGAACAAAACTTAGAAGTAATACATAATGGTGTTATAGAAGGTAGAACTGTTTATGGAAATATATTAAAATATATGAAACTAGCTTTAAGTCAAGACTTTGGGGATGTATTTAGTATCTTAATTGCATCTATATTTTTACCATTCTTACCGTTATTACCAATTCAAATGTTAATACAAGATTTTATTGTAGAATTATCACAAATTGGTATACCATATGATAATGTTGATGAAGGTTTCTTAAGGAAAGTAAAAAAGTGGGACATAAAATCAATAGGAAGATTTATGGTTATATTTGGAGTTATCTCATCAATTACAGATATAGTAGCATTCCTAGTATTCTGGTTTGTATTAAAATATAATTCAATGAATTTACAAGCTTATTTCCAAACAGCATGGTTTGTTGAGTGTATTGTTACAGAAACATTTATGATATTCTATATAAGAACAAATCATATTACAAAATCTAGACCAAGTAATACTTTATTACTATTAACATTCTTAACAATAGTTGCAACTATAACTGTACCTATAGTATTAAGCTTTACAACAGGATTTAACTTCGTAATATTACCAGCTATATATTATTTATATTTAATTGGTTTTGTAGTAATATATGGAGTAATTGCACAAATAGTAAAAAGTATATATATTAAAAAATTTGGTGAGTGGTTATAATAATTATATAAATATAGTTATATATTTTCACAAATAAGA
>CAMVJW010000048.1 GCA_947167965.1 uncultured Clostridia bacterium | reverse complement strand
GTTCACCTGAACCTTTTTCACTGCAAAATATGCATCCTCCAGTTCCACATGTGCCATCTCTATTCGGACATGTAAATCCTCCATCTACACATATTTTCAATGTTCTTTCACCAAATTTTTCTTTATAATATTCGTTTAATTTGTTATATCTTTTTTCCATTTTTCCACCTTTTTAAATCTTAGCTATCATCAAATTACTTGAACAATATCTTTTTAATCCTCTATAAAACATAAAAAATGCTATAAAAGTTATTAAAAATGTAACAGATAATACACCAATTGTCAAACCAAAATCAAATTTTGTAATAATCCAAATAGGCATGTAATTTGCAAATCCAACTGGAATAATAGTAAAAAACAAAATTCTTGTAATTCCCTTAAAAATTCCATCTGGATGCGTAGAAAAATTTATCATAAGACCATTTCCTGTATCTGCAATCATATCTGCTCTTGAAATCCAAAAACTCAAACTTCCTAAAATAACAGCCAAGCTTGTAATAATTATTCCACCCGTTATTGTAAATAAAATAAATAAGAAAAATTTGCTTATTGTTATTCCACTTACAAATAGCATTATAATGCCATAAACCATATCTCCTATAGCTTCTGGTGAAACGTCTGATGTAATTGCTGAAATTAAAACATTTTTAGGTTGTATCAAATATGCATCAAGTTTTCCATTTGTAATTATATCTGATAAACTAGTTGCTTTAGCAAAGAAAAAGTGAGAAAAACCATATGTAGATGCAGCTAGTCCCCATAGTATCATTACTTGATTTAAAGTATAACCTCCAACATTATCTCTTAAAGAATATAGTATTATCCATTGTAAAATAAATGACGCATCATTTAAAATCATAAATAAAACATTTGTAAGAAAAGAAGCTTTATTAAGCATTTCTCTCATTGTTGCATATTTTATTGATAGCATTGTAACTTTAATTTGATTTTTAACCTCCATTAACATTTAATTTTTTCACTCCCCTCTTATAAACAAACATGCATAAAAAATATGATATCATCAAATATACTAGTTGTGATGATATTATATATAAAGCATTTATATAATCAAAATCAACAAACAATTTTGCAGGTCCATAAGATACCACATAAATTGGAGTATATTTTATTATCCCTTGTAATACCTCTGGAAAAAATTCTATTGGAAACAATGTTCCTAAAAGCAAAATTGATTTGCTATATAGCCAATAAATAGGATTTGAATCTTCTATTTTAAATGAAAATAATCCAATTAGTATAATTATTATTGTCTCTATTATAATTGCAAGTATTAACGAAACCAAAAATATAAATACTTTAATTAAATTCAAATCTGGCAGACCTCTCAAAAAAACTATTCCAGTTGTAATTCCCAGAATTGAATATATTAGCAATTTAATTGTTCCTTCACCTAAATGACTTGATAGTATATAACTAACATAACTGTATGGTTTGTTCATATTGTAAACAATATTCCCACCTTTAACATCTTCTACTATTTTTCTACATAGTTTTCTTCCACCTACAACAGACCATATTAATTCAGTAATTACTGTATACCAAACTGTCTGTAGTTTTGAATATCCATTTATTAATTCATCTGGATTACTATACATATAGTCCCATAAATTAAAAAGTATAAAGATATGTATAAAATATCCCACAAAATTTATTAATATATTTGAAATGTATTGAAGAGAACTCATAATCTCTGATTTATATATGTATATATATTTTCTCATTTCGTAGTCTGCACCTCCTTATATATATCACTAATTATATCTTCTAATGGTGTATTTGAGATATTTATATCAATTATGTTTTCAGGATCTATTAATTTTAAAACATCAGATAAATTTTTGGTTTTAGTGTCTATTTGCAATTTTAAATTTTTTTCATTTTCTTTTAAAACTGTGATTCCATCTTCATTGTAAAAATTAATTTTCTCCTTTGATTTCACTTCTACTATTTTTCTATTTAAATAGTGATATTTTAAATTAGTCATTGAATCATCTAAAACAATTTTACCATTGTTTATAATAATTACCCTTTTACATAGTTTTTCGATATCTGAAACATCATGACTTGTCAAAAAAATTGTCGTATTATATTCCTTATTCATCTTTTTAATTAGTTTTCTAATACTATCTTTTACAACTGGATCAAGGCCTATTGTTGGTTCATCTAGAAATAGTATTTTAGGTTCATGTATTAAACTGGCAACTATTTCACAACGAATTCTTTGCCCTAAACTTAAATTTCTTACAGGTGTATTTATAAATTTATCCAAATCAAACAATTCATTTAATTCTTTTATCTTTTCTTCAGCTTTCTTTTCTGGTATATCATAAATTGCTGCAAAAAATTTAAAATTATCATATGGTGTTAGATGCATCCATAATTGTTCTTTTTGTCCAAATACTGTTCCAATATTATACGCAAGTTTTTTCCTTTCTTTTGTTGGATTTATTCCTAATACTTTTATATCTCCTCCGTCTGGAAATAGAATTCCTGTAAGTATTTTAATTGTGGTACTTTTTCCAGCTCCATTTGGTCCAATAAATGCTATTATTTCTCCTTCTTCAACTTCAAAACTGATATCTTTAACAGCTTTTATTGTTTTGTAATTTGGTTTTATAATAGCCTTTAGGCTACCTTTTAATCCTTTTTCTTTTTGTTTTACTTTAAAACTTTTGCTTAAATTTTGTACTTCAATTGCTTTCATATAATCATCCCCTTTACAATAAAAAACGCGCAGTCTCCATCCATTACTGGATAGTGACTCCGCTTAATACGTGTAAGATATTTTATCTCTATGTAGCTCGTCATAATTGACTTATACATACTCACTTTTTCTTTTATGTTTTATATTATATCATGTATTTAC
>CAMVJW010000047.1 GCA_947167965.1 uncultured Clostridia bacterium | reverse complement strand
TTTACTTTTTCATTCCTATTGTAGTCTTACAAATTAATTTATCAAATATAATTAAAAATGCTGGTAATACACATATAACAGTTAACATACTTACTATTGCTCCTCTTGACATTAATGTACATAAAGAGCCAATCATTTCTATTTTTGAATACAAGCCTACTCCAAAAGTAGCACCAAAGAAACATAATCCACTAACTATTATTGAGTTTATTGATGTACCTAAAGATTCTTTTGCAGCATCTTTTTTATCTTCGTCCTCTTTTCTAGCATTAATATATTTGTTTGTTATTAATATAGCATAATCAATTGTTGCACCCAATTGAATTGTTCCTATTACTATTGATGCAACAAAAGGTAGTGTAACATTTGTATAATATGGAATACCCATGTTAATAAATATAGCAAATTCGATAACTACAATTAAAATTACCGGTAATGATATCGATTTTAATACACATAGCATTATTATAAATATTACTGCTATTGATGTTGTATTTACACTATTAAAATCGTGATCTGAAATTTCTACCAGGTCCTTCATTAAAGGGCCTTCTCCTGCTAAAATTGCATTTTCATCATATTCCTTAATTATATTTGTTAATTCTTTTACCTGTACATTTAATTCGTCTGTAGCTATTTCGTATTTCGAATTTATTAATATCATTTGGTATTTATCACTTTGAAGTGTATCTATTAAGTCTTGAGGCAATGCTGTTTTTGGAATTCCAATACTTCCTAATTTAGAGTAGCCAATAGCCCATTCAATACCTTCTATATTTTCTATTTTTTCTATCATTTCATTTGCCTTGTATTCAGGCATGTTCTTATTTACTAATAGCATTTCCATAGAAGCCATATTAAAATCTTCTTTTAATGAATTATTTGCTTGTACACTAGATAGAGTTTCTGGTAAAGATTTATCTAATTTATAATAAACTTCTGTATTTCTATATCCATAAAATGCTATTGGTAATATCACAATAAATAAAACTGCAATTACAACATAGTGTTTTATTATAAAATCTCTTAAATGTGTAAATCTAGGTAGTATTTCTTTATGTTTTGTCTTTTCAATTAATTTATCACATTCTAATATCATTGCTGGTAAAATTGTAACTACTGAAATAACTCCAAATAGAACACCTTTTGCCATAACTATTCCTATGTCTTTTCCAAGTGTTAAATTCATACTACATAGTGCTAAAAATCCTGCTATTGTTGTAAGTGAACTTCCTAGTACTGAAGTAAATGTTTTTGTAATAGCATTTGCCATTGCTTTTTCATTACTAGATGTATTATTTTTTTCTTGCACATAACTATGGTATAAGAATATTGCAAAATCCATTGTAACACCTAACTGCAGAACTGCACTTATTGCTTTTGTTATATAAGATATTTCTCCTAGGAATATATTTGTACCCATATTGTATAAAACTGCAATACCTATATTTAGTAATAATAAAATTGGTACAAAATATGAATCTAATGCTAATTGCAAAATTATTAAGCATAGTAAAACTGCAATTACAACATATATAACAACTTCTGAGTCTGATAGATTCCTTGTGTCTATTAAAGTTGCAGTCATTCCACTAATTTTACATCTTTCATCTGTCAATTCTCTGATTTTTTGAACAGAATTTATTGTTTCATCTGATGATATTTGTTCTTTAAAAGTTACTAACATTATTGTTTTGTTTTCATCATATAGCATGTCTTGCACTTTATCTGGCAACATATCTTTTGGTACTTCTGTTCCAAATAAATCAGCTGCACTAATTACTTTTTCAACATTGTCAATTTCTTTTATTTTGTTTTCTAACTTTAAGATATCTTTATTTTTCATATTTTCCAATATAACTACCGAAAAACCACCCATATCAAAGTCTTCTGATAATATTTTTTCTCCTTGTACTGTTTCAATGTTTTCTGGTAAATATACTAGAATATCATAATTAATTCTTGTTGCTTTCATTCCTAATATTGCAGGTATTAACAAAATAAGTGCAATAATAAGAATTATCTTTCTATGTTTACATACTGAATTTCCGAATAGCATTCATTTTATACTTATCCCTTCTTTCTGACCAACGGTCATTTTTTATTATAGCACAATCATAACAATCTGTCAATCATTCTTAATAAAATTCTGTTTTTTTCTTTATTTACTGTCGCTCAGCTGTTAATTTTAATTTACAGAATTTTTATATAACATATTGACTAATCGTACAAAATATGACATAATATTACTCGAAGGGAGAAGATGTCAAATGACACAGGAAATTTCAAATGATAAAAAACAAAGATTATTAGATACTGCCTTTTCATTATTTTCTGATAAAGGCATAAAAAACACTTCTATTCAAGAAATTGTAGATAGTGCTAATGTTGCAAAAGGTACTTTTTATTTGTATTTTAAAGATAAATATGAACTTCAAGATATTTTAATCACAAAAAAATCAGAAAAATTATTTAATGATGCATTAAATGAGCTTAGAAAAAACTATATTCAAAACTTTTCAGATCAAATAATTTTTATTATAAATTATGTAATTGATGAATTAAAAAAGAAACCTATGCTTTTAAAATTTATTTCTAAAAATTTATCTTGGGGTATTTATAATAAGTCAATTATAAAGATATATGATAATGGAGAAAATAGCGAATCTAGTTTTTACAGTTTATTTTTAAAGGGTGTAAAAGAGAATAATATTAAACTGGATAATCCAGAAGTAACACTTTTCATGATAATAGAACTTGTTAGCTCTACATGTTTTACTTCTATTTTAGATAAAAGACCTCTTCCTATTGATGAATATAAACCATATTTATATAATGCTATTAGACAATTTATTAAATAATTCATATATATTAAATAAGGAAATGATTCTATATAAAACCATTTCCTTATAAATATTATTTAATTTAATATGTTTTGTTTTTGGAAGTTCTTTTCTTTCTTCTTTTTTATGAATACAAATCTTTAGTATACCATTTTTAAATTTCACTAAAGTCATTAACTTTTCAC
>CAMVJW010000046.1 GCA_947167965.1 uncultured Clostridia bacterium | reverse complement strand
AGGAGGACATAAAAATAGAAGAGAAAGAACTTAAAGTTTGGATTTCACTCATAAAAGATTTAGGAATAAAAAGATATCAAAAATTAATTCAAGAATTTGGTTCAAAAGAGAATTTGTGGAATGCTTCTGAAAACGAATTAAAAAAAATAAAAGGTATTGGTCAAAAACTATCAAAAAGTATTTCTAATAAAAAAATTAAAGAAGACGTAAAAAGGCATTTAAACTATTTGCAAAGGCATTCAATAGATATAATTGGCATAGATGACAAAGAATACCCACAATTATTAAAACAAATATGCAATCCACCACTTTATTTATATATAATAGGAAAAAAAGAAATTTTAAATCAAACTAATATTGCAATAGTAGGAAGTAGAGATGCAACAGAATATGGTAAATATGTAGCAAAAGATTTTGCTTATAATATATCATGCAGTGGGGTAAATATTGTAAGTGGATTAGCAAGAGGAATTGATACTTATGCACATATTGGAGCAGTAAAGGCTATTAAAGAAAAAGTATGCTTAAAAGATACAATTCAAAATAGTGTTATAACCGGTTATGAAAGAAAAATATCAATAGGAAAAACAATAGCTGTTTTAGGTAATGGACTAGATATGATTTTTCCTCAAGAAAATTTAAAACTTGCAGAAGATATAATAAAAACAGGAGGATGTATAATTTCTGAGTATCCATTAGGAACTAGGCCAAATAGAGAAAACTTTCCCGCAAGGAATAGAATAATAAGTGGATTGTGTAATGGTGTTTTAGTTGTTGAAGCAAAACAAAAAAGCGGAACTATGATCACAGTTGATTATGCATTAGAAGAGGGAAGAGATGTTTTTGTAATTCCAGGAAACATAGATTCTGCAAATTCTATGGGAACTAATGAATTAATAAGGCAAGGAGCAAAATTAGTAACAAATGTTAATGAGATTTTAGAAGAATATATTAAGTAAAAAACGTAAATACTACTGATATAAGGATTCTACGGTTTTGTAACAAATTTCCAAAAAAAAAATGAAAAAAATACTTGATTTTTATTGTACAAAAATATATAATAAAGATGAATTTAAAAATGGAGGAATGGAAAATGGGAGACAGAAGAAAAGGAGATAGAAGAGCACCAGAAGAAGGAGTATTCAGAATTGAAAAGAAAAAAGTTGCAATATATGCTATATTAATAGGAATATTAATATTTGCGATTGTGCTAAACATTTGGTCATGGACTGCATATATAAGATATAAATTTAGGTATGATACTTTAGTAAATCATTATTATAATGAAGATTCTAATACTAACACTCAAAATGAAAGAATATCTGAAAATAATAATTATTCTTGTGATATTTCGATTAAAGGAAATAAAAAAAGTATTAAAGCAGGGGAAAGTGTTGAATTTGATATAAAGGTATCAAATATAAACGCTGGAGAAGGAATTAAATCATTTGAAACATATGTAGAGTATGATACAAATTTGTTTGAATGTAGAATTAATAGCGATGAGGAATATAATTGGACTAAATCAGGATTTTTAGAGGGATATCTTACAATGTATAAGAGTGATTTACAAGCAAACTCTGAGGATCAAATAATTGCTAAATTTGTTTTTACAGCAAAAGAAAATGTTCCTTCAGGAAGTTATAATGCTTTATTAAAAAACATTAAGTTAACATCTGGAGATGATCAGATTATCAATTTAGAAGATCAAACAATTAATATAAACGTAGAATAACTTAGAAAAAATACATAGGAGAGAAATAGTATGAAATCAAAAGTTTTAAAAGTGTTCATTATTATGGTAATTATTGCCCTAGCATTTGGAATAAAATCATACGCTGCTGATGGCTATTCATGTAAAGTTAGTCTTTTACCAGATAAAACAAGCATAAAGCCAGGAGAAGCTATAACATATGACTTGAAAGTTTCTGACATAAATGCAGGAGAAGGAGTGGTAATTTCTGATTTTTATGTATCATATAATACAGAAATATTTGATTGTAAGGTAAAAAGTGCTGACGAAGACAAATGGGTAATGAATGGCTTCTTAGATGGAAAAGTTACAATGTCTACATATGGTGTTCAACCAACAAAGGAAGATCAAACAATTGCCAAGATAATATTAACTGCGAAAACTGGTGTATCGAACAATTCTTATCAAGTAGATTTGACAGAAATAAGCTTTATAACATCAGACGATCAAAAAATAGAAATACCAAACATACAGACCAATGTAAAAGTTGGAGAATCGTCAAATAATAACAATTACACATGTGATTTTTCAGTATCACAAAATAAAAGTACTGTAAAGCCTGGCGAGAGTGTAGAATATGATTTGAAATTATCAAATATTAATGCCGGAAATGGAATTGTATTATCTGATTTCTTTATAGAATATGATTCAAATAACTTTGATTGTAAAGTAATAAGTTATGATGAAACAAAATGGACAATTAATGCAGCGTTAAATGGGAAATATACCTTGTCTACATATGGATTGCAACCAACTAAAGAAAGCCAAGTGTTTGCAAAAGCAATTTTGACAGCAAAAACTAATGCTTCAAACAATACATATCAGGTAAATTTTAAAAATGTATCCTTTACTACAGACGAAAATGATAACAAAAATATACCTGTTGCTGGTAAAAATACAACTATTATTGTTCAACAGTCCCAAAGTAATAATAATTCAAATACACCAAATAATATAGTACAACCAACAGAAACAAACAATAATTCAAATGGACAAACAAATAACCAAACTACTAATCAATTAAACAACAATTCAAATGGACAGACTATTAATAATGATTCTAATAGTCAGAACAATAATAACACATCAGGGAAAGAGCAAAGCGTAAAAACTAATACAAATACAGAAAAAAATAATACAAAGAAAAAGTCTACGAAAAATAATAACAAAAAAAGCCTTCCATATTCAGGAACAGCTGGAACAGTAGGAATTGTATTAGGATTTATAACTCTTAGTGCATCTGCAATTGGTTTATATTTAAGATATAGATATTTAAATATATTATAATAATAAGAAACTACATTTCAAATATGAGATGTGGTTTTTT
>CAMVJW010000045.1 GCA_947167965.1 uncultured Clostridia bacterium | reverse complement strand
GAAGAAATAGAAAAAGCTCTTGAAGAATATACCAAAAAAGACATTTCAGGAAATAGTTTAATGGTAGAAAAAAATGGATGTAAAGATATAAATTATCAAGGTACAGGATTAACAGATGAACAATATTTAGAAAAAAAGAAAACAATGTTGCAAAGCATAAAAAATAACGGTGGATTCTATATAGGAAAGTATGAAACAGGATACGAATTAGTCCAAGGGGCAAATCCAAGAAGTGGAAACCAAAATGATTTTGAGTATACAATTAATGAAAAGCCTATAATAAAAAAAGATGCATATCCATATAACTGGGTTAATTGTAAACAAGCTGAGAAACTAGCTGAAAGCCTAACAACAGGAGGCAAAACAACATCATTAATGTTTGGAATACAATGGGATTTAGTGTTAAAATATATAAATTCAAAAGGTATGAAGCCATATTATCTTATAGAAAATAGTACTAGATGGGGAAACTATAGTAATAATGGTGAAAAGACTATGCTAAAAACGGGAAATGATAAATATACTTCACCTTTAGGAATATACGATTTAGCTGGAAATGTTTGGGAATGGACTTTAGAAAATCATTATGCGTTATCTACTACACCATCTGTAGTAAGAGGTGGAGATTTTAATTCTGATGGATCAGCTACCCCAGTTGGTTATAGAGGAAGTGTTAAATTAAATTTATCTAGTGGAAGCATAGGATTTAGATGTGCATTATATTAATAAATGAATTTAATTGAGTAAAATAAGAGAGTTAGTAATTATATAAGAATGAGAAAAGGTTGAAAAATGATTATACGATGTAATTATTTTTAATCAGATTTTGTGCCTTGAAGGAAAGGAACATTATTAGAAATGAAAAGATTAACGGTTATACTAATTAACAGCAATTTAGATATACAAAATAATAATAAAGAAATAGAAATAATTCAATCGAATGAAAAGAATGTAAGAAGAAATATATTAATAGCAAAGGGGAAATATATTTCATTTATATGTAATGAAGACTATGTTTCAGAAGATTATTTGAATGTTATATATAATAAAACATTTGAAGATTTTGATTGCTGTTATATTAATTCACAGTTAAACTATAAACAGCCGAGAAAGATATATAGAAATGATGAAGAATATCTATCTAGTTTAAAACCATATTATGTAGAATATATATGGAATTGGATATACAGAGCAAATATATTAAGAAAGATAATAGACTTTGAAGCAAATTATGAATTTGATGAAAAAATCGACAAAATAATAAAGAAATCAACATCAATTTCAGAAATAATTTATTTTCATAATCCGATAAAAGAAAAAGAAACAATTACCAATATACCATATGTGGATTATAAAAGAAAAATATTTTATAAAAATATTATATATATAAAAGATTCTTTAGAAGCAGTATTTAATGGGGTTATATCATGGGTTTTAAATATAGGAAAATGTTTTGGAGAAGAATATAAAATTACAGTGTTGTATGATGATATTTATGATGAAACAAAGAAAAAACTCTCAAAGTACTTTAAATTAGTACATAGAGAGAAATATACAAACTATTTTTGCGATAGGTTTATAGGTACATATTTAGACTATGACATACCTATTAATGTTTTCTATAATGAAGAGAGCTCTACGTTTATACATGGATTAATGGACGAAGGATTATATTTGGAGCCTGATATGTTTGACAGATACATTGCAGTTTCAAAGACATGTAGAGATACAGTGAAATTTAACTTCCAAACAGATTACAAACCTGAATATATTCATAATCCAGTAAAAATAGAAAGTAAAAAGATAAAGCCACATCTTAAACTAGTTTCGACACTTAGAAGCGAAAAAATTAAAGGAATGGAGCGTTTAAAGCAAATTGCCCGAATACTAGATGAAGAAGAAATACCATACACATGGAATGTGTTTACAGATGAAAACGAGGGGATAAATGAATCAGGATTTATAATGCGACATGGAGTGTTTGACCCATTATCATATGTAAAAGATGCAGATTATTTAGTAATGCTAAGTGATGAAGAGTCTTTTTGCTATTCGGTAATAGAAGCTTTATCTCTTCAAACAAAAGTTGTAGTTACACCAGTTGAAGTATTTAAAGAAATTGGAGCTAAAGATAAAGAAAATGCATATTTTATACCATTTGAGTTTTTTAAGAAAAAGAACAAAAATAAATTAAAAGAAAAAGTTTTGGAAATATATAAGAACAAAGATAGAAGTATACAATTTGAAAGTAACTTGAATTTTAATGAATTTAAAAAATTATTAAAAAAATGATTGAAAACACTGGAAAAGGAGTATTTTAATTTGTCAATTTTATAAATGATAAATATTGTTTTTATATTATAATTATATTGAATAATATAAATTATGTTATAAAAAATGAAGAGCAGGAAATTATTCTTGCTCTTTAAATTTATATTTTTGTCTTGAAATTTTTAAACAAAATGTGATAAAATAAAAAAAACAAACTAAGGAAGGACGACAAAAAATGAACAAAATAAATGGAACAATAATGCAGTATTTTGAATGGTATTTAAATTGTGAACAAAATTTATGGAATCAAACAAGAAGAGAAGCAGAAAAGCTTTCGGAACTGGGAATAACAGCTATTTGGTTGCCGCCTGCATACAAAGGAATAGGTGGAAAAGATGACGTAGGATATGGGGTATATGATTTATATGACCTTGGAGAATTTGACCAAAAAGGAACGGTGAAAACAAAATATGGCTCAAAGAGTGAATATATAGAGTGCATAAAAGCTTTAAAACAAATTGGAATAGAGACATATGCAGATATAGTTTTAAATCACAAAATGGGAGCTGATATGCTTCAAACAATACCCGCAACAAAAGTTGATTGGGGAGATCATTATAAAGAGGTTTCAGGACAAGAAATTGTTAGGGTTGCAACAAAGTTTACATTTCCAGGAAGAAAACACAAATATTCAGATTTTGAATGGAATTGGACTCATTTTCATGGAATAGATTATGATGATAAATCCGGAGAACATGCAATTTTCAAATTTAAAGACAAAAAATGGGATGATGCAGTTGACGGAGAATTTGGAAATTTTG
>CAMVJW010000044.1 GCA_947167965.1 uncultured Clostridia bacterium | reverse complement strand
AAATGGACATATTCTTATACATAATAATTTTTATAATGGGAACTCTATTTGGAAGTTTTTATACTTTAGCAATATATAGAATTCCGAATAAAATAGATATAACACACACGCATTCATTTTGCCCAAAATGTCATCACAAATTGGGATTTTTTGAGTTGATTCCAGTTTGGAGTTATATATTTTTAGGAGGAAAATGCAAAGAATGTAAGCAAAAAATAAGACCTAGATACTTGATAATAGAAATATTATCAGGAATAGTGTTTGTTTTATTAGCTAAAGGATTTAATATAAGTTACTTAAATCTACAACCAAATACATTAATTGAATTTGGATTTTTTGTGTTATATTTTTCAGCGATTGCAATTGTTGCAGGAATTGACTTAGAAAAAAGAAGAGTAGAGAAAAATGTTATATATTATGCTATTGGAATATTAGTTCTATACATAATATATTTATGCATAGTAGATAAAACTAATATATATAGATATATTATGTATCTAACAAATGGTTTTGTTTTGATGTTAATAGATACTTTAATACTAAAGAAGAAAGTAAAAATAAGTTATTCATTATCAATTATAATTTTATTACTCGTAATGATTGTATTTACAGGTGAAGTAGTTACTGCTTTGTCAGTTATTATGACACTATTTATTATTGGAATAGATTATATATTAAATAAAATAACACAGATGAGAAGCAAAGTACAAAAAAACGAAACAAACTTATTTAAAGAATTTCGAATTGGATTTTATTTATCGATATCAAATATTATGATGCTGATATCTATGCTATTTTTCTTTAAATTGTAATTATTTTGATAATTTCGAAAGGATAAAAATATGAAACTACGAAATAATAAAGGATATGTAATGACAGATGCCTCAATTGCTATTATTATCTTACTTATTCTTGTTCCAACAATTATGGCAATGGTATATAATGTAAATGCTACAAAAAGAGCAACTGAAACAAAATCTGAAGCAATTAACATTGTTACAAATGCTATAGAAGCTGCTAAAGGAATAAGTTTAAGTGAACTAAGTGACCAAGAAATTTTAAGTAGTATAAAAAGAGACATTTATAAGGATAAAATGACTATAACTATAAACGAAGAAACAGCAGACGAAGGTATAATAAAAACCGATATAGCAACCTATCAGGTTTCTGTTACTGTTGTAGACTATAAAGAAAGTGTACAAAATAACGAGGATATATTACCAAATATTGTTAAAACTGTTACTGCAACAGTTAAATTTAGATTAAGTGGTACGGACAAAGAAATAAGTTTAAGTACTGTAGTTAAATAGAAGTACAAAATATGGGGGATAATATGAAATTAAATAAAGGTATTACTCTAATTTCACTTATAATATATGTAATTATATTAAGTATTGTAATTGGAACTTCATCAATTTTAATTAAATACTTTTATGCAAATACAGAAGAGACAATTATATCAAAAAAAACAGCTGATGAATATTCAAGATTTGTTGCATATTTAACAGATGATCTAAATTCACGGAAGGATTTCAAATGCCACATTAGATGAAAATGATAAGCAGATTGAGCTTACTCTTAATAACAATACAACTCATAAATATCTTTATGATGAGAATAAGTTATTTTTTATTATTACTGATTTGCAGAATGGTGAAGACATAAAATATATCACTTTATGCGAAGATATAGACGATTGCGAATTTTTATATGAGAATAATAAATTAACAACAAAAATAACTATAGGAGAAATAGTATACAATAATATCTATAATATTAAATTTGATAATGCAAATTTACCATAAATTATAAAATTATGTAATTTTATGTAATTAAGAAAAATACAAGACAAATGAATAGAAAAATATTATAATATAAGTAGAGCACTTTAGAAAGGAAGGATTATTTATGGCTAAAAATCAACCATTAGGAATAGAATTAGTAAAAAGAGGAATTGTATCAGGACAAGACATAGAAAAAGCTCTAAAATATCAAGAAACTCATCGCTCTAGGAGAATAGGAGATATATTATATATCCAAGGGGCAGCAGATCCATACAAATTAATACAAGAGGTTGGAGAAATTTTAGGCAAAAAAGGGAAATATCTTAGAATGGAAGAAATAAAAATAGAACCTACAGATTATATACCTTATGATGTAATGAAAAAAAATAAAGCAGTCCCTTTTGAAGTAGAGGCAGGAAGAATAAAGGTCGCTTTTGCAGATGTTGCAAGTAGCGAAAATAGTATTAAAAGTATAAAAATGCTAATGCTGAATAAGGGATTGGTTTTAGATGTATATATTGCTTTTCAATCAAATGTAGAGGAGTTTTTGCAATCTTATGAAGAGCAAAGTACACAAAATATGGAAAACATTGCTGGAAATGAAACAACAACAGAAATTATAGACAATATTATAAAATTGGCTATCGAGAAAAGAGCCAGTGATATTCATGTCGAGCCACAAATAGATTCTGTAAGAATAAGATTTAGAATAGATGGAGAATTATTTGTAATAACAAGTATTCCAAAAGAAAGACAAGCTCAACTAATAGGAAGATTAAAAGCGATATCTAATATGCACCAAGAAAAACAAAACTCTCAAGATGGTAGAATACTGCTATATCCAGATTATAATATTCGTGTATCTTCACAAAAGAATATTTACGGAGAAAAGTTTGTTTTAAGACTATTAAAAAAGAATTCTGATATTAGAAATATATTTGAATTAGGCTATCCATATAACGAAGATCATTTAGACAAAGCGGTCAACAAGAAAAATAGTTTAACAATAATGGCAGCACCAACTGGAGAAGGTAAAACAACAACATTGTATAGTATTTTGGATTATTTAAAAAATGACAGTATAAATATTACTACAATAGAGGATCCAGTTGAAATTAGAATACCAGGATTAAACCAAATCGAAGTTGAAAGTAATATAAGTTTTTCTGATAGCTTAAGAACTATTTTAAGACAAGACCCAGATGTAATTCTAGTAGGAGAGATAAGAGACAAAGAAACAGCTGAAATTGCAATTCAAGCAGGACAAACAGGTCACTATGTTTTATCTACAATCCATACAATAGATGCTGTAGAAGTAATAACAAGACTTAGAAAAGTTGGTGTTCAAGATTACGACATAGCAAGTACAGTTGCAACAACTATCTCACAAAGATTGGTAAGAAGGCTTTGCCCAAAATGTAAAAAAGAAAGAGAGTTTACAGAACAAGAAAAAGAGATAATGAACAAAATTGCA
>CAMVJW010000043.1 GCA_947167965.1 uncultured Clostridia bacterium | reverse complement strand
CTATTTTTCCTATTATTTCTGAGGCTTTGCCAAGTACTATTATTACTACTATTCCTACAACTATTTTTACTACTATTTTAACTACTAGTGTTCCAACAACTATTTTTCCTATTATTTCTGAGGCTTTGCCAAGTACTATTATTACTACTATTCCCGAGACTATTCCAACTTTTGAAAGTACTGTTCCCACTACAACTTTATCTACAATAATTAATAGTACTATATCAACAACAATAGTAACTACCGAACCAATTTCTAAGAATATTCAAACAACTATACCAATACCAATGAATGAAACTATTCCTTCTACAGATACACCCACAAATATTCAAACAAATGAAAAATCTCCTACAACAACAAAGGCTGAAGAAAATATTACTATACCTACCAGTGAAGTTTTAACTTCTCAAATAGCTATAAAAACAGAACAAGAGTTAACAAATAAAATGACAGAGAAAATTACGGAAAAAATTAAATATATAAATGAAACTACTTTGATGACTAATGAAATAAAAGTAGATACAAAGCAAACAGAAATCATAACTAATCATATTGATAAAACAGAAAATATTCCTCCAGAAACTACTATTAATAATTTGCCAAATACTACCACCCCTATTCCAAATAAAAATGAAACAATATTGACTACAATTCCACAAATAATGAATACTACTTATATTGCTTCAACAGAAAAAGAAATTATTTCAACAATAAAAGAAATATCAACAACATTACCAGAAATAAAAAATGAAGAAACTAATGTAGTATTATTAGGATTTAGTCAATTTAAGCTATTTAAAGCAAATTTTACCTTTAATTTCTTTTTAACTCCAATTAAAAATATCTTATATACAAAACATATTCTATTTCCAATGGAAATTATCTATAATAGAAATATAAGAAGATTATTAAAGGAAACAAGAGCTAATTGTACTCTTGTTTTTGTCGAATCAAATATAAAATATAAATATTATTGTCATGTACCTGAAGAAACAGAAAATATTAAAGAAGTTAAGTTAATACCAGATTTTGATTTTGTTTCTCAAAATAATGTAACATTAGTAGGTGCTTCTCCTTTAGCTAAAATGTTTATGAATAACATGATAGAACTGATGTATTCAGGTAAAATATATGACAATTTACTAGAAAATTCTTTTGTATATATATTGGATAATTCAAAATTTATAAAATATGATAAATTTTTATTTAATGTTACAGGTGAAATAGAAGATCCCAAACCAAAATTAGATAATAAAGCTTTATTATTAATGATTAATTTAGAAAACAGTGAAAAATCTGTAATTCAAGTTCAATGTAATATTAGTAATATCAGCAGAAATAATTATATATTAAATTGCAAATCAAATGAAACATTTAAAGGTGAACTACAAAGTGGCGTGTCTTTCATAGATGAAAATGACATACTACTTTTAAATTTTGCTGATATAAATGAATCTATGATTAATATAGAAAAGACTGAAAACAATAAAAGATTCTTTATGAAAACTGGTGAAAGCAAACTCGGAGCTGGTGCCATTGTAGGAATCATTATTCCTATTATTGTTATAGTAGCACTCATAGCATTCCTTATATTCCAATTAAGAAAAAAAAATAAAAGAGTTGCAAATGATTCAGATTCTACTATTAAAAAATTTAAAGTATCAGATGGGATCAAATATTAATCTAATTATTTATTTCTCATTTTATATATATCTTTTGGCAATGCCAAATCAATATTATCGATTTATATAGTTCTTTTAATTATTTGAAAAACAAGATTAAATTCATTATGTTAATTATTATATTATGTTTAATGAATTATAGAAATAAATAAGTATAAGAACAATATTTAATAAATAAACAAACAGTTATTATAATTTTTCCTTTTTTTAATCTTAACAGTTATTTATTTTCTCCAAATAATACTTGTCCTTCATCTATTCCTTCATTTACTTTTAATGAAATTTCAATTTTTCCTTAAATAACCCTATTTTTATTTGTATTATTTATATCTGATGGACATAAAAATATTTTTGTTCTCAGAATCAAAGGTGAAAGACTCAATTTGATCCTCCTCAATTGCATTCATACTTTTATGATTTGTTTTCAGGAAGCCCCTAAGAACAGCAGGCATAGCTCCAGCCACTAGAGCGATTGATAGCGCACCTATTGCGATGTATTTCCATGTGTTTTTACCAGTCATTGCTCAATTCCTCTTGTGTTAATAATTATTTAGTGCACCTTGCCTGCTGGATACTCTTTACCCCTCCCTGTTACAACCTCATCGAAAAGTTTCATCCTCTTACGGCATATATCCGAATATGCTTTTCACATGTTAAATTATACATTGTATCCGCAAAATTGCCGACGGTTTTTCTTAAAAGTTCACAAATGATTCATAATATTTGTGGCGATTGTTCAAATTATTCACTCAGTTATTATGCACTAATGACATAAGCAAAAATAGTCCTCACGACGTAAAGCCGTGAAGACTTAATAAGAGTATGTGCAATATATCTTGAAATATCAACGTATTACCGCCGATTTTGATGTATTCCTAAATTAATTGTTTTAGCTGAAAGCACCCTTAGCAGCAGCAAGAAGAGCGATCGGAACATGGAAAGGTCCCAGCTTTGGGAAATATCTGTCTTATTTTCTTCATATTTTAACAAGAGCAGAAATACCCTTAACCTCGATGATTAACTTTCTTATTTTTTCTTTTATATGGGGAGATATATATTATAACTTAAGATATTTCTATAGGATTTAATTCTCCATCTAAAGGTTCATAACATCTTTTATAATTTTCACAAATAACATCTGATATATCATAGTATAAAGAATTTTTTTCAATAATTGAATGTCCATATATTGACTCACATTAAGTAAATTGTGTATGTATATCAGAATTAATTAAATTTTAATTATTATCGAAAAATATAACTTGAACAGCGGAAATTGAATTTATCCAACTTGGTGGTATTTTTTATTCATATTCTAAGTGATTGAGTTTCATTTCATACAAAGTATTTCTACAATTTAAATTAATATGTGTTTCATTCAGAATCAGACTTCTCAATTATAGAATATGTATTATTGTCTTTGCTTTCTTTTTTCTTATCCAGCATTAATTGACATAAATTTAAACGTCTTTGGGCCATATCTTTCGGATTTTACTGCTGATACATGATTGGGAATTTGCAAAGCTCCGCTCTGGAGGGATTATTCAGAACAGCTTGACTTGCAGCCTGTTGATCTTCCTCACGACTGGCTGATATCATT
>CAMVJW010000042.1 GCA_947167965.1 uncultured Clostridia bacterium | reverse complement strand
CAGAAAACACAACAGAAAACACAGTAGATACATCATTAAGTACAGGAAGTGCAACTACAACATTAAACACTAATGATGATGATAATGAAAATACTGAAAACGAAGTAAATTCATTAGCTTATACAGGAATTGAAGATAATAAAGTATTACCTGTTGTAATTGTAATTGGAGCAATTGTTGCAGGATATTCATTAAGAAAAGTAAGAGAGTATAATATATAATATATGTATATTTTAATAAAAAAAGCCTTTTTAGGCTTTTTTTATTGCATAGGAAAAATCGCTAGATTTTTCCGGGGTAACAAGGTTAAGTTTCTTTGATTCGTGCGGTTGCAAAGCAACCTGCACATATGGCGAAGCCACTTTTCTTATGTGCTTTTATTTGCTGAATTTCCAGAACACATTTTTTCATATTCCTTGCATTTTATTTTATAATCCATTTGCATACATAAATATTTATAGTATGTATATGCCTGTTCATATTGTGCTATTGGATTAAACATTGGATCTTTATATATGTCGTTTGAATCTAAATTATTTTGAAATCCAAAGTTGTTTTGTAAATCATTAAAATCTCTTTCCATTTTAAACCTCCATTCAAGAAACAAAGATATTATGATTAGAAGAATTTTATTATATCTAATTCAACAATAATTATATTCTAAAAAAAAATTATTATTACAAATCAAAATTAAAAAATGGAAATAATTGAATAAATATAAAAGTATAAATAGCTGACAATACTCCTTGTAAAATTTTTCCAATAACATATGGTTTAATAGATAAATCCGTTTTTGAAACAATGCTTAAAATCTGTAGAAAAATAGATAATCCTCCTATACCAAGTAAAAATGAAGTTAGGACAATATTTATAGAAATTTCTTTGATTTGTATGTTAGAAATTAATGCAATACCATTTGTTATTTCTAGAAATCCTGTAATAAGTGGAGAAACAAATGATGATGGTATATGTAAAATTCTAAAAAATGGTGAAGTAAAAAGGACAAATATATTTAATAATTTGCTGGCTTTAAAGATAGAAATAATTACAGAAAATAGAACTACAAAGCCACCAATTATCATAATAGTCGAAATTGAGTTATAAATGCAATCTGATAATATTTCACCTAATTTTGAAAAAGAAACATTTTTTTTATCATGTA
Source organism: uncultured Clostridia bacterium (assembly GCA_947167965.1). GTDB lineage: Bacteria > Bacillota > Clostridia > TANB77 > CAG-508 > CAG-269. The sequence goes on along the minus strand of CAMVJW010000042.1, from coordinate 2,129 downwards.
CTTCATCTGATTTTATATTGCACTCTTTAATTTTTTTTCCCCAAAATCTAAATAAAAAACCAACTGTAATACTAGCAAGAATATGTGTAATAAGAAGTAAAAATCCAATTAAAGAATTACCATACATACTTATTCCAACGGTTCCTATAATAAATAGTGGACCAGAATTATTTGTAAAACTAAGTAATCTTTCACATTCAGTTTTAGAAAGTACATTATTATTTCTAAAATCACATGCTATTTTTGCGCCAACTGGATATCCGCTTATAATTCCCATAATAAAAGCAAATGAACCTTCTCCACTAATATTAAATAGAGGTTTCATACATTTGTTAAATAGTTTATCAAAGATATAAAAAATATCAGTATGAGCAAATAATTCAGTAGCAACCAAAAATGGGAATAATGATGGAACAATGCTTGTTGCCCATAGTATTAGTCCATTTTCTGCAGCTTTCAAATTGGAAGAAGAAAAAACAAACAAACACAGAGTAAATAATAACAACAAGATTGGGAATAAATATTTTTTGAGTTTTAATACATATATCATTTTTAATCACCCTAATTTAAGTATTCAAATTTTTCTCCAATTTTAGAAGATAGAATAAACTCAAAATAGTGTTTAAAATTTCACTAAAGAATATAGAAACTATATAGGCTTTTATTCCTAAAATTGGAACCAAAAATAGAATAAAAGCAGTTGAGAATAATAAATCTATTATATTTATAATCATTACAACTGTTTGTTTATCAAGACCTTTTAAGATATTATCAATAACAATATCTACATAAGTGAAAGGAATTAATATAGAAAAAATTTTAATATACATTTCTACATCTATTTTATGATAAATCAAAAAACTAATTTTTGTGGAAAATATATAAAACAATACACTTAATAGTAATGCAAAAAGAAATGTGAAAATCAACAGTTTATCTGTATAATGTTTGATTTTCTTAAATTCTTTTTTGACATAATATCTTGAAAACTCAGGTATAAGAAGACCTGATACAGCAATTATAAATGTAGATGGGAAAAATATGATTGGCATTGCCATTCCAGAAATTATACCATATTCACTAAGAGCATAAGTAATATTCTTTCCGCTTTTTTCAATACATGGAGGAGTTATTAACTGCTTCAAAGTTGAAACTCCAGATTTAATATATGATGTGAGTGCAATTGGTACTAGTATTTTTAAAATTCTTTTATATATAATGGGGCTAGAGTCTTTTATTAGATATGAATAATGTTTTCTAATATCTAAGAAATATACAGTATATAAATAAATAAAAGATATAAGTTCTGAAATTACATCACATAAAATTAGTATAAAGCATATATTATCTATGGAAGTAGGTTTGTATAGCTTAAATAAAAAAATAGTTAAAGCTAGTTTAGAAATTTGTTCAAAGAATTGACCAAGTACAGTCTTATATGGTCTTCTCACAGCAATAAAATACCCTGTTATAGAAGAAGATATAGAAATAAGTGGAAAAGCTATACATATTAGAGTGACAATGGATTGAGACACTTTATATTGAAAACAATATTTTACGATAAAATCGTTATTTAAATAAAATAATGTGCTTGCAAATAAGGAAATCAAGAAACTTATTAGTATGCATTTTTTTGAAGCATTTTTAACACCAGTAAAATTTCCAAAAGCTAGTTCTTCAGAAACTACTTTTATACAAGAAATGTTAATTCCAGAGCTAGCTAAAGTTATGCCAAAATAATATGTCGCAAGTATTAAATGAAATACACCTAAAGCATCTGAAGAGATATTATTTGATATATAAATATTAAATATAAGCCTTATTATTTGTAACAACAAAGAAGATATTACTATAATTATGGAGTTGATGAAAAATATTCTAAAATGTCTCAAAATTACCACCTGTAAAATATATGTTTTAAGATAATAGTATATTCCATAAATTTAGGAAGGTAGGAAACTGTTACTATTCAGACTTCAGATTATTCTTGCTCTGCATATCGTGGTATATATAATTTTTTCCGGGTCCTCCTAAAAGGCGACCGCCCGAAAAACTATATATAACCACTTGAGCGGGCCTATAGTAACATTAGTCTGAACAGTAACAGGAAACTTTAAAAAATTGCAAAA
>CAMVJW010000041.1 GCA_947167965.1 uncultured Clostridia bacterium | reverse complement strand
AAAAGAAGCTAAAGATTTAGTTGATGGAGCTCCTAAGACAGTTAAAGAAAATGTAGCTAAAGAAGAAGCTGAAGACTTAAAAGCTAAATTTGAAGAAGTTGGAGCAGTTATCGAACTACAATAATTTCAAAATTGATTTTTTAAATGTGTATTTGTTTTGCAAGTACACATTTTTTTCTTTTTTTATTGATATTTTTGATAGAATATAGTAAAATTATATAAGAATTAGAATTTTATTTGATTATAGAAAAAAATATATTGATTTAATATAACACAAAATAAATATTAGTTCTTTTTATAGGAGATGATAAAAATAAACAAACTAAATAGAAAAAGAATAGTTATAACAATTGCTGTTATTCTATTTATTATATTATTAATAGTTGCTATAGTGCTATATATTTCAAAAAAAAATGTAAGGAATTGGGTAGATATTAATATATTTAGAAAAATTGTTTCAGAACAAGACATTCAATCAATAAATTTAAACACAGACAAAATCAATCAAATACATGTCTATAATAACTATATTTCAGTATTGAATGATAAAACGGTCACATTATATAACTCTTATGGTGAAAAAATAACATCTATTGAAGTAAATATAAATTCTGCAATATTTGATTCTTCTCAAAAATATTTTGCTATTGCTGAGAATAAAGGGAATGAAATTTGTTTAATATTTGATAAAACATATCTATGGAGTCAAAAGTTAGAAGGAGAAATTCTTCAAATCCATGTAAATAAAAATGGATGTGTTGCAGTAATTACAACAGATGCAACACATAAATCTATAGTAACTTTTTTTGACTCTCAAGGCAAGAAATTATTTACAAGTTATTTTGCATCTACAAGAATTGTGGATGCAAGTATATCTAATGATAACAAATATATAGCTATCGGGGAATTAGATACATCTGGAACAATAATAAAGTCAAATATAAAAATATTGTCTGTACAAAATGCACAACAGAATCCTGAAAATACTGTAATTTACACATATGAAGCAGAAGATGAGGTTTTAATTACAAATGTAAAATATCAATCTAAAAATCAAATTGCGTGTATATATAACAATGGATTAGGTGTTATTAAAGATCAAACATACAGAGAAGTAATAAAGGCTGATAATGATAATATAACTTATTTAGCAAATGATTTTAACAATCATGTAGCATATGTGGATGAACAAAATACGGGACTATTTAAAGCACAATCAAATGTGCATATAGTTAATACTTCAGATTATCAAGAAAAGATATATATAATGGATTATGTAGCTAAAGATATATATGCAAATGACAATGTAATTGCTATAAATGTTGGAACAGAGATATATTTTGTTGATACTAATGGATGGCTTATAAAAAGATATACTGCAAATCAAGAAATTACAAATGTAAAGTTCTCTGAAAGTTTAGCTACAATTATATATAAAGACAAAATAGTTATTATAGATTTATAGTAAGAGGAGGAATGAAAATGGGAATAGTTTTAGATATAGTTCTATTAGTAATTTTATTAGTGAGTTTAATTTTTGGATATAAAAAAGGATTAATTGGTGTTGCTTTTAATTTATGTGCTTTTCTTGTTGCATTAGTTGTTACTTGGATTTTATATACTCCAATAACAAATTTTGTAATAAATAATACAGAAATTGATGATGGAATAAAGAATGAAATAATTGAAAAAGGAGTTATAAAGACACAAGAAAATGAAGTAAAAGAAGAAGAAAATATTGTTAATAAATATGTACAACAGTATGTTACAAATCCAATAACAAATACAACAAATGATGTTATTGAAGAAACAGCTAAAGTTGTAAGTGAAAAGGTAGTTGCAATTGGAGTAGCAATTGTTTTGTTTATTGTAGTTAGATTAGCTCTAATTCTTCTCAAATTCGTTGCAGAGATAATTGCAAAACTTCCTGTTATAAAACAATTCAATAAAGCAGGAGGATTAATTTATGGAGCAATCAGAGGTATGTTTGCGATTTATGTTGTATTAGCAATAATGTTTTTTGTGATGTCAGTAAATAATTCAGGAATGATTGCAAATATGATTAATTCATCTGTAATAAGTAAAGTTTTTTATGAGAATAATTTAATTTTAAATATTATTTTTTAATACAATTTACTAAAAATTCACACAAAAATATTGATATTTTCAATATTTTTTGTTATACTATAATAGATTTTTTGTAAAAACATTTGTAAAAAGGAAAAAGGAAGAAATATGAAGAAAGAAAAGAAGGAAAAAAAACACCCTATATTAAGAGGAATTTTAAAATTCTTTTTTATAATAATATTGCTAATTATATTATTTATAGGAGGTTTTATAGGATATAGTACATATAAAAATGGTTGGGGATTAAAAGGAGTATTAAAAACTGCAGTAGGCTCTACTGTTAAATCTCCTGAAGAATTAGGCGAATTTAGAACATTAATACTAGGAGTAAGTGAAGACATCTCATCACCACTCACAGATACAATAATGGTAGCATCATATAATCCAGCTACACAAAAAGCTACATTACTTTCAATTCCAAGAGATACATTTGTAGGAAACAGCAAACTAAGAGCTACATCATATGATAAGATTAATGCTATTTATCAAAAAGATGGAGCGGAAGGGACACTTGAAAAAGTAAATAATTTAACAGGATTAGATCTTAAATATTACGTAGTTATTAGTAATAATGCATTGGTAGAATTAGTTGATGAAATTGGAGGAGTAGAATTTGATGTTCCAATCGATATGAACTATACTAGCAAAAGACAAGGTCTATATATCAACTTGAAAAAAGGTAAGCAAAAACTTAATGGGGAACAGGCAGAAGGACTTGTTAGATTTAGAAAAAGTAACTCTAATACAACTTATCCATCAGAATATGGAAATGATGATTTTGGAAGAATGAGAACACAAAGAGATTTCATAAAAGCAGTTGCAAAGCAAACTTTAAAGGTTGAAAATGCAGTAAAGGTACATGAATTAGTTGATATTGTAAAAAGAAATGTAAAAACTAATATAAAAGATTGGAATCAAATAAAAGAATATATTCCTTATGCAGTAGAATTTGATACAGAAAATATTCAATCTGAAAATATTCCAGGAGATTCTACAAGAATTCCAGCAGGAACAGGGTTATGGTTCTTTTTAGCAGATGAAACTAAAACAGAAGAACTAGTTGAAGAATTATTTAAAAATGAAAAAACTAACGATTCTGAACCAACAGATGCTAATGAAACTAATACTACAAATACAATATCAAACTCAGGCAATACTACTACAAATACAACATCAAAA
>CAMVJW010000040.1 GCA_947167965.1 uncultured Clostridia bacterium | reverse complement strand
TTAAATAAAAATAGACTATTTTTAACTGAAAATTCTTTCGCAACATTGAAGGCAAATATAAATCCAATAAATGCTACTAATCAAAAAGTTACTTGGAGTACATCAAATTCAGATATTGTATCAGTATTTAATGGATCATTAATTGCAAAAAAAGCTGGTACAGCAACAATTACTGCACAAACATCAAACGGAAAGAAAGATACATGTGTAGTTACAGTAAATAGTTCAACTATTCCAGTTATTACTATAGCATTAAATAACAATAAACTAGAATTAACCAAAGGAAAATCTGAAACACTACGTGCATATATTAATCCAATCAACGCAACTAATAAAATTGTAATATGGAATTCTTCAAATACAAATGTTGCAACAGTATCTAATGGAACAGTAACAGCTAAAGGTGTTGGAACAGCTACAATAACTGCAAAAGCATCAAATGGAAGTGTAGCTACATGTGTAGTAAAAGTAGTAAATCCAACTAAACAAATTCCAGTTTCATCAGTATGGTTAGACTACTCTATAACAATAAAAGCTGGTGAAAGTAGAAAACTAACTGCAACTGTAGAGCCTATAAATGCAACAAATAAATCGCTTTACTGGACAACTCTAGCTAATGATAATAACATAATTTCTGTTGGTCAAGACGGAACTGTTAGAACTTTCAAGGGAAAAACTGGAACAGCAATAGTTAAAGTTAGATCACTGTACGATTCAAGTAAATATGATTTGTGTATTGTTCATGTTGTAAAATAATAATATATTTTTATATAATCACCTAAAATGGTTCTTTGTTAAATAACAATAACAAAGAACCATTTTTTATATAACCTATATTGTTCTACTATTAATATAGTCATTTGCAATTTTTCTAATTTGTTGAATTTTTTTCAATGTATCTACATCTTTAAATTGAAATTTATTTAGTATTATATCTATATAATTTTTTCTTTTTATTACTTCAAAATCATATTTAAAATTAATATCAAATATAAGTGCAATAAAATTAATAATACTATCTGCTTTTGTTTTTACATCTTTTCTATCCTGGTGAATATATTTTGAAAATGAATCTATTGCTTGATCTGATATTTTAGAATTATTAATTTCTTCTTGCTGTTCATATTGAGTCCAAAACAATTCCGCTCCTTCATAAAATATATCCAACTTGTCTGCATCCCTTATAATTTTTGCAAATAATAATTCTTCTTCGGAAAGTCCCTCTTCTATTGTATATTTATTATGATTTTTTATTGCCTTTAAAATTATTTTGTCATATTTGTTTTCTTCAATATATTTTCGAATGTAATCATCTTTTTCTAAAATTTCTACTCCATAGTCTCCGTGTTCTATTTTCTTATCTTCTTTTAATATATAATTTACTTTTATTGTTTCAAAATACCCTATATCATGGATCAATCCAATTAATTTTGCTATATCAATTTGCTCATCACTTAAATTAAGGTTTTCTGCAATTTTTCCTGCAATTTCCATTACTCTAAAAGAATGATCAAACTTTTTTTTCATTTTTGGAAATGTTAAATCATATCTCTTAACATATCTTAAAAATTCTTGTTTTGCATCTTCTATATTCATATAGTTTTTCCTTTCTTTTTATACACAGATATTTTGTAAAGAGAGAATCCAAAAATAGATTCCCTCTTAAATCATTTAATTAAAACTAAATGACATTACAAATTCAGTTCCTTCAGCTAATTTCATGATTACATTCATACTAATCTCATTCGTTTTTTCTCCAGTAAAATCTTTTAGTTTCACTAAATACGAATATGTATTACTTCCTAAATCTTTAAATTCTTCAAAACTAATTGTGTTATGTTTAAAGAATCTATTTTTTGCAATTTGTTCAAAATCAGCTTGTGTTTTTATTTTAGAACTTTTAAATGAATCTGCTAAGCAGTTATATGATGTTCTATAATCTTGTCTATTAATCATCTGGAAGAATTTGTCTATATTCATTTGAACTTTTTTTTCAGCATTGGTTTGGCTATATGTAGTTGTAAATTTTTCTTCTTCTATAGTATATGTATCAAGCTTTATAGTATAATTCAATATGGTTTTTGTATCAAAAATATATAAATTTTCATATTGATCCTTTATAACATATTGAACAACATCATCATTATAATTTACTAAATACTTTTGAATAGTTGAATTTTGTATTTCTTTTTGATTTTCTTTCATATATTTTCTGTAATTATCTATATTTCCAAATCTTTTTGTTCTATATTCTTCTGTCATTTTATTATATAAATAATCTGAATCATACAAATTATAGTATTTTGTCATATTAAAATACTCTTTTGCCATATCCATTTCAGATTTATTTTCAAACATATACCCATTATAAGTAAAATCATCTATAACTTCTTCTTGATAAATCTTTAATGACTGTCCTTCTTGAATATTTATTCCTTCACTTGTAATGTATTCTTGCGGAATAATCAAAAATCTACTATTAATTTCGTCAATTATTACAATCAAATTGAAGTCTTTTTTATTTTGTATGTTATTAGGATTTATTAAAATTCCTTTCACAATATAAGCATTTATGTTAGTTTTTTCTATATATGCATTATTATTTATTGTTTGTCTTGAAACATATATATTATCTATTCTAACAATACAATCAGGCCACCCTAGTTTTTCACCAATATTATTGTCATCAATTTTTAATTTTTCTTCAACAAAATCTGGTACTAGGCTTTTTAATTGAGAAATACTATTGTTTTTCTGATATTCATTTAATCCTGTCATATTATAAACAATTGATGCACACTGTTTATATTTGTCAATACATGCTTTTACATAAAAATATTGTTTATTATTCTCTATTTCTCGTATAATATTTTCTTTATCTAAAACCTCTTCTACATTTTGTTCACTACTAATATTCTGTTGTATGTCCTTAGGTTTTATTAATAATATCGCTATAATAATTAAAATAATAATGAGTATTAATAAAACAATAATTGTTTTTTTTATCTTATCCACAAATTTTCCTCCATAAAATTATTTTCCAAGAATGTTTACCATTCCACCATTATTACTTGACCCCATTGTTTGTATCCATGAATATGGTTTATTTGAATCATAGTAATTTCCTGATTCAACTATGTAATATCCTTTATTATCTTTTTTATAACATAATATATAATGTCCTTGTCCAGAATATACTCCATTTGAAGATACACTAAACATACAAACCTTTCCTTGATTCAATGCACCATCGATTCTAGATTTATCGTTTTTATTTACTACTTGAATTGTTAATCCATATTTTTTTGCTATTGCTGTAGCTCCATTTGTTCCTTCTGCTTCATCAGCTGTTGATATTCCTTTCGAATTCAAGTATTCTGCTATCTCCGGTGGTTCTACTGCTTTTCCTGTTAATCCTGAAACAGCCATAGCAAGTGCACACGCACCACATCCCGCTTCTCCTATAGTACTTGACCCGTATCTTACAGATCTCCATCTGTTATCATTTTGATAATAAATACGGTATCCTCCATTTCCTGTAATTGAAGCTGGTCTCTTTTTGCCTTTATATCTTTGATAAATCTCTTCTGCAGCTTTTACCCTTTCTTGTATCAATTCAGCTGTATCATTTGAATTTTCAAATTCATTATG
>CAMVJW010000039.1 GCA_947167965.1 uncultured Clostridia bacterium | reverse complement strand
TATATTAGCATTTTTTAAAATTTGGTTGCATTTTTTCTTAATATTTTAAAAATCAGACTAGCATTTATGCTAATCTGATTTATATTTTTTAATTCTCACACATTAACTCTGAATGTTCTATTACTTCATTCAAATTAATGTTATTTATTTTGTCAAACGATATTGTTGTATAATATACTTTTATTTTTGATTTATAATCCTTAATATCTTCTTTTAGATTTAATCTTACTGATGAACTAAAATTTACATCTTCATTATTAGAAAGCTGTGCCATACTATCCCATGTTTCAAAGTGACTGTGTATCTTATTCTGTAATAACATTTTACCTGTAAAGAATACTATAGTTTCTGAATCAGTATTTATTTCTTTATGTGAAAAGCCTATCAAACTACTTCCTTTAAAATTGCATACAATTTCTTCATCAATTATTTTACACTCTATTAGTCTGTTATCGTATTCTAGTGCTATTTCAACTGAATTATATATACTTTTTGCAACTATAAATAATATAAAAAACATGAAAATACTTACAAATATTGTAATCATTATTTTTGTTCTTTTTTTATTTTTTTCGTTTTCTTTAGCCATATATATAATGTTTTCATTTACTTTTAGCTCGTAATCCTCTTTTTGCAAATGTTCTCCACTCAATAACTCATTTACTGTAATTCCTAGATATTCACTTAATTCAAGCATTATTGAAGAATCAGGCATTCCTCTTCCTGTTTCCCATTTTGATATAGCCTTATTTGATATATTTAGTTTTTCAGCTAATTGTGTTTGTGTAAGTTTTTTCTCTTTTCTACATTGAGCAATAAAATTCCCTATTTTTTCTTGATTCATTTTTTACCTCCTTCACATACACAATATAGCAAAAATAATCATAAAAATAAACATTCAATTAGTAGATTCTCAATTTTTACTATCTACTAATAGTAGATAATCACCATTTTTTTAAATATTAACATAAAAGACAGATAAATTCAACTAATTATCTGTCTTAAAATTTATAATTTTACTCATCAATTATTATTTTTGTAACATTAAATACTTGTAACGGATGAGTTGTTGCAATGGTTTTATCAGAAGTATATACTTTAATGTAATCACCTGCATATGGGCCTAATCCAACAACCTGTGTATTTTTATCAATATGTATAATAATTTCTTCATTTTTATCATTTGTACCTAATATGTACTCATTTTTAATTTCTTTTACTAATACATTTATTGAAATTTCAGAATTTTGAATATTATTATCAGTATTTACTTTATATTCATTAATATCTGGCTCTGTAAAAATAGAATCTTCTACACAATCGAATTTATATTCCCTATTGACAGTTGATTCTTTGTTCAAACTTTTTACTGGTAATCCTGTTTCTTTATTTATAATCCAAGTATCTGAATTATCATTGTTAAACATTGCAAATATATTTGTAAATCTATAACAATCTTGATTATTGCACTTTTCACTTCTGATAAATGCTATTGAACTTATTAAAAAGTTTGTAAAGCCATTATTATCTTTGTCAAATTCTAATCCATTGAAAATCTGAATTGACATCAAGCTTTCAGTATTTTGCACAACAGTTTTTGTAGAATCAGTTTCAGTGTACATATTGACTCTTTCTCCATTGTCATAAAAAGAAAGTTTTATGATTTCCCCATCAAAATTTCTTTCTAAAAACATTGCTTGTTTATTATCTTTTTTATAATAATCCATCGTTACGGTATTTCCATTTTCATAAGTAGTTACAAGTTTAGCATTATAATTATTACTACCTTTGTATGTAGAAATATTATTAGATAATTTTGATAATATAATGTAATTTCTTACTGTATGTATTAATACTATTAAAATGAAAATTAATAATATAATTCCAATTATTTTTAATACTTTTTTCATACGCTCCTCCTCTTCTGTGCAGTCAAGCAATCATGGATTCAAAAAAATCTTTAGACCTTTGACTTTGCGTCATAAACTTTCATTTACTTTGCTTTTTAACCTACTTCTATTATATCATATTTTGGCATATTTTGCAAATTAGTAATGCTATCCCTCTAATAAGAAGAATAGGCCTTAAATTAAACAACTTTCTTTAATAAATATGTTTCATTAAATATCTCATCAAAAAATTAAAATTATTAAAAACGCCTTACTCACTTAATACCACTCCTTCCTTTTGAATATTCATATAAAAAGGAATCTCATCAATTTCATCATTATAATTATTTATATTATTGATTAATGGCACTAAAATTACATTATAATCTAATTCTATATCATATGTCATACTAGATAACTTCTTTAACGCTGCATAAAATTGAGTTTGCTTGTAATCAGTCAATACTAAAATATCTATATCAGAAGAATTATTATAATCTCCTCTTGCATAAGATCCATATAGAATAATCTTCTTTATTCTCTTACCTAAAATTTTCTTACTTTCTTCAACGAACTTATTAATAGCATTTTGTATGTTTATTGGTAAATTATCCATTCTACTTCACTCCTTTCTCTAATATTATAGTATAAATTCTAACAAATAGAAAGTACTAAATCATGTCACCTGTACAAAAATTCATACTCATATATTCCCTATATAGACCGTGGCAGGAATGCGCCAGTTTCACAGTCGCCTCCCTACCTATGATGGAAAATGGAGTAGCTAGTTCTTTAAAAGCATTGTAACTTTAGCATTTTTAAGATGTGCATAAGAGAATTTATAGAGATTTTTTTTCTTTTTATTTTTATAAAAATGCTCCACTTTTTTTGCAAAAATGTTAATAAAAATTATACATTTTTTTAATATTAAGTGCAAATTTTAATAAGTAAAAGGCTGTATATATAATAGAGAAACAAAATATTTTAAAAAAATTTCTATTCGAGGAGCACTTTTTGATGAGATAACCCATTTATATATAATAGAGGGATAAAATTTTTTAAAAAATTTATAATTCAAGGGCGAATTTTCAAAAGATAACCCATTTATATATAATAGAACATTAAAATTTTTTCTTTTTAGGAGCACTTTTTGATGAGATAACGGATGTATATATAATAAGGGGAATTTTTTAACAAGAAGGTGGGATATGGATAGTAAACAAACTAAACCAAATGTATATTGCATATTTACTAAAGCAAAGGACGAACCAAATACACAAATTGAAAAAGCATTTGAAATATACTTAAAAAATTTATTAAAAACAAAAGACTTGAGCCTTGATAAAACTTTTGAGAAGGATTAGTATAGATTCTAGCAGGTGATTGCTAGAATCAAAGGAGTGTGAGAAATGAATTTTAGCAATCAAACCATATTAAATAAAACATTCAAAGTTGGAATTTATATAAGACTTTCTCGTGAAGATGGAGATAAACTTGAGAGTGAAAGTGTTTCTAATCAAAGAGATATCTTGCAAAGATACATAAAAGAAAATAATCATATTCTAGTTGATGAATATATAGATGATGGATATTCAGGTACTACTTTTGAAAGACCGTCGTTTGAGAGAATGATATCAGATATAGAAAATCAAAAAATAAATATGGTTATAACAAAAGATTTATCAAGGCTTGGCAGAGACTATATTAAAACAGGATATTATATCGAAAACTATTTTCCTGAAAATAAAGTTCGTTATGTTGCTATTTTAGATGGTGTAGATACCTATTTAGATACCTCTAA
>CAMVJW010000038.1 GCA_947167965.1 uncultured Clostridia bacterium | reverse complement strand
AATATTCTTTTGATAATGAAGATGGAGCTATTATAATAGATTTAAAGAATGATAAAAAAGAATAAACAAAAAATAAAACTCGATTTAATCAATAAATCGGGTTTTTATTTTATATGAATACATCTATATTTTTCATATCCATATTCACTTACACTTTTGCCAAATATATCATATGTATGTGCTGCAATATTTTTTTGTAAAAAATTTGATATTATAGATGTAAACAAAGTAGCTACAATAAAAACTAGCAAGAAACATTTTTATTAGTAGTTTCTATTGCTTAAATATATTTTATTCGAATGGATTATCAATTTTATTTATTTCGCCATCTGATAGACCATACATAGTATTTGAACTAAGTGAGATAATTGGTCGTATAGTATTTGCATTCGTGCTTACATTTCCGTTTACACAAAACATATCCAGAGCACTTTGAATGCTATCTGCAAAAGATATCAAAGCAAAATACGCAGCATTATTATAAACATAACTATTTTTAGATGCAAACCAAAATTCATTTGAATACATAATAATAGATGAAAACATTTCCTCATCAGATATTTGTCTGGAATAAACATTTTCAGTATGTATTGTTCTTTCACTTCTATTAGAATCATTTGTATTAGTATTTATTTGTGTCAAAGGAATTCCAATTACCCAATCTCCGTTTTGGTAAACATATGTATCATTAATTTTGTCTGTTTCAAGTTTCCAATTCATTTCAGTATATAAATCTTGTATTGTAACACTTCTACCCGTGGTTTTATTAACTGAAAAATTGTTAGAAGCATTTGTTTTGTCTGATGAAAATTGAGTGCATATCTCATTTAATATGGTTGAACCATTTAAATATCCCTGTGATTTACCTAATTCTAAATATTGCTCCGTTCCATTTGCTGATATTAGCAATACATTTGTTGCTTTACTTTTATCTAGAGTTAATTCTCCGTTAGAATTACCATATCCTAGAATTCTCCACCCCATTTGACTAGTACTTTGTTCAGTTGTTACATTAATTGTTTGATTTGAAGTACCTGAATCTTCTTCACTTATTGTAACACTCACATTTGGTGCGTTATAATTCACAAAATCTCCTATAGAAATATCATTATCCTTTAAAGCTTGTAATAATGTTTTTTCTTGAGGTTCATCATCACTTTTAGTCCCCGCAAACTCTATTTTTCCATTGCTGTTTATTGTATATTTTCTTTTAGAATTTGTAAATGTTACTATAATCGGGTTGCTTTCACTAGCAGATGCTCCATGATTTGTTAATTCAAGATTTAAATCTCCAACTGTTACTGGTGTTGAATCTCCATTACTTACTTTTTTGGCTAATGCAGAATTATATGCTAATGCAACAATCTCTTTTTCTTGACCTTTTTCGGTTTCAGTTTTTGCATCAGTAGCTTTTTGCAAAATACTGTTATCACCACTTAGCATTGAAATTGAAATCCCAGCAAGGATTAAAAGCACAATAATTGTTATGACAAGGGCTATCAAAGTGATGCCATTGCTACTATTTAGTTGTTTTTTCTTAAAATTTTTCATAAATAAAAACTCCCTTTCCTTAGTTCATTTGAATATTCCATATTTATTTTTAAAATATACTTCTTTTGTAACATATATAGTTATTAAATATTCATTTTTCATTAGGAATATTTAAATAAAACTCTAAATAAATTTCTTTGATTTTTATTATTACACAAATTTTAAAAATTTGCAATAGTTATTTTGAAACTTATTTAGTTATATCTTAATAAGTTTTAGTGGTATTAAGTTATTTTACATTTAACTTTATAATTTATATATAAATAATATTTATATTATTAATTAATATAAAGAGGAGGTTGTTGTTATGACTTCTATGGAATTGGTTGGTCTTAATACCAAATGGTATAGATATAAAAATAATTTAACACAAGAAGATTATGCTAATAAAACAAAATTTAAAATGGCTTATATTAGTGTTATAGAAACAGGAAATGCAAATTTAACTTGTAAAAATATTGATTTTATAGCAAAATCATTTAATATAAAACCCGAATTATTATTTCGCGAGGATACTGCGAAATTAGCTAAAAAATTACCAATTAGAGTTGATATGTATAGAAAAAATCAATCAAAATAATGATTGATTTTTTCCTGCTTTCATAATATTTAATTCATACTATTAAATAAATATAATACCACTTGATTTTGCTCTTTATTATTCATTTCCATTATTTTAGCCATAATAAATAGAAGTGTAGGATATTTTCTCATATTTACAAAGCTTGTCAAATATTCGTTATCAATTTCTTTTAATCTTTTATCAAATATGCTGTATATGTGTGCTTTATTGTATTTTAAGTTAATATATGCACTTGAACTCATACAGATACCTAATCTTAACTTATTTTTCAATTCCATATTTTTAATTATATCTATTACATCTTTTACTTTATCATCTATAATACTTTTCATAATACAAATTCTCCTTTAATTCAAATTATAATCATTTTTCTTTTTTAGTTTGTTATTCTTATTTTCATCTGGTATAGTTACTTTTCTATAAATATTATTTGCAATTTCATTATCATTGTCATCAAATATGCCATTTTTATAGGTCATCACTAACAATTTTATAATTTTGATCATTATCATAAGTTATCTTTTTATGGAAGTGGCTCATTAAACTATGCCAAAATCCCTTAAATTTTTGTAATTGTGCTTTTAAATTTTCTTTTTCTTCTCGTAATTTAGAAATTATCTTTTCTTTTGTAGATAAATCATTTTTTAATCCTTTAATATCTTCATTTTTAAGTTCTATTTGATTTTTAAGAGAACGATTTTCTTTTTCTATTTCAAAAGATGCGTGTTCAAACTCTTTAATCGATAAATTCAAGTCATTAACACTTCTAACTGTCTTGGTAACATCTATTACATCTTTAATATAATCTTTGATATTTTCTATATTCTCGTTTGAAATTTAGCTATTATTTTTACTAAATGGCATAGGTTTTAAATTATCTAATAACTCTACTATATCTTTACTTGAATTATTTATCTTTTTAGTTTGTTCATTAGCATTTTCAAGTTTTTTACGTTCTTGTTCTAATTTTTTCTTCATCTCTCTGTAATTATCCATTTCTTTAACATTAATATCCTGATTTCTGCCTTTTTGCTTTGCTTTTAGCTTACTATCTACATCATAAAATTTATTATATGACCTGATACAGGCATTTCTCATTTTATCTTGTATCTCAGAAAGCAATGTTTTAGTAAACAATTGTGATTTACCAACTTGCTTTTTCATGCATCTTTTACAATTTTCTATTACTGGAACACCTATAACATGCATATGTGGAGATGTTTCGTCAAAATGTATTGTAGCATTGGCTACTTTAAAGCTAGGAAGTATTTTATTTAAGTCTTGTATTTGCTCATTATATACATCTATTATCTTAAATCTATATTCATCATCTTTATCTTGCCAAAAATCCATATCTCCAAGTTCTATAATAATTTCACAGGCAATATCATTTTGAGAATTACACACTTTTTGAAATTAATCTTTAACTTGCCTATCAGCTCTTGTTCTACAATATCGTTTGTTCCATAAATAGTAGTAATTAAATTTCTTTGATTATCATAATCTCGCAAGTTGTGTTTATTTACTCTTGATAAATCATTTGCATTTTGAATAGCATTATTTGAAAGGGAAGTAGTACCAGATACATTTCCTTTAGCTGTCTTTTTTGCTACTTTACTTTTGTTTTTATCACTACCCAAGTGAAATGAATATGCTAATTCTTGTTCCATTAAAAGCACCTCCTTGAATTTTCTTCGAAGCACAGGACTTTGACCTTGTCATAAGTCCTAACCCCCTATGAGTTATGACGTGCCATCATAACT
>CAMVJW010000037.1 GCA_947167965.1 uncultured Clostridia bacterium | reverse complement strand
GCCAAATTTTCCATCCATTTAATTGCATTTTCATAAGTTTTTTCATCTTCTAAATCAACATCTACCATTTTAAGTAATTCAACAGACTTCTTTGTACAACCTTGTTTTAGCATATCAATATATCTTTCAACATATCCTTCGTTGTGCTCTAAAATATTTTTAGCAATAACTATTGCGGCAGATACTCCTGTTGCATATTTATATACATAAAAAGGTGTATAGAAATGAGGTATCCTTGCCCATTCATATTTTATTTGTTCATCTATTACTACATCTTCTCCAAAATATTCTTTATTTAAGTCATAATATATTTTATTTAAGTCCTCACTTGTAAGCATTTCTCCCGCTTCTATTTTTGAATGTACAATTTTTTCAAATTCTGCAAACATTGCTTGTCTATAAAATGTTGCTCTAAACATTTCCATTAATTCATATATAAGTTCTTTTTTCTTGTTTTCATCTTTTTCATTATTTATTTGATACATTGCAAGTAAAATTTCATTAGTAGTTGAAGCAATTTCAGCAACCATTATTGTATAATTTGCATCAATTACATTCTGATTTGTATTTGAATAATATGAATGCATTGCATGTCCTAGTTCATGAGCTATTGTGCTTACATCTCTTTTTTTATTCACAAAATTTGTTAAAACAAATGGATGTACGCCATAAACTCCCATACTATATGCTCCGCTTCTCTTGTTTTCTTTTTCATACACATCTATCCAATTATTATCAAAAGCTTCTTTTAATTTGGAAACATATTCTTCTCCAATTACAGATAATGCATCAAGTACTTGCTTAGAAGCTTCCTCATAAGAAATATTGTCATCTTCTACCTCTATTGGATTAACATATATATCATATAAATGCATTTTTTCTTTACCTAGCAAATCTTTTTTTATTTTCATAAATTTATGATTTACATTTATATTTTTATGAACTGCTTCTATCAATGCATTATAAACCTTTATTGTAGCATCATCATTATCAACTGCTCTTTCTAAAGAAGAATTATACTTACGAAGTCTACTAGTAATAGTTGATGATTTAACTTTTGTAATATATAACTCTCCTATAGTATTTAAGAATTCACTATATTTTTTATACATTAAATCAAATGCTTGTTTACGTACTTCTTCATTTTTGTCTTTTAAATAATATGTGTAATTGCTATCAGTTAGTTCTACTTCTTCCCCATTACTATTCTTTAGTTTGCCAAATTTAAATTCTGTATTTGTTAAAACATCAAAAGTATCTTCCATACTTGAAAAAACTTCTGAATAATTTGCTAAAAGTTCTTCTTCTTTTTCTGATAATATATGTTCTTTTTCTTTTAATATTTCCTCTAATTCTCTTCTATATCTTTCAAGTCTAGTATCATTATTCATAAATGATAAAAGTTTCTCATTTTCGATTCTCGTAATTTCTGGAGTGATAAATGCAGTAGCTTTCTCAAATTCTGTTCCTACATTTTCTACTGTCTTATATAGCTTAATATTATTTGAATTTGCCATATCTAAATGATAACTTAGCATTCCATAACTATAGAATCTTTCATATACTTCTAAAGTTTCTTCATAAAGTCTATAACAATTATATAGATTATCAGCACTTTCTCCTAAAGTTCCTTTATACTTCTCTATCTCTTTTAGTTTATTTTGTATTTGCTTTTTAGCATCATTAAACTCCTCTTTTGTTTTAAATATATCTTCTAAATTCCAATTCATAATAAAAATCTCCTCCCATTATTTAGCAAGTTCATATATAGCTTCTGCATATATCTTACATGCTAAAATTATTTTATCAATATTCACAAATTCATTTGCTTGATGACACATATCTTGGTCACCTGGAAAATTTGCACCAAATGATATACAATTTTGAAAAGCTCTCGCATAAGTTCCTCCACCTATTGCAATTGGTTCAGCATTTGAATTAGTCTTTTTATTATATATATTACAAAGCAATTTCACTAAATAATTGTCTTTAGGTATAAATAAAGGTTCCTGTTTTCCTGCAACACTCGATTCTAATTCATATGCATTGGCTTTTTCAGAAATAATATTAGCAACTTCTAATATAGGTGTATTTACTGGAATTCTTAAATTAATTCCTATTTGCAATAAATTATCATCATTATTAAATTTTCCTACATTTAATGTAAGTTTTCCAGATTCATCTTCAAAGTTTATACCTAAAGATTCTCCATTAAATTCCATTCCAATATGTTTATCAAAAAAATCTAACATATTTATTTTGTAATTAAAATGCTTGTAAATTCTATTTAATAAAATAATCATTTGAGAAATTGCATTTTTTCCAAGGTCAGGATGTGCTGCATGTGCTTGTATTCCTCTAGATACTAGATAAATGTTCTCTTCATCTGTTGTATAAGAAATATCATAATTAAGTTCTTTAATCGTATCATCTATAAATTTTATGCACTTACCCATTTCTATCTCAGCTAAATTTAATTTCAAATTTACACTACAATACTTTGGAACAACATTAATAGCATTATTCTTACAATCAATTTTTGTTATCTTTATAGGCAAACATTTATATTTTGTATAATCTTCCTTTAAATATATTGTGGCAATTCCCTTTTCTGCATATATGCATGGAAAATCAGCATCTGGACTAAATCCAATTGTAGGATATTCTTCTTTTTCTTTATAATGTTTTATACATTTCCAACTCTTTTCTTCATTTAGTCCTAATATTAAACGAACTCTTGAGTTTATTTTTAAATTGTCTTTTACTGCTTTCATAGCATAAAGTGAACTAATTACAGGACCTTTGTCATCAATTGTACCACGTCCAAATATTTTCCCATCTCTTATATTTGCTTCAAAAGGTGGAGTATCCCACCCATCACCACTTGGTACTACATCTAAATGACCTATAATTCCAACTAGCTTTTCACCTTTACCAAATTCTATATAGCCACAATAATTATCTATATTCTTTGTTCTGAAACCTAATTGTTCTCCTAAGTTTAGAATATATTCCAAAGCATTTTTACAGCCTTCTCCAAAAGGTATTTCCGGATTTTCTGTTTCCTCTGAAATGCTTGGAATATTAACTAAATTACATATTTTTTTTACAATCTCGTCTTTTAAATTTTCTATATAATGATCTAACATCTATTCATCTCCTATCTTTGAAGTTATTATATTATAAAATATATTAAAATACAAGTAAAAATATTTACAATAATTCTCTCAGAATCATATTATATAATATATTGTAAAATGAAAGGAGGATATGATGAAATTTGGAAGTTAAAAACAAAAAAATAGGATTTGTACTTACAGGTTCATTCTGTACATTCAAAAAAACTATACCTCAAATGAAAAAATTAAAAAATTATGGAGCAGATATTATACCAATAATGTCTTTTAACAGCTATAATTTAGATACAAAATTCGGAAAAGCTAAAGATTTTATAAAAGAAATAGAAAAAATATGTGGAAAAGAAATAATTCATACTATACAAGATGCTGAACCTATAGGTCCAAAACATTTAACCGATATTATGATAGTTGCACCAGCAAGTGGAAATACAATGTCTAAACTTGCTTGTGATATTATAGATACACCTGCTACTATGGCGGTGAAATCACACCTAAGAAATAATTTACCTGTTGTAATTGCTCCATCTACAAACAATGGACTTGGAGCAAATATGGTGAGCATTGCTAATCTTATAAATAGAAAAAATTACTATTTTGTTCCATTCAGTCAAGATAACCCTCTTACTAAACCTCGTTCTGTTGTATTCGATCCAGAATATATTTTAAAAACTATTGAATTTGCTTTGGATGGAGAACAAATTGAACCTATTTTAATATAAACAAAGTAGCTATGTTATGTATGCAAATTAAATTGCAACAACACAAATCAATGAATTTTCATATGTGTATAATTTTCTTTAATCTAAAACTCCAAATTTATTCAACTATAAAAAGTTTTATAAATTTGGAGTTTTTATAATA
>CAMVJW010000036.1 GCA_947167965.1 uncultured Clostridia bacterium | reverse complement strand
CCTAAACCTGCACTATAAGAACCATCTCTATTAAATACAATTTTGTTTTCATCACTTGTTAAGCCTTTAACTTCGTCTTTTATAGGACAAATATAATTCATTGTTCCATCATTTACTCTTAGGTCAATATATGAAGTCTCGCCAAAAATTCCTTTTTTATTAAAATAGAAATTTATTTTTTCATCATCTATTGTTATTTTATTTATTTCAAATACTCCTCCATTTTTATTTGTTGCAGTATATTTTTTATCTCCCTCTTTTAAAGGATACCATTTTGCTTTATAATATGCTTCTTTTTCTTCATTAGTCCTATCACTAAAAAATGTGCTTTTTGTTTGCATGATTTTGAGCTTTCCAAGATTAGTTTGTGCTCCCATAACTATTGCATAACTTTCTTCAACTTTAACTATGTCATTATCTTTTAGCTCTGAATAATCTTCGATTAATTTATTATTTTTATATACTTTTTTACCTAAATCATAACAAATACTTGAAATAGTATCATTTTCATCACTTGCCACTTTGAATCTATAATATTCAATATTATCTTCGTACTTTTTCCATGTTGTATTCTTCGATATTCTTTTTAATCTAATATATGTTTCAAAACTTGAATTTTCGATTTTTTCTAACACTACAGCTGTATTTTTATCTAGCTCTTGTTCTTGATAGATTGTATTTTCATTAGTCTGATTATTAGATTTAACTTCTATCTCAAACATTTTATTTATTTTAACACCTTCTTTATGTGTGTATGAACCTATATAAAAATTATTAAACCATAGCCTTAAATGTAATGTTTTATCATCAAAATTCATAACATTTATTACATAAGAGCATCTGTATTTTTCCTCTGATATTTTTTCTATAGATACCTCTTCCCTTTCTGGTGTCTTTTCATTTATCCAACTCCTTGCAGATATTCCTAACATATAACCTAAAGTTGAATCATATTCGATTTTCCCCATTTTCTCTATTGCTTTTTCTTTTGGGAAAATATCGTATTCAACTATTAAATATGCACTATCTCTTGCTACATCTGTTATTTCAATTTTTACATATTCATTTTCAATTGTTTTATTAACTTCAATCTTTTTTTCTTCAAAATTTTCACTTACTTTAAGTAGTCCCATGTCTTTAAAATTTGAACTTCCTTTTATTCCTGCATATACTGTAATCCCACAAGTAAAGATTACTATTAAAGTTGCAAATGTTTGCAATATTCTTTTCTTCATAAAATATTTCCTCCATTCTTTTACATCTTTTTTTAGAGGATATATTCTTGCTTTTGAGCTATTATTGTATTCTTGGTCAAAATTATATATAGCTACTTTTCTTTTAAATTTATTAAATAATTCATTATTGTTCATTAGCACCATACCCCCTTTTCTTTAAAGCTTTGCCTAGTCTTTTTCTTGTTCTAAATAGTTTTGATTTTACTTTCGATTCAGACATATTGAATATTTTTGAAATATCTTTAATACTTTTCTCATCATAATAATATTCTATAAAAACTTCTCTATCCTCAGCTTTCATTTTATCAAGTTCACTTGATATTACATTTTGCCTTTCGTTTTGAGATATTACTATTTCTATATTTGAAGTATCTACTATTTTTTCATCATATTCTTCAATATTCTGATTTTCTTTATATTGTCTATATTTGTACTTAACCAAATTTTTTGTTATTCCACTTATATATGCTGACATACTTTTACTAATATCTAGTTTTTCTTGATTCTTCCATATTGTCAAAAACACATCTAAAACAACTTCTTCTGTATCTTCACTTGATAAATTTATGTATGAATTTCTTATTATTGTATTTATATAATTACTATAATCACCTATTATTTTTTTAATCTGCAGATTTCCATTTTCGATATAATGGTATATTTTATTATCTTCTACTTTCAATTTAGATCTAAACTCCTTTTATATAAGATATCTTTTACTTGTATATTAGCACATTATTTTATTTGGTTGCATTTTTTATAGAATTTTTTTAAAAAAATTAGATTAGCAACTGCTAACCTAATTTTATATCACTTAATTATTATATTTACAATGTTTTTATTTAATAAACAATCTTCTTATCATTGGAATTACATAGTGGCTACCACCATTTTTATTTGCTTTTTCTACCATTCCGACAATAACATATGGCATATTGCTATCATCAACTGTAAAACAATCAAACCATCCAATTGTATCTCCTTCAGAATCTTTTGAAACCTTTAATTCAGCTGTACCTGTTTTTCCTGCAATTGTTACACCATTTATTTTCATATCTTTTGCTGTACCTTCAGGGTTTTCGACAACTTGAATTAAGTCATTTTTTATTTCTTGTACTGCATCTTTCGTAAATACTTCTTTAGCTAAGTATTCAGTTTCCTTATTCTCTTTGTACTCCAAATAAGGTTTTACCATATTTCCGTTATTTGCAAAACTTGAATATATAGATGCCATATGTATTGGATTAACTAAAATTTGTCCTTGTCCATATCCACTATCTGCTAGTAATGTTTCTGATTTTATAGTATCAGAGTTCGAAAATTGTGATTTTGAAAGATTAAATTCAAAATCTATATCTTCTCCAAATTTTAATTTTTTTAATCCATTTATGAAATTATCTTTGCCAATTTGTAATGTTGCTTGAGCAAAATAAATGTTATCTGAATGTATTAAAGCATTTTTCAAATTCTTTTCTCCGCTGTATGCTGTTAATGTTGTTATATTATAATCTCCCCATGATTTATCTTTTTGCCAACTTTTTCCCGAATAACTAAATGTATCTGTAGTTTTTAAAGAATTTGTTGAAAGTCCAATTGCTCCTGTAATTGGCTTAAAGGTTGAACCTGGGCAATACTTTTGTGTATATCTTGCAAGTAATGGTGTCTTTTCATTTTCTTGTAATTCTTTCCACTCCTCACTAGATACTCCTAATGCCATTTTATTTACATTATAACTAGGTGTGCTGACTAATGCAATTATTTCACCTGTTTTATGATTCATAACTACAAATAAGCCTTCATCATTTTTTAATTCTTTATATAAATTGTTTTGAATTATTGAATCTATAGTTATTTTTATATTCTCTCCATCAACTTTTTCTTTTTTTATAATTGTATCTTTCTTGTTACCTTCACTATCTGTAATATAGATTTCTATTCCATCTTTGCCCTTTAGTTCTTTTTCATATCTTTTTTCCAAACCTGTTTTTCCTATTAAACTTGTAGATGAATATTCAGGATTCTTTTCTAATTCTTCTTTTGTTATAGATTGAATATATCCAGTTAAGTGTGCAGTTGCTTCTCCAAGAGGATATATTCTTCCATTAGTTGAAGAAATCATAACTCCTTTTATTTGTAACAATTTCTCTTTTAAGTCGTTTTCGTCCATTGATACATTTTTTATAGGTACAAAGCTTTCATCTTTAACCCATGATGCTTTTAACTTATTCTCGATTGTTTCTGAAGATAAATTTAATAACTCTGCTATTTTATTTATACTTTCAGTTTTATTTTCACCCAATTTTCCAGGTACAATGCCTACTGAAGATATTTTACCATTTGTCGCAAGTTCTTTTCCATTTCTATCAAGTATCTTACCTCTTATTGCCTTTGATGTAGAAACTTTAACTTTATCTGTACCATTTAGATTTGGAAAAATCATATTTGAAGACCAGTCTATTTTTAACTTATTATCTTCTTTAATTATATTTGATCTATTTTCAAATGATATATTTTGTCCAGATACATTCATACTAGTAATATATGTTATAGCATATTTCTTTGAAGATTCTTTTTCAATATTTTTTATATCTATCTTTAAATTCGACATATCTATACCTTCATAGATGTTCTTATTTCTTTTGACAAAATCTTCTTCAGTTATTTGTCCTTTACTTCTATCACTAATCATCTCATACATTTCATTATATTTTGCTTCATTTATTTTTGATATATATTCATTTAAGATATTTTCAGGCTTTGTTGTATTACTACTATATAT
>CAMVJW010000035.1 GCA_947167965.1 uncultured Clostridia bacterium | reverse complement strand
AAACAAAGAAGAGTTGATATACTTGTTTAGATGGCGAGGAACAAATAAAACGAGAAGAAAAGAGAATGTTTATGAATATATTATTAATTAATCCACCAAACATACCATTATCAGAACAAAAATTGTTAATAGAGCCCATAGATATATTAACATTAGGCACTTATTTACAAGAATTACATCATAATGTTAGATTTTTAGATATGGATTGTAAAAAATTAGATTGCAAGGATTTGAATAAATACATAGAAAAAGAATTCAAACCAGACATAATTGTAATTTCTTATGATTATCATATACCATTGCATACACAAAAAGCATTAGAAAACATTGCCAAAATATGTGAGACAATAAGAAAATATGATATTAAGATCATTATGATTGGAAAAACAGTAACATATAATCCAAAAATAATTGATATTATAAAATTTGATATAGGAATAATAGGAGAAACAGAAAATACTATAAAAAGCATTTTAAATACCGATATTTACAATGCAACAGAATTAACAAAGATAAATGGAATTGTATTTAAAAAAGATAATAAAATAATTATTAACAATCCAACTAAAGAAAAATATGATTTAGATAAATTACCTATGCCTAATAGAGATTTAGCAGATATAAAAGATTATATAGATATAAGAAGTATATTAACAAGTAGAGGTTGTATAAATCAATGTGATTTTTGTCCTACATATAACTATTGGGGAAGTTGGAGAGGAAAAAGTGCTGAAAATGTAGTTAAAGAAATTGAATATTTAATTCAAAAATATAATACAAAAAAAATTATATTTTTAGATGATAATGCAACAGCAAGTAAAAAAAGAATGCAAGAAATAAGCAATATGATTATAGAGAAAAATATAAAAATAAGGTTAGGTTGTCTTGCAAGTATAAATACTTATGACAAAGAAACATTTGAACTAATGTTTAAAGCTGGTTTTAGATGGGTTCATTTTGGGATAGAATCTGGAAGTCAAAGAGTATTAGAAAACAATAATAAGAAATTTGATGTAAATTATGCAAAACGAGTTATAAAAGAAGTAAAACAGATAGGTTATAGAGTAAGAACAAGTTTTATATTTGATTTACCAACAACTACACAACAAGATATGAAAAAAACAATAGAATTTATATTAGAAATACAACCTGATGAAATAAGAGGACATTTTCTAACTTTAAGATTAGGAACAACAATTTATAACAAATTATCAAAAGAAAAAGAAATTCCAACACAATATATACATAGTGATAAACCATTATTAGAAAATCAAGATTACACTAATTCAGAAATGTTACAAGATATTGATAGTTTAATAAGTGAATTAAAAGAAAAAGATTATAAAATTGTTAGAGATGTACAGGAATGGGAAGATTTAGAAAAATTAAGAAATAAAGAAGGAAAGATAAAATTTTTATCATTCTGTCCTTCAAGATATGGAATAGATTGGGAGAAATAAGTGAAAAAGGTAATTGGAATAACTGGCTCAATAGGAAGTGGAAAGAGCTATGCAATAGAAAATTTTAAGAAAATATGTAAAAATAAGAATGCAAAAGCATTTTTTATAGACGTAGATGATGTTAGAAGAAACATATTATTAGAAGAAAATATAGATAGAATAAAGCTAAATGAAAAGATATATAACGATAATAATGAAATGGAAATTTATAAGAAATTTATAAATCCTAAAATAAAAAATTATCTAATGAAACAAATAGAACAAAATGATGGTTTTACATTTATAGAATGGGCATTACTTATAGAAGATGAGTTATGTGATATAGTGGATAGTATTATAATGATTTATTGTGATAAAGAGATACAAATAAAACGACTAGAAAATGGTGATTTAGGAAAAACAGAAATTATAAAAAGAATGAACTTACAATTAACAAATGAACAGAAAATAGAAAAAATAAAGCAATTAAATAAAGAATATTACATCATAGATACAAGTAATAATCCTAGTATAGATCAATATGAAAATATTTTGAAGAAAGAAGGACTTTAAATGAATAGATATCCATTTTGTTTATTTAGAATACCAGAAAATGGTGGAAGAGTTTTGTGGGAAATAACTAATACATGTAATTATCATTGCAGTTATTGTATATTTAGTAGTGAAACAATAAAATATGAAAATGAATTAACGACAGACGAAGTAAAAAGAACAATTAAAGAATTAAAAGAAAATAATTTTACATATATAAAATTTACAGGTGGAGAGCCATTTACAAGAAAAGACATGACAGAAATACTAAAATATGCAACAGAATTAGGTTTTGATATGGATATTTCTACAAATGCTTCACTAATTACAAAAGATATTGCAAAGGAATTAAAAAATATGAATTTTCCAATGGTACATGTAAGTCTGGATGGGGCTGATAAAAATACACATGAATTTGTAAGAGGAAAAAATACTTTTGAGAGAACTTTAAGAGGGATTAAGTATTTGACACATAATAATATTTATATAAGAATAGGTACAGTAATATATAAGCAAAATGAGGATAATTTAGAAGATATAGTTAGATTAGCAATAGAACTAAAAGCTGATGAGATTATATTTTCTTTTATGGAGGCAGTTGGAAGATTAGATGGAGATGAAACAATAATCTCTAAAAAAACAATAGATACAGTAAGAAATGAAATAGATAAATTGGCTCTAAAATATGAAAAGCAAATACATGTAAAATATAGTTTTACTGAAAATAAAGTGTGTAAAGCAGAAGAATGTTGCCCAGCAGTAAAAAAATTCTTATATATAAATAATCTAGGACAAGTATCCCCATGCACATGGATTGTTGCAAATAATTCTGAATATCAATCAAACCTAACACTAAAATACAATACATTTAGAGAGATTATAAATTCGGAACCAATACAAAATTATTTAAAATATATAGAAGAAAATCAAATAAAAGGTTGTCCAGTAAATAGGAGAAAATAATGTTTATAAAATATATAAATGAAAAAGAAAGAAATTTAAATATAGAAGATATAGACATAGATAATTTTAGCGATTTATCTCAAATCTATTCATTTACAACTGAAAATATATCTGGGTATTTTGACTATATAGACTTTAAAGATAAAGATATATTAACTGTAGCAGCATCTGGAGATCATATAATAAATGCTTTTTATAAAGGTGCTAAAACAGTTGTAGGATTTGATATAAATTATTTATCATTAATATATACAGAATTAAAGCTGGTAGCTTTACAAAATTTAGAATATCAAGATTTTATGAGATTTTTTATGATAAATGAAACAAATGACATTGATAAGAATAAAAGAGCTTTTGATTATATTACATATAAAAGTTTAAGAAAATATCTAACCAAAAATACAGCTAGTTGCTGGGATATGATATATCAAAACTTTGGTTATGATGGCTACAAATTGAGAAATTCATATATATTTAATAATAAATACGATAATAACAAAGTAAAGTTTAATACAAATCTATATTTAAAAGATGAAATAGCTTTTAATTGTGCCAAAGAAAATATAAAAGATAAGGATATAACATTAATTAATGCAAATTATAGAAACATAAATTTGTCAAACTTGCCAAATTCAGCAAATTATGATATAATATTGATGTCGAATATTAGTGATTATATAAAAAGCATATATGATGTAGAAACAAATTATTTACAGGAATACATTAAAGACATAATAAATAATTTTAAAAGCAAAACAAATAAAGTAGTATGTGCCTATTTATATGATATACAAAACACTAAATATAGAAGTGAAATAGATAACCCAATATTTAGAAAAGAAGTATTTGATAAGTTACAAATGACATATATAGAAAAAATTTTTAAAAGTGTAATAGATAATTGCATAGATAGTGTAATTATCATTTAAAGGGGGTATTTTTATGTCAGAATCAAGAGGAGGAGAATCAAGAGCATCATATTCAAGTTATACACCTAGCTATAGCAGTTATGGAGAGTCAAGAGGTAGTGGAGAATCAAGAAGTTCATTCTCGATTTCAAGTTCTGGAGAATCAAGAGAAAGTGGAGAAAGCAGAGCTAGTTATACATCTCCAAAACCTAGAGCTAAAAAA
>CAMVJW010000034.1 GCA_947167965.1 uncultured Clostridia bacterium | reverse complement strand
ATAATATATATTTATTGTAATAAAGATGGTTTAATAAAGAAAAATATATAATAGTTTAAGGAGAAATTGGATATGAAATCAATATGTGGAGCTGATTGTAGTAATTGTGGTTTTGGAAAAAATAATAATTGTAAAGGGTGTATGATAACTAAAGGGTGTCCTTTTGGGAAGCAATGTTTTGTTGCCAAATATATTCTTACAGGGGGAAAAGAAAATTACGAAATTTTTAAAAAGCAATTAATAGATGAAATTAATGAGTTGAATATTCAAGGCATGCCTAGAATAAAAGAATTAAATCCTTTAAATGGAGTATTTGTAAATTTAAGTTACCCTATTCCAAATGGAGAATATGTAAAATTATTAGATGATAATGAAATATATTTAGGAAATCAAGTAGAATGTGAATTTAATGATGGAGAAATAATTAGATGTTTTGGAATAATTGCAAATATGAATTTTATACTTATAAGTGAGTATGGGATAAATGGAGATAATCCAGAACTTATTATATATAAAAAGAGATAAATTACAATATCTATGGTAGATATAAAATATTTATTTGTATATTTGCTTTTTATAGAAAAGTATAATAGTATATCCATAAGTATATCCAAGAAAATGAAAAGTTAGTGGGAGGATATAAAATGCATTTTGGATTTTCGTATATAGGATTAATATTTTTATTAATGCTTATGATTCCTAATATAATATGGAGTAGAAATAAACCTAAAGAATATGATAAATATGTTAAATATGAAAACACATTATTATTACTATTGGAAAGAACTGGAGAAATTCTTGTAACATGTATATCATTGATATTTAAAGATTTTAATATAAATAATTTTTCTGAATCTTCACTTCTTTTAATAATAGCTTTTATTTTAATGATTTTATATGAAATTTATTGGATTAGATATTTTAAAAGTGAAAAAACAATGAAAGAACAGTATAGTAGTATTTTGGGAATCCCAGTTGCAGGAGCTACTTTACCTGTATTTACATTTCTAATATTAGGAATATATGGAAATAATATTCTATTAATTATATCAACTTTAATACTTGGAATCGGACATATTGGTATACATTTAAATCATTATAAAGATTCTGTAAAAGAAAATATTAGTATAAAAAGAATAGTTTTGAAAATTATTTTTGTATTTATAGGAATTATTATTTTATATATTTTAGGAAGTTTTATGTTTAAAATGGTTCAATTAAATAAATTAGAAAAAATGTCATCGACAGATATGATTGAATATACAACGAAAAATGATGATAAAACTAGAATATCTATTGCAATAATAAAAGACGGAAATGTGGAATATAAAGTTTATAGCAAGAATATGAAGCAAGAAAATACAATTTACGATTATGAGATTGGATCTATTAGTAAAACTTATGTTGCGTTATTATTATCAAGAGCAATAGATGAAAATAAAATAAATATAAATGATTCAATAGATAAATATTTAGAGCTGGATAATAATAAATATTATCCAACAATAGAAAGACTTATAACTCATACTTCTGGTTATAAAGCATATTATTTTGAAAGTCAAATGATTGTAAATAAGTTTAGTCAAGATAATGATTTTTATGGAATTAGCAAAGCAGACATATTAAAAAAAGTAAAAAATATCAATTTAGAAGATAAGGATTACGAATTTGAATATTCTAACTTTGGAATATCAGTTTTAGGACTTGTTTTAGAAAAAGTTTACAATAAGGACTTTACAAGCTTAATGAATGATTTTATAAATACTGATTTGAAATTAGAAGATACAAAGGTGGCTACTGGAAAAGGAAATTTAGATGGTTATTGGAATTGGAAAAATGAAGATGGATATATACCAGCAGGAGCAATTATTTCAAATATAGAAGATATGGCAGAATATTTAAAAATATATCTAAATAATGAAAATCAAAATTCAATTAATACATATAATCCCAGAAAAGAAATAAATGTTAGTAATTATATGTATAATAAGCTAGATATAAATATAAATAAAATTGCAATGACTTGGATGATAGATTCAAAAAATAATTTTGTATGGCATAATGGAGCAACAACTAATTTTAATAGTTATATTGCATTTAATAAAGAAAAAAATATAGGAATTGTAATTTTGTCTAATTTAAACCCAAATAAAAAAATTTCTACAACAGTTATTGGTAGCAAAATGATGAAAGAGTTATGTGGTAATTAAAAATTTAAAAAAGGAGAAATATTATGAGCGAAGAATTGATTGATGTTCTTGATGAAAGAGGTATAAAAACAGGACAAGTACAAACTAGAAGTGAGGTTCATAAACAAGGATTATGGCATAGAATTATTGTTGTTGCAATTGTTAATGAAAAGAATGAAATATTACTTCAACAAAGAAGTCATAATAAGGATAAAAATCCTGATAAGTGGGATATTTCTGTTACTGGACATTTATCTGCTGGACAAGATTCTTTAATGGCTGCGACTAGAGAAATTAGTGAGGAAGTAAGTGTAAGCCTTGGATATTCAGTAGATGTCAAAGATTTTAGATTTATGTTTTCTTACAGAAAAGAAGAATATGTAAATGAAAATTATTTTGATAGACAATATTATGATTTTTTCATATTGAGACAATCAGGATTAAATAGTTCAAACATTAGGTTTCAATCAAGTGAAGTGCAAGCAATTAAATTTGTTACTATAAGCGAGCTAAATCGAATGCGTGAAGAAAATCTTTTGGTTAATAGAGATGAATGTTATGATGCTTTAGCAGAATACCTATTTAGAATGTAAGTATGAAATAAGGTGAAGAAAAAAGCTTTTTTAATATTTAAAAAGATTTATAAGATATGATATTATAATTTTGAGTTTAAAATTGAGAAA
This sequence comes from uncultured Clostridia bacterium, assembly GCA_947167965.1. Taxonomy (GTDB): domain Bacteria; phylum Bacillota; class Clostridia; order TANB77; family CAG-508; genus CAG-269. Next base: position 1,371 of record CAMVJW010000034.1, on the reverse strand, counting down.
GATGGGAGGTGTTAATATGAATAAAGAAGCATTTATGAACCTTGTAAAAGAAAATAATGGCTTTGAATTTGTTATTGGTTACCGAGATGATTTAGATTACTATATTGGTGGAATAGGAAATAAATTCTGGTTTCAGTGGATAAAAGGAAAAGACTCTGAATATTATGTTGGCACATATGAAAATGGTGTATGGACAGACAAACATTATATTGCAAAGAATAAAAATATAATTGAAAGCAATATTGTTGAACCAGAAACTACGATAAATAAAATTGTTGAAAGAGCATACTATTATCAAGATAGAATCGGAAATAAAAAACCAATAGAAATTGACAAAGAAGATGATATATTTTTCCATTATGTTTTTGGCTTTGGAGAAAAAGCTTGGGAAGTTAGTAAGAAATATGGAATAACAGTAACATTTTCAAATATTAATAAAGTTGAAGAAGGATATCATTTAAGAGATTATTATATTGGCTCTGAAGTAGAAAAACCAAAAGAAAATTAAAAAATTGGAGGTAATTATGAAAAAAATAGTAATTTTAATAATTTGTTTAATAATAGTATTAGCAATAGGATTATTTGTTCTAATAGGTTGTGGAAATAAAAAAGAAGAGAATAAAGTTACAAATACAGTTCAAACTACACAAAAAAATGAAAGTACTACTAATACAACAGAATCTAACAATAAAAAATATGAATATAATTACTTTGATGGAAAATTAACTCAAATTGTTGATGAAGAAGGAAAACCAAAACAAACAGATTTTATTATAGATGGAATAATTCTTGTGGGAAACAGACATAGTTATGAAGACATTGATTTAAATGGTGAAGAATTAATGAAAAAATTAGTTGCTAAAGGATACAAAAAAGAAGGAATCAATACTTCATTTTATTTAAATGAATATATACAATTTTATATCGATACAAAATATTCTAAAACTGCAAGTGATGTTAAAATTCTAGTTGTACCACATAAGACAGCTGAAGAATTAGAAAAAATGTCTCTAACTGAATTAGAAGAATTAGCAAATGATAAAGGTGGTTTTGTTTTAGATTATAAAACACCAGAAATAGATAATTATAAATATGTTGGAGAAGGATATGTTAATATAGATTATCCAGAAGGTAAATATGATATACTATTTACTTACAAAGGTAAATTAGCATACTTCATTAATATAAATGAAACAAAAGAACCTATGGAGTAAATGTAAAAGAAAACTAAAGAACACACTATTAGGTATACCAAAATAAAAAGGTTAATATAGTACAATCCAAATGGAGTGCATTTTTTAATAAATAATACTAAAGGTCAAGTGAAATAGTAAATTCTATTTGGAAGAACTAAATTCTAGTTACCGATTA
>CAMVJW010000033.1 GCA_947167965.1 uncultured Clostridia bacterium | reverse complement strand
TTCTCTTGTTACGTTTTCTAATAATACTTTTTTAATTTTAGGATATTTTTTATATAAATCATTGTATCTAGATAAATGTGCAAAAACAAAATCGCATTGATTCTTAACTGTTATAGTATTTACATAGCTTTTATCATATTTATAATAGTAATATTTTGCATCTGGTAAGAAAACAATTTTGTCTGTCTTTTCAAATAATTTATGTACTAAATAAGTTCCTTCATAAATCATTCCTTCTGGGAATGTTACCCCATCAAAAATTTCTTTTTTGAATAATTTATTCCAAAAAACTGATCTAATTGTAAAATCACTAACTAATTCTTTTATTGCTTCTTCTGTGTTATAGATATATAGTTTTCCATCTGATCTTACAGTTATATCTTTATTAGGTATTACTCTATAGTATCTGCAACAAGTTATCGCTGAATTATATTTTTTTGCATTATCATATAAATACTCATACATATCTGGTGTTGCCCAATCATCTGGATCAATAAAGCCTATATAGTCTCCGGTAGCAATCTTTAAGCCGGCATTTCTTGCTGCACATACACCTGCATTTTTTTGATGTATTACTTTAATTCTGTTGTCCATTTTAGCATAAGCATCTATTATCTTTCCACAATTGTCTGGTGATTCATCATCTATTAAAATTATTTCTAAATTATCATATGTTTGCTTTAACAAGCTATCTATACATCTTCTTAATAATGGTTCTACATTGTATATCGGAACTATTATACTAATTTTTTCTTTCATTTTTTATCTGGTCTCCTTTAATAATATTTTTAGCTGTAAATATATCAACATTTTTTTCCTTTTTTTCATTTTTCTGGAATATTCACATTGTGTCCTCCATCTTGGAAAATTCAAGTTTAACATTACAAATGATTTAAATACAAATCTTAAATTATATAATTTTGTATTTGCATTTTGATTTATTTTGTTTATCCTGTAGTATATATGTCTTACGTTTACTTCGCAAATTAAATTATAATACTTTTTAAATAAGTTATGTTCCTTACAATAGTTATTAAAAATTTTTAATACTTTTAACATACTTAAACTCTTAATTTTTTTGTTATTCATTATAGAATCATTTCTATTAAAAGTATAATTATACAAAGGCTCAGCCACATATCCAATTTTTTCAGCTTGAATTAACAATGGATACACTGAACATATATCTTCAAAGATAAGGCCCTCTGGAAATTTAATATTGTAAGTATTGAAAATATCTTTTTTATAAATCTTATTCCATGCATAAGGTTTAGATTTAATAACAATACTTTCTCTAGTATCATTTTCTTCTATTTCTAATTTCTTTAGATTATTGCCATTATCAGTTATTTGATAATAGTCACAAACAACCATATCACAGTTATTTTTTGTTGCATAATTATATAACTTTTCAAACATTTCTATATTAACACAATCATCTGAATCAACAAAGCCAATATATTCACCATTAGCCCTTTCAAGTCCATAATTTCTTGCAGCTGAAAGTCCATGATTTTCAGTTTCATAAAAAGTAATTAATTCAGGATATAATTTTTCATATTTTCTTACAATTTCTATGCTATTATCTTCGCTACCATCCACTACAATAATAATTTCATAATTATCTATAGTTTGATTTACCAAACTTTCTAGACATTTATCTATATATTTTTCAACATTATATACTGGCACTATAATACTTAACTTTTTCTTCATTTAAGACTTCCTTTTCAAAATTATACTATTTTTTACATTATTAGTCCATAAATATATTTTTTTCTTATTTAATATTATGACAAACACAATAATTGAAACAATTGAAATAATTCTTGCTATATTATATAAAAATGTTCCACTATAACAAACAGTAATTGTTCCAGGTTTATCAATTTCAAATTCTATAAATCCATTATCATTTTCATAATAATTAATTTTTTTTATATCTCCATCTTCTGTTTGCAAATTTACTGAATAACCTAAATAATATAGTCTAGGAATTTCTAGAGTAGCTTTATCCATGTTATTTATATTTACTTTAAACTTTAAATAAGGCGTTTTATTTTCTAAAATTTCTATTGTTTCAATTTTTCCCTTTTTTATTAAAATATCATTGTTTCTGCTTTTTAAATATTCTATATTCTCTTTTGCTTTTAAAGGTAAATATTCTCTTCTTGCTCCACAAGCTTTATTTTCCAAGCTTGAAACATCTTTTGCCTTTATAACTTCGCTTTTATTGATATTCTTTAAATGTGTGATTCTCGAAACATCTGTTAATAAAATAACACATATAAGAATTAATAGTATTTTTTGAACTTCTTTATTTTCAAAGCTAAACATAGAGATGCCGGCAATGACACTAAATCCAAAACTGATAAAAGTACACATTCTCCACGGAAATTGAATATTCCATAACAGTTTAGGCATATAGTTCCAATTTATAATTTTAAGTGTCATTATAATAGATATCAATGTTAAAATTATAGTTGCAACAAAAATTTTATTAGATATCTTGTCTTTTTTCAGATTCTTGTGGTTAATTATCGTTATTGCAGCTAAGATTAATGTTATTGTACTAACATATTTAGGTTTTTTCTTAGATGTCGATAAGAATAATTCTTCTAAATTTAGCCTATGAGAATGAATTTTTTGAATATTAGCCATTCCCTCTGGCTGAAATACAATATATTCTCCATTTATTTTATGTTCTATCATAGGTACAGTAAAAGGAGCTGTTATTCCTAAAATTAAAATCCCAGATATAATAATACTTAATATAGCTTCTTTGTTAAGCAATTGTTTAATATTTATTAATAATATTATTAGTAGAATTATAGTAAAGAATACAGTAATTACCAAATGTGAAAGTATCATTCCACAGTAACCTATAACAAAATACTTAATAAATTTATTATATTCTTTATTAAATAAATGATATATAGCTATAAATATTATAGGGATAAAAATGAATATCATCATCTCTGTATATGCCATTCTTAGAAATACATCATTTAAAAAATATGGTGAGCACATATATATTATAGCAGAAGTAAGTGCTACTTTTTGGTTTTTAAATACGGTTTCCATCATCTTATACATCATAATTCCAGATAAAATTACAGTAATAAATTCAAATACTTTTATGCTGGAAATAAGAGTAAAGCCTAATCTTTTTATAATTAAATGAATTAGTATTGTTCCCCAATAACTAAGTTGAGGATAAAAAATAGAATTTCCATATCCCATATTGTTTGCCATTACTGGATTTATTTTGGAAGGTAAAAGGTTAAAATCCTTTAATGATATATATTTATCTATAGAAAAAAGATTTGCAATATGACAAATATAATCATCTCCTCTAATTATTCCACTTTTTATATATGGAATAAATATTGAAACTGCTATTAATATAATTATAATATAATTTTTATTTAGTTTTTCATATATTTTTTTAATCATATAATCTCCCTATTTTCAACTTTCTTATTTATCATATAACATATTTGCTTTTTTTTCAATATTTTTAGAAAAAAAAAAATACTTCTCTAATTTTTTTTACAAAAAAGTCTTGACATTTAAGTGTAATTTATGCTAAAATAAATTTTGTAAACAAAATGCGGATGTGGCGGAACTGGCAGACGCGCTGGTCTTAGGAACCAGTACTTCGGTGTGGGGGTTCAAGTCCCTTCATCCGCACCAATTATTTAGAGTTCATTTCGAACTCTTTTTTTTGTTTTTAAAAAAAGCAAAAAATAATTACTTATCTAGAGAATATTTTTTATTTTTTTATGTTTTTTATATAAAAATGTGATATAATGCAAATATATAATTTTTTAAGGAGCGATTTCGAAACAGGTATGCGAAAAAAACACATACTTTATTTCTAGCTCTCTTATATAATTCGATTTATTGATACAAATGTAACATAATTTAAAGAAAATATCAATAATTTTTGAACAAATAATAAAAAACACCTAGAATCTATAAGTAGACTCTAGGCTACTGAATGACTTAGAGCTTCAAAAGTTTTCTAAGCACCACTCATATATATTAGCATATATTTAGCTGAAAATCAAGTATTTTTGTCAAAAAAAACTCTAACAGCTTTTATGAGTAGTTAGAGTTTAATTTATTGTGCCATTAGCACTAATTAATCTAAAATAAATAATTTATTGTACCTGCTTCAACAATACCTTGTGTTTTACCATTAGTATAATCTTCGCTTAATCTAAATACTTTAAATGCATAATATTCTCCACCAGTTTCTGCAACTAAAACAACTTTACCACATCCTAAAACATCAATAACTTCTGTTTTAGCAATTGCTGCTGACATTTCAAATTCTTTTTTAGTTATTTCGCCATTTCTATTTGCTGTAATAACAGCTGTTGCTTCACCTTTAGTTTCAACTGAATATGTAGCTTCTTTAACCATATCAGCACCGCAATTAATTGCTCCTAATTTTTTTATTTCGCCATTTACTAATTGATAAACATTAACACCATAATACTCTCCACCTGAATCTGCAACTAATGCTACAGAGCCAATTGTTGGAAGTACCATTGTTCCTGTATCAGCAATTAAAGCATCCATTTCAATTTCTTTTGT
>CAMVJW010000032.1 GCA_947167965.1 uncultured Clostridia bacterium | reverse complement strand
TATATATCTTGTTTAATAAAATAAGATTGTTAAAATAAAATACATAAAAAAATAATGTCGAATGAGAGATTTGTTCCTAATCAAATCATTAAAAGAGCATTAAGGAGAAAATATTCTCAATTAAGCTTGCAAATGGTTTTAATTTTAATTCTTATGGGCTCCATATCAATTCAAGCAGCTACAGAAATCCATTTAGTTATGGAAGGCTGGGGTGAAGGAGGATGGAAAGCTGTTGTTCACTCTGGATTTTATTATCACCCTGATGAAGTATATGTAAATGGAAATAAACATGATGTATGTCATCAAACATGCGATTTAACCCCAGGTAGAAATAATGTTATTATTAAATTCAATAATCAATTAACTTCATGTAATTCAATGTTTTACTATTTATATGATATTATAGAAGTAGATTTATCACATTTTGATGCTTCTCAAGTTCAAGATATGAAATCAATGTTCCATGGTTGTTCAAATTTGGCTAAAGTTACCTTTGGAGATAATATTGATACTTCAAAAGTTACCAACATGGGCCAATTTTTTGAAAATTGTCACAGTTTAACAACCATAGATTTATCTAAGCTAAATACAGCTAAAGTAACAAATATGGAATCTGCTTTTAATTCCTGTCGAAGTTTGAAAACTATAGATTTATCGCATTTAGACACTTCAAAAGTGACCAATATGATATGGATGTTTTACGGCTGTAATAACTTAGAATCAATAAATTTAAGGAATATAGATACTTCCTCCGTTGAAAGAACAATTAATATGTTTTATGAGTGTTATAATTTGAAATCCATAGATTTATCTAATTTAGATTTTTCTAAAGTTAATAACATGGAAAATATGTTTTATAGATGCTCAAATTTAAAATCAATAAATCTAGAAAATACACGCACTTCCTTAGTTCAAAACACAGCAAATATGTTTTTTGAATGTGATAAACTGACCTCAATAGATTTAACAGATTTAGATCTTTCCAAAGTTGATACTATGGAAAAGATGTTTAGTGGATGTGATGTTTTAGAGAACATAATTTTTGGAACTAAATATACTGCTTCTCCTATTAATTTACACGAAACATTTAGGGAATGTGATAAATTAGTGTCAATTGATTTGTCTCATTGGGATTTTTCAAGGGTTAATAATATGGTATTGATGTTTTATCAATGTGACCTTTTAGAACACATAAAATTTGGAACTGCTAGTACACCTACTTCTATTAATATGGAAAAAATAGTACAAAAATGCAGAAAAATAAAAAATATAGATTTTACTCCTCTTGGTAGATCTAAAGTTGAAAGGTTGGATTGGATATTTGAGGGTTGTTATAGCTTAGAAACAATTAATTTTGGATCATTAGATACTTCCTTAGTCGATAATTTAAATGGATTCTTTTGTGAATGCTACAGCTTAGTAGTAATGGAAATGAATTTTTTTGATACTTCTCATGTGACAACAATGGAATATATGTTTAAAGATTGCATTAATATAAAAAGCATCAATTTAGAACTATTTGATACTACAAAAGTGCAATCTATGGATCATATGTTTTATAATTGTAGTTCATTGGTCTTCTTGAATTTAAGACATTTTTTAAAGGATAGTTTAAATAATATAAATGAAATATTTGGAAGTCTGGCCGAGGGTGTAAAATATTGCCTAGAAGATATTCCTACAAGACAAGTTATATTTTATCAAGGTGGGATTTCAGTTTGTGATGATTCTTGTTTTACAATATCTAAACCAAAAATTGATATGTCAAATAAGCAATGTTTAAATTCTTGTTCAGAAAGTTCAAATAATAATAAATTTGAATACTTTAATGCTTGTTATGATAAATGCCCAAAAGGTACTAAATTAGATGGATTTCAATGCTCAAATAATGAATGTGAAGGGAAACCAAATTCTGCAATATGTAAAGATGAGACACCTATTGGCTATTATTTAGACCCAGCTGATGAAATATATAAAAAATGTTATGAGAAATGTAAATATTGTTATGGAGAAGGTAATGATGCCAATAATAAGTGAATTGAGTGCAAATCTGACTATAAATTAATAAAAAATCCTTTAGATATTGAGAATTGTTATGCTAATTGCCAGTATTATTATTATTTTGATAAATCAAACAATTACCATTGCACTATTAGTAACCAATGCCCTCCTGAATATAGAAAATTGATTGAAGAAAAAGGTCAATGTGAATATGAAGAAATTATTACCACCCAAGTTCAAAAAGAAACAACAATAATTACTACATTTACAATTCAAGAAACTACTTCAGAAATATCAAAAATGACAACTCAAATTGATACAACATCAATTGCTAGTACAGTTGTTACTGGTATAGCGGATAGTAGTGCAATTGTTACTAGTATCGCCGATGATAGAAATGGAATTAGTAGTATAGTGGATAGTAGTGCAGATATTAGTAGTACTAACCTTGGGAGTACAGCTATAAGTAGTATTGCTGATAGTAGTATAGCTTTTACTACTTCATCAATTTATAGCACAGATATGGGAAGAATAGATATTAGTACTGCAATCCTTAATGAAATAGATACTACATATAAAACCAAATATAGCGTCAGTTCTTCTGAATTAGACATAAGAACAAGTAATATGGAAAGTAATGTTAATATAGTTACATCTACTTTTTATTCGGAAAGATATGGATGCCTTTCAAATCCTTTAACTTTAAGATGTTCAATGACGCAAACAAGTAACAATACTCAGATATATAATTTAGTAGTAACTAATATACTATCAAACTATAAAGGAGATAATCTAAAAAGTATTGTTTTTGAAGGAGAAGATGATACCATTTTTCAAGTAACAAGTGCTAAAAATGAATTAGATCTTTTGATGAATGGAAATCTTTCTGAAAATTATAATATATCTATTATAGATTTTTCAGAATGTGAAAAAATATTAAAGGAGCATTATCACGTTGCTGAAGAAGATTCTTTAATATTTATAAAACAAGAAAAAATAACGGATAAAGAGTCAGATAAAAATATTCAATATGAATGTTATGAGCCTTATAATTTTACTAAATTGAATTTATCTTTATGTTCAAGAGTTAGTATTAATATTTATGTTCCTTTGACAATAAGTGAGGAAACAAAAAAAATGGCTGAAGAAATGGATAAATTAGGATATAATATATTTAATTTAAATGACAGATTTTATAAAGATATGTGCACCCCTTATAAATCCAAGATTGGTACTGATATTGTACTTTCTGATCGAGTTGATTATATTTATAATAATCTAGACGCCCAATGCCAAAGTAATTGCAAATTCGTAAATTATGCTCTAGATGCAAGATATATTAATTGCGATTGTACTGTTCAAGAGGAAACCATTAGTGCAATCCAAGTTAAGAAAATTGATCCTTTAGAACCTAAATCCATTCTTCATATGTTTTATTTTGTTTTAAAATATTCAAATTATAAAGTCGTTTTTTGCTATAAATTAGTCTTTGTAAAAAGAGTTTTGACTAAAAATTTAGGAAGTATATTCATATATATTTTGTTTTTTTTATATTTAATGTGTTTAATAGCACATATTACCAGAGGAATAATTCCTTTAAAAACAATAGTCAGACCTATTATTGTGGACAGAGACAAAATAATTCATTTATATTTTCCTCCTAGAAAAAAGAAATCATTTATTAAACCGAAAGGCAAAGACAGAAATAAAAATTTTCCCATTCTTGAAACAGAAGACTTAGGTGATACAGAAGAAGAAGATAATAAGAAAGAAAAAAAGATTATAAGAAGAATAAAATTAAAAGTAGTAAAATTAAAAAACGAAATAAAAAGGAAATTAAGATAATCCCATATAATGAAAGTCCAGATAATAAAAAAACAAAAACTAATAGATTTTTAAGTAAACAAGGATTTAAAATTAAGTCTAGTAAAACTATTTTAAAAGAATCCAAAAATAAAAACAGAGTAAAAAAAAGTAAAAATAAATTAACAGAGATTAACATAGAAGAAAAGCCAGAAAAGCCAGAAAAACCATTAGATGATTTTGAATTAAATGAATTAGATTATAACGAAGCAGTAGAAAAAGATAAAAGAAATGGTTTCAGAATATATTTTTCTTTCATTAAAAGAGAGCATAGAGTTATTTTCTCCTTTTTTTATTGTAATGATTATAATTTGGTTCCAGTAAAATTAAGTCGATTCATATTTTTATTAGCTACAGATATGGCTATGAATGTCTTCTTTTTTAATGGTGCTTCAACGCACAAAATACATATTGATTATGGTAAATATGAGCTCATTTATCAAATTCCTCAAATTATTTATTCGACTATTGCCTCACAAATAATCGAAGTATTTATATGCTTTTTGAGTTTAACTGATAAATATATTTATCAGATAAAACATTTAGAAGGTAAAGAAAGAAATAAAATAAATATAGATAAAATTTTTAAATGTATAAAAATAAAATTAGTATGCTTTTTTGTATTTACTTTTATATTTTTTTTAGGTTATTGGTATGTTGTTTCAGCTTTCTGTGCCGTATATGAAAATACTCAAAGAGTATTTATAAGAGATTCTTTAATGAGTTTTTTATTGAGTCTAATATATCCTTTTATATTATACTCAATTCCTTCAGCTTTAAGATTATGTGCTATAAG
>CAMVJW010000031.1 GCA_947167965.1 uncultured Clostridia bacterium | reverse complement strand
AAATTACAATTTATCTAAATAAAAGTCACAAATTTTTAGATACAAATTTAGATACAAATAACTAGCTGACCAGAGTGGAGTAGAGTGGAGTAGAATGCAAAAATGTGCGTTTTTGCCGGGTAAAATGCAAAAAAGTGGAGTAGAATTGGGCAAACTGAAAGTCCATGTGGGTCTCGGCAAAAAAAATATAAGCAGTGCCACGGAAAACAGTAATACCAAAGGTTTACTGGATTTGAAAAAGGTACAAAAAGGGAACTTTAGGGATTTAGATACCTTTTAGATACCCTCGAATTTGAAAATCAAAAGATTATCCTGATATATTTTGGGATAGTCTTTTATTTTTAAAAAAAATGTTATATAATGTCGTAAAAGATAAATTTTTTATTATGGAGGTCTTATGGACGAGAATAAAGTGAAAAAAATATGTAAAATTGAAAGGATTATTTCTGCTGTTATAATATTAATTGGTTTTTTATTAATGGATGTAAATGATGATGTTGGAACAGCAATAATTCTGTTGGGAATTTTTTTAATTATAGTTTTACCAAAATTGACTAATAAAAAGTATAATATAAAAAAAGAAAAAAATAAAAAAGAAACTATAAGCAAAATGGATATACAAGATTTCAAGAATTATAGCTCATATTTTTATAAATGTGTATCAAATATATTAGCTGAAAATAAAAATATTTATTCAACATTAAGTGATTATCAATTTCCTTGCTTTAGGATTGAAGATATAGCGTTAAAAATATATTATGATATAAAAGATCAAGATATGGATCCTTTTTTATATACATTAGACTATAAATATTTTGAGAAATTTATTAAGATGGAATCTAATTCTGATTCATATACATATTTTAAGAACAAAATATTTAAATATCTAGGTAATGGAAGTTTAAAAGATAAACAGGATTTATTTAATAGAAATATTACAGAAATAGCACTTTCTGTTGATAAATTGACTAATGTGAAATTATATAATAATTGTATTGTAAACTATGCATCTGAAAAGGAAGGATATGGCGTAAAATCTGAAAAAGGAACAAAGGCATCATACTTTGAAAAAGAAATAGAAAAGTATTATTTCTATTTTATTGATTCTTTTGTTTCTTCAACTCTTATAGCATTTTTAATGTTTTTATCAGAAAAGACTAAAAATATAAATTATGATTCGGAATTTATTAAGATTACCTTAAAAATGTTGGATGATGTTAAAGATAGAGAAATTGTTTATACAAAATTGTATGAATTACATAAAGAATTTTATAGTTCCGAATATAGTTATATAGGAAACGAAAATACATTAAAAGTTTTTGTAAGATTAATAGATGATTTAAAAAATAGTCACATTAGTGCAGAAGAAAAAGAAATCATAAACGAAAATGTGGATGAGCGTGTTATTAATAACAATGAACCTTTAGACCAAGAAATTAGATTAATGTTATTGAGGATATGTGATTATAATGAATCATATAATGAAGAAGAAATTAAAGATTTTATAATAGAAAAGATAAAAAATTTAAATATTAATTCAATACAAAAATTATTTGCACTTTTAAGCAATATGAATGGATATGTTAAGTATTATAATGACCAAGTAAAAACTGTTAGATTAAAAAGGGAAAAAGAAAATTATTTAAGTGGAAATTTTACAAGTCTTAAAGAAGATGCAGAAATTAAAAAAGAATACAATAATGTAAAGACAGGAATAGAATTTGAAAAATTTCTTATAGATTTATTTAAAAGATGTGGATATGAAACGGAGCATACTGGAAAAGCAGGTGATCAGGGATGTGATTTAATTGTAAAGAAAAACAATTATATATATTGTGTACAAGCAAAATATTATAGTAGTACACTTGATAATACTCCTGTTCAAGAAATAGTTGGGGCATTAAAGTTTTATAATGGAGATAAAGGAGTAGTAATTACTAATAGTAATTTTACAATTGGTGCAAAAGAACTTGCCAAAAGTAATAATGTAATTTTAATAGATGGAGAAAAGCTTGAATTAATTATAGAATATCTAATAAACAACAATGATTATAAAAAAGATATTTTAAATGAAATTCAATCAATTTAGATACCTTTTTAGATACCCTGAGATGCTATATAAATGATTTTTACCACATTTTTAGCTATATACATTTAACAGAATCCAGTTGAATCAGGACGTACAAAAAGTGAAATATTTTTCTGCATTCCATGTGGCAGTCGGCAAAAAATATAAGCAGTGCCACGGAAAACAGTAATACCAACGGTTTATGATTTTTGTAGTAGAGACAAAAAGGGAACTTTAGGGATTTAGATACCTTTTAGATACCCTCAAATTTGAAATTCAAAAGATTATCCTAAGATTTTTTGGGATAGTCTTTTATTTTTTATAAATGTGTTATATAATAAACTATAAAGATAAATAGAAATGTAAAGGAATGTTCATAAATGAAAAAGAAAATAGTATTAAGTATATGTTTATTAATTATTATAGCTATTGGCCTATATTTAGTGTGTAATAAAAATAATGGCATTATAAACTCAAAAGATAACAATATACCAGATATAAAAAGTAATAAGATTGATGCAGTATCTTATTATATGAAATTAGATTTAGATATCAATACTAAATCGTTAATGGAAGAGGTAGAAATTGAAATTAAAAATGATACTTATGAAAGTATTGATGAAATTATCATAAGAGATATGACTCCATCTATTCATGCTTATAATAAAAAGAATTATAATAATGACAAGCAAAAAAGCAATATTATCAGTATAAAGAGTAATGAACAACAATTAGATTATAAAATTGAAAAAGAAAGTATTATTAAAGTTAAATTAAATGAATTGTTGAAATCTAATGATATCACTAGATTAAAAGTAGAAATGAAGACTGATATACCAGATAGACAAGATCGATTTGGGTATGTTAAAAGAAAAGATGGATATATTTATGCACTTTCTTTTTGTTTTCCATATTTAGCTGATAATCAAAATGGTGAATGGGTATTAAGTCCATATTTTGATGATGGTGAAAGTAGAAGCTATGATTTAGCTAATTATGAAATTGAAATCAAACATCCAAAAGATTATTTGGTAATTGCAACTGGTAAGGAAGAAACAAAAGATGGAGTTACTAAAATAACGGCTAATAATATCCGCGATATAGCAATAGTAGTATCTAATATGATGCAAAAAGATACTTTTGAAGCAGAAGGAATTAAAATTAATAATTATTATTTAAACAGTAAATATACTGATAAATACAGAAAATTAACAGAACTTGTTATTAAAGATGCTATTAAAGTTTATACAAATAACATTGGAAAATATCCTTATGCAGAATTAGATGTTACACCACTTTTATTTGGTTTTGGCTATGGTGGAATGGAATATCCAGGTTTAATAATGACTAATGCAACTTCATTCTACGATGGAACACTAATGGATGCATGGAGTTTAAGTGATGGATTATCTCATGAAATAGCACATCAATGGTTTTATGCTACTGTTGGTAATAATGAATATTCGGAAGCATGGATTGATGAAGGATTCACAACTTATTTAGAAAGACAATTATTTGGCTTATATGATGGTGATGCTCACAAATATCTTTTAGAGATAGATGATATAGCGCCTTCAATAGAAATGAATATAAAATCAAGAGATGAATTAATTGAAACAGCTAGAGAAGATTACAAAGATAAATTTTTAAATACAACTCCCGATAACTATTCAGAAGAACAAAATTATGGGGAAATTGAATATGAAGAAGCTTATCTATTTTTACAAGAATTAAGAATCGCAATGGGTGATGATAAATTTAATTCATTCCTAAAAGAATTATATAATAAATATTATTTAAAAGAAGTAAATACAGATATTATTATTTCATCAATTAAAGAACATGATAATAGTGAAAGAATCAATGAAATAATTAAATTTTATTTTAAGTAGCATAATTAAGTATTTGTGCATGATATTTTGTTATTGAAAACAAGATAAATTACAATTTCGTAAGATTGTAATATTGCGAACAAATTAGATTAGTATTTAGGAGAGATTTTAATGGAATTGATAGAATTAAGAAAAAAAGATTCAGTTAAATTTAAGAAACTTATGCAAGATGCTTTCCAATATGGATATGAGTCAGTGTGTGGAGAAATTGATGAATTGATTTTACCAAATAAGGATATTGATGAAAATCTAAAAAATCCTAATAGCTATGCCTATGAGATGATTGATAATGATGAAATAGTTGGTGGCGTTATTGTTACTATTGATGAGAAAACAAATCATAATCATTTAGATTTCTTATTTGTGAAAGTGGGAGTTCAAAGTAAAGGGATAGGACAGGCTATTTGGAAGGAAATAGAAAATTTATATCCCAATACAAAAGTATGGGAAACTTGCACACCATATTTTGATAAAAGAAATATACATTTCTATGTAAATAGATTAGACTTTCATATTGTAGAATATTTTAATGAAAAACATCCTGATACTAATAGACCACAAGATTGTTATGAAGAAGATGACGGAATGTTTAGGTTTGAAAAAGTAATGAAATAAAATGATATGAAAGTGAATAATATGAAAGAGTTTTTAAATAATATTAGAAAAGTAGAAAATAATTTAAAATTAAAAAATAAGATAATTAACACTATATTGATTTTTTTACTTGGTGTAATTTTAGGAATGTTTTCTAAATGGTTAGATAATTTAGCTATTGATAGTTCAGTATGGTGGATGAATATTGTTGAAAGAATGGATTTAAATAATTTCTTTTCTGAAATGGCTATATGGTTATTTATAGCAATGGCAATTTCAGTATTTAGTAAATCACCAATACGTGCAAGCATTAATGTTTTCTTGTTTTTTGTAGGAATGTGCATTAGTTACCATTTATATACAATTATTTTTAGTGGATTTAATCCTAAAAGCTATATGATGATATGGTATGCGTTTACTATTATTTCTCCAATACTTGCATATATATGTTGGTATAGCAAAAGCGAAAATAAATTATCAATTATTCTAAGTAGTTTAATACTATTTGTTATGTTTGCAAGTTGTTTTAGCTTAGGAATGTTTTATTTTGATTTTAGAGGGATTTTATATACAATGGTATTTATAGCTACTTGTATAGTTTTATACAAGAAACCTATAAATATAGGAATAAGTTTGATAATAGGTTTAATATTAGCATTTATGATAAGAATACCATTTATAAGTTGTTGATTGGAAAATTTTGATATTTCGATCAACATGAATTTACAATATTTAGGTAGAATTTAGATACCTTTTTAGATACCTTGAGATGATAAATAAGTGATTTTTGAGCCATTTTTTTCTATATAAAATTATAAAACCCAAGTGAAACAGGACGTACAAAAAAGTGAAATTTTTTTCTGCATTCCATGTGGGTCTCGGTAAAAAATATAAGCAGTGCCACGGAAGGCAGTAATACCAACAGTTTGCCAAAAATAGCACAAGGAAGAAAACGGACAAAAAAGGATTTAGATACCTTTTAGATACCCTGAAAAATGATATTCAAAAGATTATCCTAAGATATTTTGGGATAGTCTTTTATTTTTTTAAAATATGTTGTATAATGAATTTCAAAGAGAAATAGTAATTT
>CAMVJW010000030.1 GCA_947167965.1 uncultured Clostridia bacterium | reverse complement strand
CAACCAATACTAATAAATCGAGGGCTTAACCACTAAAGTTAAGCAAGGAATCGAATAAGTTAATTACTAAAACTTGCCATTCATCTATGTATTTTTGAGTGTGCTTTTTATTTTTACAAAAAAATTAGAAAATTTTGTATAAAGTATTGCAAAAATGAAAATAATGTAATATAATACAAAATGTAAATTAAATAGTTATTAATTTTCTAGTGATGATGACTATTTCGGTAATACCTGTTCCCATTCCGAACACAGAAGTCAAGCGAAATAGTGCCAAAGATACTTGCGAGTTACCTTGCTGGGAAAATAGGTTATCGCTAGATTTTATATATGCCTCGTTAGCTCAGTTGGTAGAGCGCTCGGCTGTCGAGCAAGTCATAAGACTAAAGAGTTAGCAGCTCTATATGGAAACATATAGATGAATAAGGTGGCTAATTCGGTGAAACTCTTAGCAAGTAATGTTGAAGACAACACCGAGCAAGGCGAAAGCTATGTGTAGAGACTTTACACCACCTACCTAAATCACAAGATATGGTAAAGAGCAAGTCCAGACTACAAATTATATTTTTATATAATGTTAATGAAAATTAATGTAGTGCGTAACCGATAGGTCGCAGGTTCGAGCCCTGCACGAGGCGCCAAAGTAGCAGATAAATAATTATCTGTTATTTTTTTTGTTCGCTTGTTTTTGTTTTCAAAATATAGTATAATTCTTAATAGGAGTGAAATTAATGATAAAAATATGCGAGATTTGTGAACAAAAATTTGAATCTAATTCTAAATCTAGATTATATTGTTTTGAATGTAGTGGCGAATCTACAAGATTGAATAACGAAACGAGAAAACATCAAAAAACTATTTTAAGAAGGAGCATGAAAAAACAAGCGATAAAAATTCTCGGAGGAAAATGTTCTATATGTGGCTATAATAAATGTGTTGATGCTTTAGAATTTCACCATAAAAATCCTAAAGAAAAAGATTTTAAAATAGGATCAGGTAATACAATGTCTTGGAAGGACTATAAAGCAGAAGCTCTAAAATGTATTTTATTATGCTCTAATTGTCATAAGGAAATTCATAGCGAATTAGGATACATTTATAATAATTAGAAGGAGAATTTAAAATGGAAGAATATTTTAATAATTTAAACGAAGAAGTAAAAGAATACTTAAAAATACTATCACCAGAGTTTCCTGAATGGTTACAAGAATATATTAATACTCCAGAAATGCTAAGATTAGATGGTGTGGGAATGTCTTGTGGTACTGACTATACAAAAGTATATAGTGATAAATTTTATTATTCTACACTTACTCATAGTATTGCTGTAGCATTAATAATATGGCATTTTACAAAAGATAAAAAGCAAACTTTAGCAGGATTGTTTCATGATATAGCAACACCTACTTTTAAGCACTGTATTGATTTTTTAAATGGTGATTCAGAACATCAAGAATCAACAGAAGAAAGAACTGAACAAATAATTAAAGATTCAAAAGAAATAATGAGATTATTAAATAGAGACAATATTAGTATTAATGAAATTTCGGACTATCATATTTATCCAATAGCAGATAATGATTCACCTAGATTAAGTGCAGACAGATTTGAATATACATTATCAGGAGGGCTATATCAAGAAATTGTATTTGGAATTGAAGATATAAGAAAATTCTATAATAATATTACTATATTAAAAAATGAAGATGGAATAGACGAAATTGGTTTTAAAGATAAAGATTTATGTGAAGAGTTTATACATGATATTTCAAAATTATGGCCACGCTGGGTTGAAGATGAAGATAGGCTATGTATGCAATTTATAGCAGATATTGTTAAATCAATGAATATTAAAGGATATATCACAGTAGATGATTTGTATAAATACTCAGATAAAAAGATTATACATCTTATTCAAAATTGTGAAGATGACTATATAAGAGAATCATTTAATAAATATCAAAATGCAACAAGAGAAACAGCATATAAAAGTGATGAACCCAATGACAAAATGTATTGTACTAGTGTTAAAGGTAAGAAAAGATATATTAATCCATTAGTTAGTATAGATAATAAATCATACAGAATTACTGATGTATCTTCACAAGCAAATAAAGATATAAGTAAATTTTTAGATATGAAGCTACACAAATATATAGGTTTTAAATTTGAATTTAAACCATATAATAATGAGAAGATAGATAAAGATTATAATAAAAGGAATTAAGATGGTGAAAAGATTTAAACAAAATGAAATTGATGAATTAGCAAGAATATTAAAAAATGATGGAATAATAGCGGTTCCAACAGATACAGTATATGGACTATGTGCTAGAATAGATTCAGAAAAAGCACATAATAAATTAATAGAAACAAAGAATCGTCCTACTAATAAGCTTTTTCCTATTATGTGTGCGAATAAAGAACAAATAAAAAGTATTGCAAAACTTAATAATACAGCAGAAAAATTAATAGATTGTTTTATGCCAGGACCTATTACATTAATTTTAGAAAAAAGGATACAATTGCCTAATTCAATTAATAAAAAATACACGAGTATTGCTGTAAGAATGGCAACTTCAAAATCAATAGCAGAATTAATAAGAAGAGTTGGAAGTCCTGTATTTATGACAAGTGCAAATATAAGTGGAGAGCCTACATGTGTAAGTTTAGACGAAATAGAAGAAAAGTTTCCTTCATTAGACGGAATTCTTGAAGGAGAGATTCCAAAAGGACAAGCAAGCACTATTGTTGATTGTACATCTGAAAGGATAAAAATTTTACGTGAAGGACCTATCTCTTTAAAACAAATTGAAAAAAATTTAATATAGAACTACTGATAAATCAAGTGTTTCATGAATATTAAAATGTTCACAAAAAATTCACAATAAATTAGCACTCTACTATTGACTTTGCTAAAAATAGTGGTATAATATAATTGTAATAGGAAATATTACATATATGTGCATACCCTTAAAAAGAGTATCAACACGTAAAAAATATTTTTAAAGGAGTGGTTTTTATGATGATGATACCAAGAAGAAGGAATGAATTTGATTTATTCGACGATTTTTTTAGAGGAGATGATTTCTTTACAAGAAGAGAACAATCTTTAATGAAAACAGACATTAAAGAAAAGGGTGATAATTACATTATAGAAATGGATTTACCAGGATATGAAAAAGAAAATATCAATCTTGAATTAAAAGATGGATATTTAACAATTTCAGCTAAAGTTGAAAAAAATAATAGCAGTGATGAAAATGAAAGATATGTTCATAAAGAGAGATTTTATGGAGAATGCTCTAGAAACTTCTTTGTTGGAGAAGATATTACAGAAGAAGATATACATGCAGAATTTAAAAATGGAATGTTAAAAATATGTATTCCTAAAATGGAGGCTAAAAAAGAATTGCCTCAAGCTAAAAAAATAGAAATACAATAATTTTTAAGATAGGAACTTTAAAAGTTTCTATCTTTTTTATTGCTATAACAACAAGATTAATTTTCTTATATTCGTGCGGTTGCAAAGCAACCTGCGCACATCTGGCGAAGCCACTTTTTTATAGATAAACCTATATAAGTTAAAAAGTGTTATTTATTATGAATTTGCAAGGTAAATAATATCTTTTTAAAAGAAAATTTGTATCGACTACTTAAAACCAAACAAAATGTAAGAAACACAATAAAACGATACTTTCGTTGCTTATGAAAATAAAAAATAAACTATTTTCGTAGGCAATCTATACATTTTGAACTTAAAATACGACCAAAATGCTTTATGGTTAATTCTCATAACACTATCAAAAAAAGTAGTAGATAGAAATTTTTTATGAAAATAATTATATTGATACTGTATTGAATTTGGAGGACTATTTAGAACAACTTGTGCACTTCAGTCTGAATAGAATGAAGGTGAAATTAAAGATTTTGACAATGATTTATTGTTATAAAGTAATTGTTATGATATAATTAGAGCAAACTTTGAAAGGAATGAAAAAACATATGAACAAAAGAATTAAAAAAATAATTATATCAATGATTTTTATTGCTATTATTATGAATAACTGTATTTTTGTATATGCAACAAATGATTTAAATGTTGATGCAAAAGCATCATTAATAATTGAAGAAAATTCAGGAAAAGTAATACATGAGGATAATAGCAATGTTCAAAATTATCCAGCATCTGTTACTAAAATATTAACAGCAATCTTAACACTTGAAAATTGTGAATTAACAGACACAGTTACAGTTTCGAAAAATGCAATTTCAAATATACCATCAGGGTATGTTATTGCACCATTATTTGTTGGAGAACAAATGAGTGTTGAAGATTTACTTTATGCACTAATGCTTAAATCTGCAAATGATGCAGCTTATGTTTTAGCAGAACATGTTGGTGGATCTGTAGAAGGTTTCTCAGAAATGATGAATAAAAAAGCTGAAGAACTTGGTTGCAAAAATACACATTTTGTAAATCCTAATGGAATACATAATAGCAATCATTATACAACAGCTTATGATATGTATTTAATCGCGAGATATGCCATGAAAAATGAAGAATTTGTAAAAATAGTTTCTACATATCAACATGCATTATCAGCTACTAACAAATATTCCAAAAATGATAGAATAATGAAAAATACAAATTCCTTTGTAAATCCGAGCAGTAGGTATTATGATGAAAATGTTAAAGGCATAAAAACAGGAACAACTTTACAAGCAGGAAACTGTTTAATAACAAATATTTCAAAAAATGGCTTTGATGTTATAACAGTAATTTTAGGTGCTAGAACTTCAGAAAGTAAATTTTCAGAAACAAAGAAAATGTTTAATTATGTATTTGACAACTATGAGTTCACACAAATACATAAAAAAGGTGATGTTATAAAAAACATTGAAGTAGAAAAAGCTACCAAGGAAACTAAAAGCTTAAATTTGGTTATTAGTGAGGATATAAAATCTATAAACAATATAAAAATAAAAGCAGAAGAAATAGAACCTGAAATTAATTTAAATAATGAAATAATTGCTCCAATTTCTAAAGGACAAGAATTAGGAACAATAAAATATACTATTGATGGCTTAGAATATAATGCTAAGTTATTAGCTGAAAATGATGTTATTAAAAAAACATATTATGTTGAAATTTTACTAGGAGTTGGAATATTTATAATTATTGTAGGGGTAATAATTATTATAAAAAAGAGACCTAGAAAAAAGGAGAAACTAAGTGAATGATAAAAAGAATTTACGGTATAGTTAGTGTAGCGTTATTTGTAGCATGTATTGTATCGCTTTCAATAATAGATAAAACAAATAATATAAAACTAAGTTTAACAATTCAAATATTACTTATAGCATATTTATCGAAAGTAACTTGGGGATGTTTATTATACATAAAAGAACAATATAAAAAGCAAAAGTATTCATACTCAATTATAATGAATTTAGGACTAGTTATATTTCTAATAATAAATATTTTAAGACAAATAAATTTACTTATAACTAATTCAAATTCAACAAGTATTAATGATTTATATAATAATACTTTGAATTCATTTTCATATTTTGCCTTTTTAATACTACCACTAATTATTGTTCTTGCGTTATATAGCATTATTACAAATATAGTCTTAATCTATAAAGAAGGATTCAAATTTCAAAATATTTTAGGAATTATTTTTGGCCTTGGTATTGCAATAGGTGCTTTTGCTAGTCAATTTATATTTGAAATAATAAAAAAAATAGATTTGATAAATTCAAATTTATATATTAAAAAATTTATAGATATAGGATTAAATTCTGTATTATGTTATTTTTATTGTTTAACATTAGCAACACTATATTGCAACATTATGGCAGCAAGACACAAGCCTGATTTAGATAAAGATTATGTTATAATTTTAGGGTCAAAAATAAAAAAAGACGGAACTTTAACTCCAATTTTACAAGCTAGAGTAGATAAAGCGATTGAATTTGCAAAAGAACAAAAAGAAAAAACAAATAAAAGGATTATATTTGTTCCATCGGGAGGAAAGGGAGAAGACGAAATAATAGCAGAAGCGGAAGCTATGAAGAATTATTTAATAGAAAAAGGCATTAGCCTAGAAGATATCATAGTCGAAGATAAGTCTAAGAATACTTATCAAAATTTGAAATTTTCAAAACAAAAGATTGATGAAGATAATAAAGATGGAAAAATAATTTTTTCAACAACAAATTATCATGTCTTTAGAAGTGGTGTAATTGCAAATAATGAAGGAATAGATTGTGAAGGAATGGGAAGTAAAACAAAATGGTATT
>CAMVJW010000029.1 GCA_947167965.1 uncultured Clostridia bacterium | reverse complement strand
GAAAGCAATCTTTTATTGAGATTCCGCTATTTCTACAAGCTGTCATTGCTTTTTCAATTACCTTTTTAAAATTCTCCCATTTTGAATATTGTAAAATAGGCATAAGTTCTCTACCATACCAAAATTCAACACCATTTTCATCAATATGCTTAATATCTTCAAAAGACTTCATATTCATCATATCCATTTGTAACAATAATATCATCTCCATTTCTTTTTTTTAATTTGTAATTTATTATAAAACAGTTGTTTGCATAGGTCAATATTTTTCTATGATTTTATCATTTTTTCGCACGACATTATTCGACAAAAATTAAGTTTTCTATATTTTCAGAATAATTTTTATATTTTATTATACTTCCATTCTGCACGAAATACCAAATTTATTACTTCTTTTACATTAACTATTAGTTTAGAATAGTCTGTAAATTTTGATATTTCTTATTTTACATTGTCTTTATAAAAATCCCTATAAAAATGAATAAATATACCATTTTTACAATTAATATGCTATAATCCATTTATAAGGGGGATAAATTATGAAAGAAATATTATTAAGCTTTAAGTCAGAATACTTTAAACCATTATTATATGGCATAAAAAAATATGAATATAGGAAAAGATTTTGTGATGAAGAAACAAAAGCATATTTATATTTAAGTGGAAAAGCAAGGCTTATTATTGGAGCTCTAGAATTGTTAAGACCAATTCGTTTAGATTCTACAAGAAATGATTATATAGATTATCCTAATACTTTAAAAAGAGTAAATAATTATATTTCAAATAGTACAATTAATGCAATTCCTATAAAATCTTTATCATTATTTAAAAATCCTATAAGTCTTGATGATATAAGAAATAGAATTCCTGGTTTTATGCCTCCACAATTGTATTATGTTTTAGATAATAATCCTCAGTTAAAATGTTTATTAGAGTCTCAACCTATTAGTACCAAATTATTTTCTCATAATCATGATAAAATATATTTTGATAATTTAGCTATGTCAGTTAGTGAATTGAAAAAAACAGAAGAATTTAATAAATTAGATAAACTATATAGTAAAAATGATACTTATAAAAATATACTTTCTAAGATTTAAGGAGGATTATAAAAATGAGAATAGCAACTTGGAATATTGGTGAAGATGAGTCAAAAAAAGATGGAAAATTAGATGTTTCATCTTATACAAGTATTATAAATGTACTTAAACAAGAAAATATAGATATATTATGCATGCAAGAAGCAATAATTAAATCTGATTATATAACCCCTATAGCTGAATACATAAAGCAAAACTCAGACCTTAAATACAATATACAATTTGAGTTATCAGATTCACATATAAACATTGGTTGTAGAATGGGAGTTGTAATATGTTCAAAATACGAAATAAAAAATCCAGAATTTTTTAAACTTGATAATCCCAATTTAGTATATCAAGTAAATAAAGAAACAACATATTATTCTCATGATAAAGGTTTTATCATAGCAAGTATTCAAAACTTTAAAATTATATCTGGACATTGTTTACCATTTGGATTATTTAAAAAAAATCAGTTGGATTATTTAGAAATATTTGAAAAAGCAGATAAAAAGTTTTGTATAGAATTTAATAAAAATTCAAGATTTGTTTTATGTGGTGATTTTAATTATGAACATATTGAAAAACTATTTCCAAATACATTAAAACATTGCAAAGATGTAATTGATGTTCCAACTAAAAATAATATACAATCAGATCATATCTTAATAGGTAATTCATTAACCTACAAATCAAAAAAAGTACTTAAAGACTTTTCTGATCATAATATTTGTATAGTTGATATATAAAAAAGCATGTTAACGGTACATGCTTTTTACATTGCTATTAAAAAATTTTTCTTAAACATTATTTATTGTATCTAAATATTTGGTTCAATTATATTTGCACATTATTTTTTCTTAAATCTTGTTCTAATTTTTCAAAGTTATTTTTATCAAATATATGTCCTTTCATACCAGTTTTTTGACCAGCAATTATATTTTTCTCATTATCATCTATAAAAAAACATTCTTCTGGAAGAAGTTTAAATCTTTCATATAATCTATAATATATTTCTTCATTTGGTTTCATCATTCTTTCAATAGCAGATATTAAAAAACCATCGAAGTATTTACCTACATCTATGCTTTTAACATATTCATACATAGAAATATGAGTATTTGATAAAGCATATATTTTGTAATTATTTTGTTTTAATCTCCTTATTAAATTACACATTTCATCATTAATTGGCAATTTTTTGTACCAAGTATTCATTATAATTTCAACTTTTTCTTTTAAATTATCTGGTAAATTCTCTTCAAATATCTTTTTTGCCTCGTCATTTGTAATATCCCCCTTATCTAATTGATTCCATGTAGCAGATTTGAAAAATACTTCTTTTATAATATTTTGTTCATTAATATCATCCGAATAATTTGCTGCTAATTGAGCCTCATCCCATGTAACTAAAACATTTCCAAAATCAAACACTATATTTTTTATCATTTTTATCTCCTTTTATATGATTAAAAATTTTTCTATTATAGTATACAAATAAACAATTTATTTTATATTGATTTGCTTTTATATTTATATAACACAGAAGGTCTATGGCCTTTACCAGTTAACATTTTATCGGTTTTTTCTACTTTATTTGCAATAATTCTTCTAAAGGCTGGTGCTAACAACTTTTCTCCTAAAATTACTTCATAAACATCTTGAAGTTCTCCTAAAGTAAAGTATTCAGACATCATATTAAAAACAATATCAGTATAATTTATTTTATTACGTATTCTTTCTATCCCTGCTAGAATAACTTTTGGATGGTCAAATGCGATACTTTCATTTTTTATAATAGAATAAGAATACTGATTAGTTGTTTTTTCAATTAAATTTTTCTTAATAGAAAATTTAATTGTTTCTTGTTTATTATTTAAAGTAAAATTTACAATATTATCTTGATAACTTATTTCTGCAATGTCAAACCACAAAGCATTTTCATTAAGTTTATCAGTTAGTTTATTCTTATCAACTAAAGCAACATATGCAGTTGATACAACACGAGTTCTTGGATCTCTCTCTATGTCATCAAAAGTATATAATTGTTCTAAATATATCTCAGATAAATTTGTTTCTTTTTTTAAAATTCTTTTTGCACATTCATCAAGGGTTTCTTTTTTAGGATTTAAAAATCCTCCTGGTAAACACCACTTATCTTTAAATGGAAATTCATCTCTTTTAACAAGTAAAATACTAATCATTTTTTTACTTGTTTTTCTATAATTCGTATTATCCTTATTTGAAACACTTACTAATAGTATATCAGAAGTCATACTTAGTTTATCATACTTAGTATCATCATAATCTTCTAAAAACTCTTTTTCATTTTTATATTTTTTCATAGTAACTCCTTTTTTATTACATAATAACATTATATTAAAAACATAAAAATAGTTCAAGTTAAATTTTTTTAAAAAAACTCTTGACAAATCCATTTCTTTTTAATAATATGTTATTAACATTTTATTAAAAAGAAGGTGACGTTATGGAAAATAAAGAAAAAATCTTATTTAAACCATCAAAAAATAGCATTTGCGGAAAAAGTTATAATTTATTAAATATTAAGCTGCTAAATGGTTGTAATGGGAAATGTGAATTTTGTATTGCTGCAGGTACCCCATTTAAGCCATCTGCTGATGCTCAAAAGTTCATTGATACTGCTAATTCAATGACACAGTTCTCAAAAGTTGATGTTTTAGGCGGAGAACCAACTCTATATCCTAATTTAGTTGAAGTATTAAAGGGAATTAGGCCTTATAAAAAAGACATTGGCATAATTAGTAACGGCTCTAATTTGAAAGTACTAAAAGAATGCTTACCCTTTTTAAACACGATGACATTAAGTGTTCATTCTTTTGATTATAGTAAAAATTCAACTGGTATACATATTAATGAAAATGAGCTAAAAGATTTAAATGCTAATAAGGGAAATGTTGAAGTTATAGCTGCAGTACTTATATCAAATAAGACTGTTTCTAATTTAAACGAAATTAAAGCTTATGCAAAAAAAGCTAAAGAATTAGGTTTTTCAGCCATAAAATTAATGGAATTAATAACATCAAATGAAAATGTAGATTTTATTGATTTACAAGATTTATTAATTAATTTTGGAATACATCAAAAAAATGCAACATTAAAAGGATGTTTTTTTGAGCTACCAAAATTATCAAAATATTTAAAAATAAAAACATATATCAAATTATGTTGCCCCTATAACAATGTTTTTAAAGCAAAGAATTTTGGAATACCAAATATCGAATATCAACATGATTATCACAATGTTATTCAGCCAGATTGTTCTGTAACAAAAAGCTGGGTATATGATTCATTTGAAAATAAAATCTTGAATGGAGATGATCTAAATGTCAATTACCTTAAGAAGTAAGAATAATTATTGTATGGGTCGAATGGGTCCAAGATTGTGTATACAAACAACTACCTCTTGTAATGGAAAATGTTTCTTTTGTGTTGGAAGATTTAATAAACCTTCTATTACAAACGTAGACAAAATTATTGAAAGTGCTATTGCACTTAATAAATATCCAAATGTTCTTTTATTAGGTGGAGAGTCTACATTATTTCCAGATGATTTAGTTAAAATTATTAATAAAATCACACCCTATAAGAAAAAAATAACTGTTAATACAAACGGTTATAATTTAAGATGTTTATTGCCTGTTATAACAAAATTGGATAAAGTTATTGTTTCTGTTATGGGTAATAAAAAAATAAATAATGATATAGTTGGAGTTAATCCGGAATTAGATAAAATAAAAGAATTTCATAAATTAAATCCAAAGCTTAAATTAAGAGTTAATTGTGTTGTTAATAAAAAAGGAATCGATTCATTTGATAAGATGGAAAAATTTGCATTAAAAATGAAAAGAATAGGATTTACTTCAATAAAGTTTTCGGAGATGTCAACTGATGATCCTAATGACCCTAATTTTATAGATTTACAAGAGTTACTAAGCCCCTATTGTGAAGATGTTCACCAAAATGATACTTTACAATGTGGATGTTATATAGAACCAAAATCACTAGAAAAGAAATTTGGAATAAAAACTATTTTGAACTTAACATGCAATTTAAAAACTCCAATTAAACAATCACAATTTCAATCAAGAAATTATGAACCTATGTGTTTTGATAGTATGTATATTTCGCCAGATGGCAGCATTCATAAAAGAATAGTTGCATCACAAGATTTGGCAAATGATCGCGGAGCTTGTTAATATAAAATAAAGACTAAGTTTACTAAACAAACCGAGTCTTTATTTTATATGTATACATCTAAATTTTTCAAATTCACATTCACTTACGCTTTTTTCAAATATATCATAAGTATGTGCAGCAATTAAAGTACTTGTTGTATTAGTTCCATTCTTTACTACAATTAAAGAATGCGAAAAAATACATACTTTGTTTCAGGCTCTCTTATATAATTCGATTTATTGTATTTACTTTAACATATAATTAATTTTTTACAAGTACATCATCATTTTTTATAAAAATAAAGTAAAATAGAAATTGTTGATACTTCTCTAATGTTAAATCAATCACAAAGTAATATATTAATAGAAGGTGCACAAGGAGCAGATTTAGATATAAATTATGGACTTGATTATCCTAATGTAACAAGTAGACAATGTAGTGCTAGTCAATTAATTGCAGATGCAGGTATTTCTCCTTTTAGAGTAAAAGATATAATTATGATTATAAGACCATATCCTATACGAATTAGCAATAAAACCAATATTGGTATAGATATATATAGTGGCGACTATGCTGGAAGTAAAGAACTAACATGGGAAGAAATTAAAGATAGATGTAATTCTACTATCGAGCTACAAGAATATACAACTGTTACAAAAAAAGTAAGAAGAGTTTTTGAAATGAACTGGAATAGATTAAAATATAATGTAATGATAAATAATCCAACACAAATTGTCTTGAATTTTGCACAATATATTGATTGGAAAGCTTATAGATGTAATAAATATGATGAATTACCATCTAAAGTAAAAGATTTTATTCATAAAATTGAAGAAGTTACTAACACTCCAGTTACAATGATAGGTACTGGTGAAAGAAATTGTGATATTATCGATTTAAGATAATTATATTCTTTGTTATTTAGTTTTTTAATTTAACATATTGCTATTTTTATTAAGATGATGTTTTGTATAAATTTATACGAGATAGTAACTACAAATTTTTACTATCTCGTTTTTGCTTATTATTGCTTATTATTGCTTTTTAAGACTTTTTTTATTTTCTTTTTCTAATTGTTTCAAACTCTTTTTAGGTGTAGGAAGATCTTCTGGCATAGTCCCACCATTTTTAGCAATTACCTCTCTAATATTTTTACCAATTTTATAATG
>CAMVJW010000028.1 GCA_947167965.1 uncultured Clostridia bacterium | reverse complement strand
TTATTAGGCTTTTTATTATGTTTTAATTAAGTTATTATTACATTTTTGTTGCAAATAGGCTTTTTTGTTAGGGATTATTGATTTTAGACAAATATTAAAATTTTATTTAATGTTTTATATATTATCTATTGCTTTAATGCAGTAATTGGAACAATATATATTCCAGTTTCAGGATCTTTTACCACTGCTGAGCATTTTCCAACTATAACACACATAAATGCTGTTTTTTTTATCATATTATAATAGAACTTTTGTAAACTTTTCTTTGCTTCTTCAATCTGATTATATCCTAGTTTTATTTTTACAGCCGCATATTCTTCATCAGAAAATTCTAAAATTGAGTCTACTTCTAATCCTGTAACATTATCCCTAAAATGATATAAATGTCCATCTAAATAATCCATATATATCCTTAAGTCTCTTTCTACTAATGCTTCAAACATAAATCCAAATGTATTTAAATCCTTTAAAAGCTTTTCCGGTGATAATCCTAAACAAGCACAAGATAAAGATGGATCTGTAAGATGTCTTTTAGGCGATTTACCAACTCTGTTAGGAGAACGATAATTTTCTCCATATGCCTTTTGATTTTCAATCAAATGAAGTCTATCTAAAACATCTAAATAGTCAATTACTGTATCTCTGCTAGATAACAATTCTGTTTCATTTTCATAATCTTCAATATCTTTTATTATTGTTTTATTTCCTACTATTGATGCTTCGTTTCTTGCAAGTGATTTTAAAAGCATTTTCCTTTCTCTGAAGTTTTATCACATTCTCTTCTTACTGCATCCCATATTGAAGGTACCAAATGCCATTCATCAATAAGATAACTCTATTTAAAATATACAATTTTTATGGTAATAACTTGATTAAACTAATTGTTTTATTAATATATTAAATTTTTATTTATTCTTTATTTCAAAGTCAAAAAAAGATGAACATTTAAATTCATCTTTTAAATTTTAATAAATTTTTATTATTATATATTACCCAATATTTCCATTTGCCATTAGTATGCTATAAACTATATATATAAAATAAATAATTAAGTATATAATCCCATTAAATCTAGTCATATAATGTTTCTTTCCCGTAAATGGAAAAATTGCAAATAATATTGTGCCTACTAATAAAACAATTATATCAAAATTATAATGTACAGAATACTTTATAGGACATAATATAGCCGAAACACCAATTATTAAAAATATGTTAAAAATCTGAGATCCGTAATACATTTCCTATTGCCATATCTATTTGGCCTCTATATGTTGCATTTATTGAAGTAATAAATTCTGGTAAACTGGTTGCTATAGCAACTATTGTTATACTTATTACTTTTTCACTAATTCCAATCATTTTAGCAATTAAAGATGCATATTTAACAACAACATCTCCACCTATTTTTAATGAAATTACCCCGAATATTATACAAATAAATGATTTTAATAAATTAATATTATTTTGTGTATCTTGAATTTCAATTAAATACCTTTGTTTCCTTTTAGTCATATATATATTATAAAGTATAAATAATATGCTACATATAATTAGTATTAAACCATCTTGTCTTGTAATTACATTTACTTTAGTATTGTTTCCAAAAAAGAGCAAAATAGCTGTAGCAAAAATAGTTACAAAGTTTTCTATTTTTTCAGTTTCTTTTTGAAATTTTAATGGTTTAATTATAGAACATACACCTAATATACAAAACAAATTAACTATATTACTCCCAACTACATTTCCAATACTCATATCAGAGTGTCCTTCTATTGCTGCAGTAGTACTTACCATTAGTTCTGGCATAGATGTTCCAATTGCTACAATTGTAAGTCCAATTATAATAGTTGGAATATTAAATTTTTTAGCGATATTGCTTGCGCCATCTACTAAAAAATCTGACCCTTTTATTAATAAATAAAAACCAATAAAAACAAAAAAGATGTATAAAGACATATTTAACCTCTCTAAAAGATATTTATTCTTTATACATCAATTTTATGTTAAAAATTATTTTTATTGTAATTCAACAGTTGCTCCAACTTCAGCAAATTTAGCTTTAAGATCTTCAGCTTCTTCTTTGCTTACGTTTTCTTTAACTACTTTAGGAGCTCCATCAACTAATTCTTTAGCTTCTTTTAATCCAAAACCTGTAGCATCTCTAACTACTTTAATTACTTTTATTTTTTGATCTCCAGCAGATGTTAAAACAACATTAAATGATGTTTTTTCTTCTGCTGCTCCAGCTGCTGCAGCTCCTGCTGCTGGTGCAGCTGCTGCTACTGCAGATACTCCAAATTCTTCTTCTATAGCTTTTACTAAATCAGCTAATTCAACAACTGTCATTTTTTTGATTTCTTCAATCATTTCTTCTTTACTCATTATTTTATATCCTCCCTAATTTTTATTTACGAATTAATTTCGTAATATTAATTTAAATTTAATTTTTGTTTTATCTACACATTAGATAACTAATAATATTTTTAATTATGTTTATATTATTCTGCTGCAGATTCTTTTTGTAATCTAACTTGTTCAAGTGCAACTGCAAATTTTGAAATATTTGCAAGTAATCCACCAGCAAGCATAGATAATAAGTCTTGTCTTGATGGTAATTTTGCTAATGTAATTATTTCTTCAGCTGTCATAACTTTTCCATCAACTACTCCACCTTTTATTTTGTAAAAATCATTATCTTTACTAAATTTGTAAATTATTTTAGTAGCATCAAGATAATCTTCATTTGTCATAATTACAGCAGTTGGTCCTTCAAGTTTGTCATCAAGACCTTCTAAATTACATTCTGCTAATGCTCTTTTTGTAATGTTGTTTTTTATAACTTTATATTCAGCACTAACATTTCTTAATTCTGTTCTTAAATTTGTAACATCTGCTACATTAATTCCTCTGTAATCTGTTAATAGTATTAATTTAGCTTCTTTCATTTTTTCAGCTAATTTTGATACTTCTTCTTTCTTTAGATTGATTGATTTTTCACTTGCCATTTTATTTATTCACCTCCCAATTTAATTATATATACATCTTGGTAACCAGATTTAATAAATACACTAAACAAATAAAAACTCGCTGTCCTACTTTAAGGCATACAACGAGCTTTATTAATCTCATTTAATATACCTCGGTAGGGCTTATGTATGCCTACTGTCTTTGGCTAATTTTTATTGTTCAATTGATATACCAGGTCCCATAGTTGTTGTTATAGCTATACTTTTTATGTATTGTCCTTTTGCTGCTGCTGGTTTTGCTTTTATAATAGCATCTATAATTGTTTGGTAATTTTCTTGTAATTTTTGTGCTCCGAATGATTTTTTACCGAATCCTAAGTGAATAATATTAGTTTTATCTAATCTATATTCAACCTTACCTGATTTAATATCTGCAATTGCTTTTGTAACATCCATTGTAACTGTACCAGATTTTGGATTTGGCATTAATCCTTTTGGTCCTAATACTTTACCAAGTCTACCTACAACACCCATCATATCTGGTGTTGCAACTACAACATCATAATCAAACCAATTTTCATTTTGAATTTTTGGTATTAATTCTTCTGCTCCAACATAATCTGCTCCTGCAGCTGTTGCTTCATCTGCTTTTGGTCCCTTAGCAAAAACTAATACTTTTAAAGTTTTACCAGTACCATTTGGAAGTACTACTGTACCTCTTACTTGTTGATCAGCATGTTTAGAATCTACTCCTAGTCTAACATGTAATTCAACTGTTTCGTCAAATTTTGTATTTGGCATTTTTTCGATAATCTCAAGTGCTTCATTTATTGAGTATTTTTTATTTTTCTCAACAAGTTTGCTACTTTCATTGTATCTTTTTCCCATTCTAATCCTCCTTTGGTATTAACGAGCTTTAAACTCTCCCAATTATTATTTATATAAATCAAAATTTATATCGTTAAATTAAATTATTCTTCAACAGTAACACCCATTGATCTTGCTGTTCCAGCTACCATACTCATAGCTGCTTCTATTGATGCAGCATTTAAATCTGGCATTTTTTGTTCTGCAATAGCTCTTACTTGTTCTTTTGTTAATTTTCCAACTTTTTCTTTATTAGGTTTTCCTGATCCTTTTTGAATTCCTAATGCTTTTTTTATTAATACAGCTACAGGTGGTACTTTTGTGATAAAATCAAATGATTTATCAGCATATACTGAAATTACAACTGGTATAATTAAACCTGCTTGACTTGCTGTTCTATCATTAAAATCTTTAACAAATTGCATTATATTAACACCACTAGATCCTAATGCTGGTCCAACTGGTGGTGCAGGAGAAGCCTTTCCTGCTTCAATTTGTAATTTAATTTGTTTAACTACTTCTTTTTCTGCCATTTTACTGGCACCTCCTTAATTCTTTATTAATCTAGTTTTTGTATTTGTGAAAATTCTAGTTCTACAGGTGTTTCTCTACCAAACATAGAAACTAAAACAACCACTTTGTTTTTTTCTTTTTTAATTTCTTTTACTATTCCTGTATAACCATCTAATGGTCCACCAAGAATTCTTACATTGTCATCAATACCATAATCTACATTAACTGGTACTTTCTCAAATCCCATTTTTCTTATTTCCTCATCAGAAAGTGGAATTGGATCTGTTCCAGAACCAACAAAACTTGTAACACCTCTAGTATTTCTAACAATATACCATGTTTGTTCAGTTACGATCATTTTTATTAATACATAACCTGGAAAAACTTTTTTTAAATTAGTCTTTTTTTGACCATCTTTTATTTCTATTTGTTCTTCCATAGGAACTATTATATCAAAAAAGTAATCTTCTAATTCTCTATTTTTTATAGTTTTTTCTAAATCTGCTTTTACTTTATTCTCATAACCAGAATAAGTATGTACAACATACCATCTAGCAACATTATCATAATCTTTTTGAGACATTCTTTTTAGCCCCCTTAATTAGATTCTACTGTTTCTCCTTCTTCAGTTGTTGTTTCCGCTGGTTTTTCTCCATCTGTATTTGTAACTTCTGTACCTTCAGTATTTTCTTGATTTTCATTTGATGTTTCACTAGCTTGCTCTCCATCATTATTTTCAGATTGATAGCTTGAAGTTATTTTATCATTTATAAATGAAACACCTTTTTTATTAATATTTAAAAATACTAAATCAAGTAAAAATACTATAATAGCAACTACTAATACAAACGCAATTACAGCAACAGTGTTATTAAATAGCTCTTTTGGCGTTGGCCAAGTTACTTTTTTTAATTCAGTTTTCATTTCTTTTAAATAGCTATTTGATTGTTTTTTATCTTTTATATTTTTATCCTTTTTAGCCATTTTATATCCTCCTTAAAATAGCTTTTTATTTTGTTTCTTTGTGTGTTGTACGTTTTTTACAGAACTTACAATATTTTACTAATTCTAATCTATCTGTGTTGTTTCTTTTGTTTTTAGATGTCATGTAATTTCTATTCTTACATTCTGTGCATTCTAAAATAATATTTTCTCTAGGTCCTTTTGCTGCCATTTTATACACCTCCGAATTATTTTACCTTTTTTAAACGATGTGAACATATGCATCTAAGTTACATATGCCTAAATATTCTATCACTTTAAGTATAATATGTCAAGCGATTTTTGCCATATTGTAACATTTTTTTTTACTTTTTCTTAACTGAATATCCAAATTTACCAATTTTAGTTCCTTGTACATAATATCCGCCATTTGCGTATGATATTAAATTACATTTAGAAATGTCAAATGCACCATTTTCATCAATATATTTTTCATCAGCATCTACGGAAAGTACCTCTGCAATAAACATATGATGAGATCCTAATTCTTTAATTTCTTTTACTTTACATTCTATAGAAGCTGGACTTTCTTTAATTAACGGACATTTTACGAAATTTGCTTTTTCCTTTGTTAGATTCATTTCTTTAAATTTATCAAATTTTGAACCTGTTCTACATCCACACCAATCAGTTGCTCTAGCTAATTCCTTAGTTGTTAAATTAATTACAAATTCTCCACTTTCCTTTATAATATTATATGAGTGTCTTGTAGGTCTCAAAGAGATATAACACATAGCAGGATCTGAATTTATTGTACCAGTCCATGCTACAGTTACAATATTTGATTTTTCCATTGTGCCACATGTTACCATTACTGCAGGAACAGGATTTATAAAAGTTCCTGGCTTCCAAATTACTTTTGACATAAACAACCTCCTATTTTTATCTTAAACTTAATTACAAAATTAGCCCAAATACATTCTTATGGTAAATTTTTATTAAAAATAGTTTCAAAGTATTCTAATATTTCATAATTTAAACCTATATTTGATAATATGTTTTCAATTTTTCTTTAGTCATATAATTAAAAAATTTAATCAGATTTATATTAATAATTTAGAGTTTATAAATAAAAAATTACTAATATAAATCTAATTAATTATAAAAATAAAAAAACTAGCGACAACCTATTTTCCCAGCAGGGTAACCCGCAAGTATCTTCGGCACTATTTTGCTTGACTTCTGTGTTCGGGATGGGAACAGGTATTTCCAAAATAGTTATCATCACTAGAAAATTATTATATGCAATTAAGCACACTCAAAAATACATAGATGAATTTAGTTTTAGGTCTTTAACTACTAGATTTTA
>CAMVJW010000027.1 GCA_947167965.1 uncultured Clostridia bacterium | reverse complement strand
AAGAACTGATTTATTAGGAACAGTTAATTACTATTTAGAAGGAACAACAACAAAACTAATACCATCAAAAGATTTAACAGGATTAACATTTAAAGAAGTGGAAAAAGCAATAGACCATAAAGAAAACATACCAGGATATTCTTATGTAAATGCAAATCCTGATACAATAATAGTTGGAGTAGATAGCACACAAAATATATTAAACTTATATTATGCACCTAATGATTATCAATATACAATAGAGTATTATTATAATGACATAAAAGATGATAGTTTAACTAAAAATTTAACAGCTAAATTTAATTCAACAATTACAGAGTATCCTCCAGAATTAAAACAAGGATTTAAATTTAGTAGAACAGAGAATCTACCTTTAACAATTGGAATAGATGAAACACAAAATATAATTAAAGTATACTATGTAACAGATGACGGCCAAACAAAAACATTAAGTTATACAGTTGAATATTACAAAGATGGAGAAAAAGTTGAAGAAGATACTCAAATAGAAAGTATAGAAGTTCAAGTATTAGATCCAAATACATTAACAGTAGATAAAACTAAAATCAACACTTCAGACAAATATGAAGGATATGTATTTAAAAATACTGATCCGGAAAATATACCAGATACTGTTAATACGGGAACTGTAATAAAAGTATACTATGAAATAAGAAAAGATTTATCAGGAATAGTTAATTATTATTTGAAGGGAACTACAACAAAAGTTGCTGATTCTAATACATTAGAAAACTTAACATATAATGATGTAATAAATGCAACTTCACATAAGAAAGAAATAACAGGTTATTCTTATGATAGTGCTAATCCAATTAGCTTAACTGTTTCAACAAGAGAAGAAGATAATGTAATAAATATTTATTATACAATTAATAAATACAAATATACGGTTGAATATTATTATAATAATATAAAAGATGAAACTGCTACAGATGAAATCTATGCAAATTATAATACTCAAATTACAGAATATACACAAAAACCAAAAGAAGGTTATGAATTTTCTAGAGATGAGAATTTACCTTTAACTATTGGCACAACTGAAACACAAAATGTAATAAAAGTATATTATAGTAAAAAGACAAACTTAAAAGGTTTAGTAAATTACCTAATAAAAGGAACACAGACAAAGCTAATTGAATCTAAAGAGTTAAATAACTTAACTTTCCAAGATGAGATAACAGCAGAAAGTCAAAAAGTTAAAATTGTAGGATATGATTA
Organism: uncultured Clostridia bacterium; assembly: GCA_947167965.1. Classification (GTDB taxonomy): domain Bacteria; phylum Bacillota; class Clostridia; order TANB77; family CAG-508; genus CAG-269. The sequence continues at coordinate 5,598 of CAMVJW010000027.1, read as the reverse complement.
TGATGGAGCAACTCCAGAAAGCATTATAGTTGGTGAAAACTCAGATGATAATATATTAAACCTATATTATACGGAAATAAAAGGAATACTAGAAATAACAAAAGTTGATACTAAAACAAATGAACAATTACAAGGAGCAATATACCAATTAGTAAAAATAACAGATGGGGGAGAAATAGATACAAGCTTTACTTTACAAGAAAGAATGACAAATGGACAAGGAAAAGCACAATTTGAAGATTTAACATATGGAACATATAGACTTACAGAGACTAAAGCTCCAGAAGGATATAAATTATTATCTGAACCTATTGAAATAATAGTAAATGAATCAACATTAGGTGAACACAGAATAATAAAGATGACAATAAAAAATACTAAAAAGAATCTTTTACCAGCAACAGGAGGAAATGGTACAAAAATCATAATTATAAATGGAATACTACTTTTATCTATTGCATATATGATAAAAAAGAAAAAGATATATATAGTTAAGAAATAAAACATAAAAGGATATAACGAAATATCTACGGATAAAAAGGTTATATCCTTTTACTAATTATAGATTATAAAATAAATTACAATATGATTATAAAAAAGAAACAATAATGTAAAAAATAACAAAAACTTTAAAATCCGTAAATATAAAGGAAAACAGCATAAAAATGAGTACTTGATAAAATGTTTTTAGAAAAATATAATTCAAGTATAAATAACAATTAGATAAGGAGATAAAAGATGAAAAAAGAATTATCTGTAATGACAAAAAAGTTTTTATGGTCAATATTAATCGTATTAATTATAAGTAGCTATGCAATTCAAATAGTTTCAAATGTATTTGCCTCAGTAGCAGGGAGTTTTGATGGAACTAATGCATATGATATAAATAATAACAGAGTTAATATGAGTGGACCAAGTAATCCACAAAAAGTAATTGATTTATCAGCTAAAGATTCAGATGGAAATGCAAATCCGGCTGGAAAACCAGTAAAAGTAGACGGTATTGCATATAATAGATTTGGCGTTTATAGTAATGGTGATAAAATCATACAATCTGATAATAAGTATTCATATTCATTTATTCCTAATAAAAATACCACTGTAAAATTCTGGAATGAGTCAAATGTGAATGATCAAGATATTTTAGTATCTAGCACAAATAGGGCAATAAACGTTGTGCCAAGCAATGATAATCAAAGTGGAAAAATAGGATGTTACATTAAAAATTTAGGATTATATGCAGATGAAAATTCAGAAATTCATGAGATTAGTTTAAAATGTACATTTTCATGGGAACCTTATTCATATATATATTCAAGTCCAGCAGGAACTATAAAACAATATCCTTTAATAAGAGTAATTGCAAATCATGAAACAAAAAGAATGACATTTTCTTTTTATAATCAAAGTTATAAAGTAAAATTTGATATATATGATTCAGATCCAGAAGCTGGGGGAGAGAAGACAAATATAAACTTTAGTACATATGTATCAGATATAGATGGATATCAATTTGTTGGATTAGGAAATTTTAATGAAGAAGCGGATGGTGGATTAAAGGACCATATAAATGAAGTTCAAAGCATGGCGGGAGGATATATTTATACAGATACTACTCCAAAAACAACATATAAAAACTATGTATGGTTTTATTCTAAAGGTGGAAATAGATATGAACTTTTACAAGATACTATAAGAGTTGAAGTAGCCAATGTTAATAGTTTTGAAATGATATGTGGTTGTCCAAATGATTATGCTTCATATAATTATGGTGATAAAATGTTTAAAGAAACCACAATATCGCCAACTAGAGATGAAGTTATACAACGAATAATAGATAAAAGACAAAATGCAGGAATAACATTTTCTGGGGAAAGTTATGTAAGATATAATATAGAAAAACCAGTAGAAAAAATAGATGATGTAAATCAAAAAAATGTTGAAAGTAATCAGGTAGGAATAGACGAAGAATTTTATTATAAAATATATCATAGAGTACCAGATGAAAATAGTGCTTTTTATTATAATAATTATACAATTGAATCTATTCTTCCAGAAGGAGTAGAATATCTAGAAGCAAATGTATATAAAGCATATGGAAATGAAGATAATGAAAATACAATTAATAGTGAAGACTTCGAAATAAATTATGATGAAACAACAAGGAAAGTTACTGCAACAGCAAAAAATGTTAAAACAGCATCATTTTATAATGAAATTTATATGCTAAAAATAAAACTAAAATTACAAAAGAATAATATACAAGATGTTACAGAGAATTCTGCAAAAACTGTTAAAACATTTGCTTTAAATAATCATTCAACTGTTAGAGTAAATAGAAACAATGATCAAACCAACATGAATATAATAGATAATGGAACATACACAATTCATCCAATTGATAAAAATAATGAAGACAAACTGATAATAAGACCAGATTTTGCTATACAATTAAATACTGGGGCTATAGAATTAGCTCCATATAATAATACATATTCTTCACAAAAATTTATAATTAAATATGAGGGAAGTGGATATTATTCATTTAGAAAAGGGAATTCTGCATTAACAAGTGATACAAACAATGTAGGAAAATTACGTACAGCTTCATATACACTAAATGAAAATGGCCATATCGTTAATGATAAGCAACTATGGAAAATAATGAAATCAGGAGAATTCTACATGATTTCACCAAAAGTATTTAATGGTTCATCTTCAGTAGAAAAAATGGCATTAACAGCAAATAAAGGAATAGGAGATTATACTGATGGTGGGTTACTTGATGTAGAATATATTCCAGAAGATTATAATTTATATCAATTATTTAGTTTAGAAAAAGTAGATACAAGTGCAATATCAGCAACAGATATAGTATTAGAAACAAATGAAGTAAATACAACATATATTGAAAAGAAAATAGATGTAAAAAAACAATGGACTGATAATTCTAATGTATTAAATTCTAGACCAGCAAATATCAGTTTTACTGTATTTAATGGGGAAACACCAGTATATAATGGAACAATTGCATCAACAGCAAATACTAAAACTGTAAAAACAGGATATTTACCAGTATTTAATAGCAACGAAGAGGTTATTGATTATACAGTTGCAGAAAATGATGTTACAGGTTATACATCAAGATATACAGTAACAAAAAATGAAAATGGAGTATCATTATTAAAAATAGACAATACAATAGATAAATATCCATATAGAATAGAGTATTATTACGAAAATAATAACGGTGGCTATGATATAGATACTTCAAAAACAGAACATGGAACTGCAGAGTATATGCAAAAAATTGAAGAGTATACAAATAAAACAAAAACTGGATATAAATCAACTCCTGAACGTGTAGATCCTAATAATGGACTTACAATTACTGGATCAACAGAAGATGAAAATGTAATGAAAATATACTATAATAGAAAAAATTATGCTTACAGAATAGAACATTATTATGATGGAGTAATAGATGATTCATTAACAGTTAAAGATGTAACAGCACCATATCGTTCAAAAATAACAAGTGCAGATTATGAATTACACGAGAAAACAGGATATAGATATGTAAATTCTACACCAGAAACACTAACTATTGGAACAAATGCAAACAATAATATTATTAAGGTATATTATCAAAGTGTACCTGCTAGATATAAAATAGAATATTACTATGGTGGAACAAGAGATGATGATGCAACACAAACAGTAGATTCAACATATAACTCTATAATTACAGAAGATGATTGCCCACAAAAACCAAAAGATGGATATGAATTTGATTCATGTGATGGACCATTAACTGTAGGATTAAATGAAGATGAAAACATAATAAGAATGTATTATGTGCCAAGTGGAGAAACAAAGACATTAAGATATTATGTAAGATATTATAAAGATAATTCATTACAAAAAGCTGATAATCAAACAGTAACAAAAAAAGTACAAGTATTAGAACCAAATATATTACCAGTAAAAAAAGAGAACATAAATACTGAAAATAAATATGAAGGATATATATGTGTTAGAACTAATCCAAATCCTATACCAGATGAGGTAAATGATCAAACTTATATAAGAGTATATTATGAAAAAAATAAATATCCCTATACAATAGAGTATTATTATGATAATGTTAAAGATGATTCAAAAACAAAGGAAATGCCAGCAGTAGATTATCAAACTGTAATAAATGAATATCCAGAAGAACCAAAAGAAGGATATGTTTTTGATCATACTGATAATTTACCATTAACAATAGGAACAAATAATACAGAAAATGTTATAAAAGTATATTATGTAAGAAGAAGTGACTTAAGTGCAACTGTACATCACTATATAGAAGGAACCACAACTGAAGTGGCACCTACCGAAACTTTAAATAATTTAGTATTGAATCAAGTTATAGAAGGAGAATCAAAGAAGAAAACTAATATAGAAGGATATGAATATGTTAGTTCTGATCCTCAATCAATAACAATAGGAAATGATAGCACTCAAAATATACTAAACTTATATTACAGAAAAAAACAATATGAATATAGAGTAGAACATTATTATGATAATGTAATAGATGAAAACCAAACAGTAAGATTACAAGCTCCATTTGAATCTGTTATAAACAGAGAAGATTATGAAAGAAAAGAAAAAGATGGATATATATTCTCAGATGATGATGGGGTTCCACTAACAATAGGAACAAATACAGATGAAAATGTAATAAAGGTTTATTATACAAAAAGAAAAGATTTAAAAGGAACAGTTAATTATTATAAACTTGGAACAACACAAAAGCTTGCAACATCAAAGAGTTTAAAAAATCAAACATTTGGAGCTACTGTAAAAGCTACATCACATAAAAAGACAATATCTGGATATAAATATGTGAGTGCAAATCCAGAAACAATAGTAATAGGAACAAACAGTGCTCAGAATGTATTAAATCTATATTATGATATAGATGAAACACAAAGAAAAGATTTACAATATACAGTTGAATACTATAAAGATGGGGAAATAGTAAATGAAGATACACAAATTGAAACATTAAATGTTCAGGTGTTAGATCCAGATACTATGACAGTAGCTGAAGATAAGATAAATATAACAAATAAATATCCTGGATATAAATTTGATCATACAGATCCAGAAGAAATACCAAATACAGTAGTTACAGGAAGTGTAATAAAAGTATATTATGTTAAAGATGAATTTGACTATAGAGTAGAATATTATTATGACAATGTAAAAGATGACGAAGCAACAGAAACAAATAAAGCAGAATATCAATCTGTAATAGATCAATATACTGATAAAGTTAAAACTGGATATATATTTGAAAAAGTAGAGAATAAACCATTAACAATAGGAACAAATACAGACGAAAATGTAATTAAAGTATATTACAAAAAAGATAATGACCAAAGAAAAGATTTACAATATACAGTTGAATACTATAAAGATGGGGAAATCGTAAGTGAAGATACACAAACAGAAACAACATCAGTACAAGTATTAGAACCAGATACAATGCCAGTTGATAAAACAAAAATAAATACAGAAAATAAATATGAAGGATATGTATTT
>CAMVJW010000026.1 GCA_947167965.1 uncultured Clostridia bacterium | reverse complement strand
TTATAAAAAAATGTTGAAGTAGTTTCTAACCACCCCAACATTTATTATAGAACCATGGTTAAAAACAATTTATAACCGTTGGCTTTTTTGATGCTTTTTATACTGTTGAAAATAAGCTATTATGATGATTTTATCTAATAAATCAGTCTTGACTTTTAAATATAATTCTATATAATAAATATAATAATTTTAACTTAATTATACAAAAAGAAAATATAAAAAAAGGAGTATTGTTTTGTTATGGAAAAAGTAAAAAGAATATTTGGAGAATTAAACATTACTTGGCCAAAACTTATCATTTTTGCAATAATTGCAGGGACATATGCTGCTATGATGGCTTTAATACCAGCATTAAAAGAGACATCTTTTCATGATATAGCAGTTTCATTTGAGGTATGGATTTTGATCGGTATTATTATAATAATGAATAGTAAATCACCATTAGACTCTGCTTTAAAATGTTTTATTTTCTTTTTAATTAGCCAACCACTTATATACTTAATTCAAGATGTAATAAACCATTCACATTTATTTTATACTTACTATAGAAATTGGGTTCCATGGACAATTGCAACTTTACCAATGGGATTCTTTGGACATTATTTAAAAAAAGATAAATGGTGGGGATTAATAATATTATGTCCAATATTAATATTTCTTGGATTACATTTCGGACAATATTTATCAGAAACTATTTTTTCATTTCCATTACATTTATTAACAACACTATTTTGCTTTATTACATTATTAATATATCCTTTTGTGATATTTAATAATAAAAAACTAAAAAAAGCAGGAGTAATAATAAGTACAGTAATAATTATTAGTATGATAATTTATACTATAATTAAACCACCTATTTATAATACTAATCTTTTAACAAATGGAGGATCTGCCGGAGCAGTTTTCGACAATAATTATAAAGTATATTTAGTTGATGAAGGATTTGGAAAAGTTAATATTGAATATGAAAGTGGTTTAGATGATTGGATTGTAAAAGCTAAACTTAAAAAAGCTGGAAAAACAGAATTGGTATTAGAATCACCAAACGGAGAAAAAGAAAAATTTGAAGTTATAATTAAAAGAAATACATATACTATAACAAAAAAGAATTAAGAAATACTTTTAAATTTGAATTTAAGTATACAGTATAATAATTATTACAAGGAAGAACTAAAAGATGAAAGAAAAAAGTACATATTATAAAAAATTAGATATAATAAGAAATATATCATGTATTATGGTACTATTGTATCATTTAAACATATTACCAGGTGGTTTTTTAGCTGTTTGTGCATTTTTTACTTTAAGTGGATATTTATCATGTACATCTGCGTTAAAAAATGAAAAGTTTTCAATTAAATCATACTATATAAGTAGATTCAAAAAACTATATTTACCATTAGCAATAACTGTATTTTTAACAGTTATATGTGCTAAGATTATTCCTAACATTACATGGTTACATCTAAAAGAAGAAACTATATCTGTTTTATTAGGATATAACAATTTTTGGCAACTAGCTACAAATCAAGATTATTTTACTAAAAATGCTAATTCACCATTTATACATTTTTGGTATATATCAATATTAATACAATTTGAATTAATATTCCCGATAATTGTTGCTTTATTTAAAAGAGTAAAACAAAAAGCAAGAGTAAATATATCTGGAGTTATAGTAGTATTATTAACTATTATCTCAACTGCTTTATTTTATTATATGAGCCTAACAAAAGATATTATGGTAGTATATTATAATACTTTTGCAAGAGTATTTTCTATATTTTTTGGAATACTACTTGCAATACTTAATAATAAATATGGATTTAAATTAGCAAAAAGATTTAGAAAATTTAGCACTATAATTTTTGCGATATATGCTATGTTATTTATAGGTTTTAGTATTTTTATATCAGCAGATTCAAAGCAATTTGCAATATTTATGATATTAACATCTCTTATAACAGCAAGAATGATAGAATATGCTACACTAAATACTGAAAAAAGAGGAAAAACAAAAAACATTACAAAAACATTAGCTAGTTTTTCATATGAAATATATTTAGTTCAATATCCAATAATATTTTTTATGCAAAACTTAGATATTAATAAAGTTGTAAAAACAATTTTATGTATTATTTTAACATTTATAATTTCGTATATATTGCATATAATACTTAATTATAAATCAAAAAGAAAAATAGCAATGTTTTTAAAAACTTTCTTAATAGTTGGTATAATTTTAATTGGTTCATATTTAGTTATAACCGAAAAAGACCATACAGATGAAATGAATGAATTAAAAGAATTATTAAATGCAAATTCAAATGAATTAGAGCAAAACAATGAATCATATTTTAATAATAATCAAGAAGAAAACAAAACAGAAAATAATGAAGTTAAAAATAATGAAAACAATTCTGAAAACACTACAACATCTGTAAAGACAACAGAAAATAAAACACAGAATGGTAGCGAAAAATCAGAAGATGAAAAACAAAAAGTATATGATACTGTAACTAATTTACCAGTTGTTGGAATAGGTGATTCTGTTTTACTTGGAGCTGTAAAAGAATTAAAAGCAACTTTTCCAAATGGTTATTTTGATGGAAAAGTTTCAAGAAATCTTTCTGCAGGAGAAACTATATTAAAAGACCTTAAGAGTAAGGGAAAATTAGGAAATACTGTAATACTTGCTTTAGCTAATAATGGTGATTATTCAACTAAGAAAAATAAAGAATTAATGGAAATATTAGGAGATAGAGAGCTTTATTGGGTAAATGCTGTAGGTGCTGATGACCCAACTTTTAATAGCAAATTTAGAGAATTTGCAAAAGACTATCCAAATATACATATTGTAGAATGGGATGTTGCATCTAAAAATCACCCAGAGTATTTTTATGCTGATGGGATACACACAAAAGGTGCAGGATTAAAGAAATATGCCTCTACAATTTATGATGCGATTTGTAAAGTATATCTAGAAAAATAAAAGGAGTGTAAATGCAAGAAAAAGAAGAAATTATTTTAAAATTTATGAAAGATGATAATTATGTCCCAATGAAAGCAAAAGAAATGGCTTTGGTATTAGGTGTTTCTAAAGACAGATATAATGATCTTATTGAAGTTTTAAATAATTTAGAGTCGAAATTAAAAATTATTAAAAACAGAAAAAATAGATATAGACTAAATGATGATGAAATTTTAGAAGGAACATTTAGAAGAAATCCTAAAGGTTTTGGATTTGTTAAAACAGATAAATATGATGAAGAAATTTTTATATCCAAAAATGGTTCAAATAATGCGCTTAATGGGGATAAAGTGTTAATAAGTGTATACAATAGCAATGAAACCGGAAAAAGTATGGAAGGAAAAATTGTTAAAATTATTTCACATGGTAAAAATACTTTAGTTGGAACTTTTCAAAATAGCAAGAATTTTGGGTTTGTAGTTCCAGATGACAAAAGCTTTGGAACAGATATTTTTATTTCTAAAAATAATTTTGGAAAAGCTAGAAACAATCATAAAGTTTTAGTTGAAATTATAAAGCGTGGAGAGAATGGAAAACATGCTGAAGGAAAAATAATTGAGGTTTTAGGAAGACCAAATGAAGCAGGTGTAGATATGCTATCTTTAATTAAAGAATATGGGCTTCCTTCAACATTTCCAGAATCAGTTGTAAATGAGGCAAAATCCAAAGGAGATAAAATTGATTTATCTCAAATAAAAAATAGAGTAGATTTAAGAGACAATATTATTTTTACAATAGATGGGGAAGATGCAAAAGATTTAGATGATGCAGTTAGAGTAGAAAAATTAGAAGATGGCAATTTTATTTTAGATGTTCATATTGCAGATGTAAGTCACTATGTAACACAAGATAGTTTGCTAGATAAAGAGGCTTATTTAAGAGGAACAAGCATTTATATGTTAGGTAGAGTTATTCCAATGCTACCTAGAGAGCTTTCAAATGGAATTTGCAGTTTAAATGCCGGAGAAGACAGATTTACATTATCATGTTCTATGAAAATTAGTTCAAAAGGCGAAGTAATAGATTCTAAAATTTATAAGGCTGTAATTAAAGTTACTGAAAGAATGAATTATTTAGATGTTCAAAAAATATTAGATAAATCAGATAATATAGTATTAAAAAAATATGAAAAATATATAGATGAATTTGAAAAAATGAAGGAATTAGCTTTAATACTAAAAAATAAAAGAATGGAAAAGGGATATTTAAATTTAGATATTCCGGAAAGCAAAATAGAATTAGATATAGATGGTTTTGCGATTGATGTTCATAAATATGAAACATATTTTTCACATGAGATAATAGAACAATTTATGCTAACAGCTAATGAAACAGTAGCTGAAAAATTCTTTTGGCTAGAAGCTCCATTTGTATATAGAATTCATGAAGATCCCGATTTAGATAAAATAAAAGAGGCAAATAAATTTTTATTTAATTTGAATTTAAAGATTAAAGCAAATAATGATAAAGTTTATCCAAAAGCATTTTCTGAAGTGTTAGAAAAAATAAAAGGAAAAGAAGAAGAAAGAGTTGTTTCTAACCTAATTTTAAGGACATTGAAGCTAGCTAGGTATTCTGAAGAAAATTTAGGACATTTTGGAATTGCAAGTAAGTACTATTGTCATTTTACATCGCCAATTAGAAGATACCCAGATTTATTTATTCATAGGATTATTTCATTTTATTTAGATAATAATTTTGATGTTTCTAATGAATTTGTAGAAAAATATAAAACACTTGCAAAAGAAGCGGCAATTAATTCTTCAGAAAGAGAAAAAGTAGCTACAAAAACCGAAAGAGAAGCGGAAAAGATAAAGAAGGCAGAATATATGGAATCTCATATTGGTGAAGAATATGAAGGAGTGGTTTCAAGTATAACTTCATTTGGAATGTTTGTAGAACTTGAAAACACTGTAGAAGGATTTGTCGGTTTTAAAGATATGGGAGACGAATATTTTATTTATGATGAGAATAATAAAATTTTAGTTGGAGAATACACAAAAAAGACTTATAAAATAGGAGATATAGTAAAAATAAAGGTAATAAGTGCTAGTAAAATATTAAGACAGGTGGATTTTGAGATTACTGATATATAAAAATTGTGGATATGTTATTTATCCACAATTTTTTTGGTAAAATCTAAATTAGCCTGTCCATCTGCTAAATAACCTAAAGTATAAATATTTGTAGCTAAAATATCTTTTTCTATCATCATATTTAGATTTCTATTTAGATTTTCATCCATAAATTTTTTCACAGATGTAACAATCTTTAAATTTGGATTTTTATTTGAGATTCTACTTAAAAGCTCTTTTCCATGTTTATTAAATCCAAGAACTCTAATATATGGATTAATCTTTTTTGAAATATCCATCTGTTTTTGTGTGATTCCAAGTATAGAATAAAGTAAAATTCGTTTAATTCTAGTTTCTGTATATCTTTTTGAAGAAATCTGATTTATTAATTCTTCTAAATTATTAGTTGCATAAGCAGATTTTTTTATTAAATTTTCTAATCCTTCAGAAACATCTGGTAATTTTCTTAAAGAATCTAAGCTAGAGGTTCTTAAATTATAAAAAATAACTTTTTCAAAGCTAGAGACATCTCTTACAAAATGGCCTTTATTTAATTCCTCATTTAAAATTGTATATGAGCTAGGAGTAAGAGATGACTTTAAATTTCGCGTATTTCCTGTTTTAATCATTTCTCTAATTGCAGTAGAAGAAGTGATTTTGCCAGTATAATCCTTATTTAAGTGATTAGATATCCCTCTAGGAACAATAATTGGTATCATTTTAGAATGATGTTTTTTTAATGATTTTAAATATTCAATACCTAATATATTATTTGAACCTGATAAAATATTTTTTAAAGTAGCATCATTTAAGTAGTTAACTAATGCATTTTCTCTAGCTTTTGGAAATGAAAGACCTTTTGCTAATTCGGATTGTAATAATAATTTAAACTCTTTAGGTTCATTGTATAAAGTATTTGCAATTATATTTAAATCTTTTAGCTGTTCAGATTCTGTTCCAAAGGAAATATGATCAACTATTTTTAAAGAATTTAATATTTTAATAGCTCCATCTGCAAAATTTTCTGCACTAGAAATAGAGTATAGAGTTGGCAACTCAATTACTAAATCAACGCCATTATCTAAAGCCATCTCACATTTTGTCCATTTATCTACAATTGAGGCTTCTCCACGTTGTGTAAAATTTCCACCAATTACTGCTATAACATAATCATCATTTGTAAGTTCTTTTGATTTTAAAAGATGATATAAATGCCCATTATGAAAAGGGTTATATTCCGCTACAATACCTAACACCATAAAACTTGTTTCCTTTCTATTAAAACTTATAATATCACAAAAAATTAATAAATTCAATTGATATAAAATAAATCAATTATTAAAATTGGTAAAATAATTAAAATTTGTTACGAAAAAAATACAAATTAAAATACAATTGTTGAAAAAAGAATGTTAAATATGGTATAATTTTTATATTAAGAAGAGGAGGAAAAAAAGATGGGAAGAATCAAAGATTTTTTTAGGTTGATATTTAATAGTTTAATAAAGAATCAAGGTAGAGGTAACCCAATGTTACCTGATAAAAATGATAAAGAAAACACGAGAACCATAAGAGATAATGTGAAAGATATAAAATCTTTATGGCAAACCATAAATGAATTAAATGGCAATTATGAAGATTTATTTAATAGCCAACGACGTTGTATAGCTTTATATAAAATACTTAAGGAAAAAAATGCTCCAAAAGAAATACTTGATTTACTTGAAAAACAATGGAATAATTCAGATACAGCAAAAAGTGACATACAAAGCGAATATATTGCAATTCCTGAGTTTAGTAAATTTACATTAAGTAATGAAGAATCTGTAAATAATGCTGTAAAATTTGAATCTGGCAATATTAAAACAGGTAAAAGAGATAATGGAAACATTTTTTATGAATGG
>CAMVJW010000025.1 GCA_947167965.1 uncultured Clostridia bacterium | reverse complement strand
CCTGGTGCACCAAAAATAGAGGTATTTTATTTATACCTCTATTTTTAAAAATATAATTGATATAATTAGTTGCAAGTGACGAAGCACTCACAAGTATTTATTTTAACAATCTTGAATCTCATTTCTAACATTTTTGGCAATTATTTTAATTTTATTTAGATTATAAATATGTAAAAAAAGTTTTTTACTGCTCCCTTTACTGCACCATTTGTTTTAATATGAATTAAAACAAAAAATATATAAGTCTATAGTCAACATAAAGTAAAAAAATACATACTATACAATATAGGGAGGAAAACATAGTGAATAGCATATTGTATAGTATAATAGGAGTTATGATACCATTTATAGGAACAAGTTTGGGAAGCAGTCTAGTATTCTTCCTAAAAAAGACGATGAACGAAAAAGTACAAAAGATGATTGTGGGATTTGCGGCTGGAGTGATGATAGCTGCAAGTGTTTGGTCACTTATTTTACCAGCTGTTGAAATGGCAGAAAATCAAGGCGTAATTACTTGGATTCCAGCTACTATTGGATTTATAATAGGTGTAGTATTTTTAATAATAACAAATTATGTTGCGGAAAAGATTGAAACTAATAAAAATGGCAAAAAATTAAACATGTTACTATTTTCTGTTACACTACATAACATTCCAGAAGGAATGGCAGTAGGAGTATGTTTAGCTGGATTTTTAGCTGGAAATGCTGGTATAGATTTATTAGAAGCAATGCTTTTAGCAATAGGAATAGCAATACAAAATATTCCAGAAGGAGCAATTATTTCAATACCATTGAAAATGGAAGGAGAAAGCAAAAATCGTGCATTTATTTATGGAGTTTTATCTGGAATAGTTGAACCAATAAGTGCACTAATAACAATGTTATTGTTGAATATGGTTGTTCCGTTATTACCATATTTACTTTCTTTTGCTGCCGGAGCAATGATTTATGTAGTGATAGAAGAACTAGTGCCTGAAATTCACACAGGAAGTAAATCTAAGTTAGGTGTAATAGGAGTTACTATAGGCTTTATACTAATGATGGTATTAGATATTGCACTAGGATAAAATATGCATATACTTGAAATAATAAAAAAAAATGCTATAATAGAAACAAAAAAATTATAAGGTGATATTAATGGAAAAATTATTTGAAAATAAAACAAAATATTCACAAAAAGAATATGATATTTTTATAGAATCATATATAAAAGAGTATGCAATATCTGACAATATATATATTTTTTTCTATATAGCTTTTTTTGGAATTTGTATGATTTTTGCATTTATAGAAAAAGAAATAATTCTAGGCATTCTACTTTTAATGGGATTAATTGTATATTTATGGTTTAAAATAATAAGACCTAATTATTTAGTAGAACAAACTAAAAAAAGTCATAAAGTGTCTGGAAATTTTATAAATAAATATGAATTTTATAAAAACCATTTTAATGTCGAGAATCCAGATGGAAAAGCACAAATTTTTTATTTTAAATTATACAGAGTAGTGGAAACAAAATCATATTTTTATATTTATATTTCAAGACAATATGCGTTTATTGTTTCTAAATTAGGATTTACACAAGGAAAAAGTGAGGACTTTTCTAGTTTTATTAAAAAGAAGTTATTTACAAAATATAAAAATAGAATGAATTAAAATAGCTCTATGTATTAATATAGAGCTATTTTTGTGAAAAATAATTACAATAGTTCTGAAAAATGTATAAAATATAGTCAGCTATTTTTTTTCTTATAATGTTATTTTTATTTAAAATTCCTATAGAATAATATTCTTTATTATTAATAAATAGAACTAATTTCCCTATTGATGTATCTTTAGTTAAAGGAGCTTCAAAATAAGGAGAAAATGTAATATCGACATCAATTTTATCTTTTTCTGAAGCATTAATTGCAATATTTGTAAAAGGAAAACTAGTTTCGTCTAAATATAAATCTAAATTTTGACTTTTTCCTTTATTTATATAAATTGAATTTTTATGAGATGTTTTCCATTCATTAAACTTAACCGAAGCAATATCTTTTGTGTTTATTAATGTAAAATTATTAAAAGCATAATTAAGTAATTTTACAGAATCGCGAGTTCTGTCTTTTTTTGTATCACAGCCAAGTACTACAGAAATAAAGTCTAAATTTCCTCTTTTACATGAAGTGACTAAGCAACGATTTGCTCCATTTGTAAATCCAGTTTTTATACCATATATTCCTTCGAAATTTCCAAGTAATTCATTCGTATTAGAGATATTTTTAGGTCTTCCATTTATATAAATTGTACAAGTTTTAGTTTTTACAATTTTTGAAAAAATTTCGTTTTTCAATGCATAATCTGCAAGATAAGCTAAGTCATATGCAGATGTAAAGTGATTTTCATTATCTAATCCATGAGGTGTGACATAATTTGTGTTGTTTAGATTGAGCTCTTTAGCTTTTTTATTCATCATTAATGCAAAATTTTCAATATTTCCAGCTGTAGTCTCAGCAAGAGCAACAGCTGCGTCATTTCCAGAACGCATCATTAAACCGTATAATAAATGCTCAACACTAATTTTATCTTTTTTTGACAGCCCTAGTCTAGAACCACCAGTACTAGAAGCTTTTGAAGAAATTTCAACAATTTTATCTAATTGTGAATTTTCTATAACGATTATAGCTGTCATTATTTTTGTAGTAGATGCCATTTTACATTGTTCATCTTCATTTTTACCATAAATTTTCTTTTTAGAATTTCTATCAAAAATGATTGCATGTCTTGCATTTATGATTGGTTTATCAGAATTAGAAAAGGTAGTTTCGATAATAGTCTCTTTTAAATATAAATCTTCATCTAATAGTTCATCATCTGCGTATATAAAAACAGGTATAAATATAATAAATATGATTGTAGCCAATATTTTTAAACTATTTTTTTTCATATATCCTCCAAAAAATAAATTACTGTATATACATATAAAAAAATTATAAAAATTATACCAAAAAAATTATAAAAATACTTGATTTTAAAGTGGAAATATACTATAATTATATTATGGGTTATTTTGTATCCATATATATTAAAATAAAGGAAGGAAATATTATGATAAAAAACAAAATATGTAAAATTATATTAAGCATAACCGTAGCAATAATGATGATTGCTATAGTAGGGACAACAGTTATTTTTGCTGCAGATAGTACAACAGCAAAACTAAGTAAAACTAGATGGATAAAAAATTCAAACAATGAATACACAAATACTGAAAAAGCATATGCATTAAATTCTGGAAACTCACATCCATTGTTCCAAATATTATCAATAGATGGTACTGATAAAGTCACAGGAACAAACTATTATTGTTTGAATGCATCTAAAGGTGCAACATGGATGACTAATAATGTAGGAGAAAAAGTAGTTTTTGATAAATCGTATGATTTAGTAGCTCAAAAAGATGAAATAGCTAATTCTAGCTTAGTAAATACCTATAAAAATGTGGTAAGCACAAATTATGGTAAGTTAATGTGGGTATTAGATAATATGTACAAAGAAGATGGATTAACTATAGAACAATTATTAGCTAATGCTGGTATAGTTAAAGGAGATACTGAACAAGAAAGCCCATATATAGATGGAACTATACATGCATATTATTATGATTCGACGGTAAACCCAAGTAGTAAATTTTCAACAGATATAAATTCAGATAATAGATTTTATGGTAATGCTATTACTAAAGGATATTACTATATAGATAATGGCGAAGTTAAAGATGTTATATTAAGTAAAGAATTAGTAGAAGCCGTTCAACAAGCCGTTATTTGGTATTTTACAAATAATTCTGAATATAATTGTTATACAACATCATATGATAATATAAATTGGCTTCAATATGCAACAAATATAAGTGATGATACAAATAGTTGGCCAACTATTAGTAATCAAACTGTTACAAATTCATATGGTTCAACAATTAATACTGGAATTATGCTACAAGAACAAGCTGCAATACTTTATAACTATTTAGTAGATGGAGCTAATGAGGCAGGAAATAATTATGTTGGAACATCTGATGGGACAATTAAAATTGAATACACTGGAACAAGTCAAGACTCTAAAATTACAGAAAAAGATAGCAATTATATAATAGGACCTTTAAAAATAACAACAACAGGAAGTATAACTGTTAAAAATATAGAAGTTAAATCTGGAACAATAACAATAGATGGACAAGTAACTGATTCAAATGGAAATTCAAAAACATTAAAAGCAAATGAAAATTTTTATGTTAAAGTTGCTAAAAGTGATGTCACAGACAAACTAAAAATTACAGCAAATTCTAACAAATATGTAATAACAGACAAAAAACTTTGGATTAAAGAAGTAACTCAGGACGAAAATGCAGAACAACCAATTGTAGAAGTAAAAGGACGTTCAGATGAAAAAAGTAGTTCAATTGAAATTCCTTTAAACAAACAATTTGACCTAGCATTAAGAAAAACAATTGTAAAAATTGTAGATAGTAAAGGAAATACAAAATCAATTTTAAATGAAAATGGAAATCCTGCAGTAAGAACCAATAATCCTGATGGAGTAACAATAGATGTTGATCCAAACACAATACCAGAAACAGCAAAATATAAACATAGAAAAGACCCAGTAGTTATTACAACAGGAGATGTTGTTACATATAGAATAACTGTATATAATGAAGGTGAAATTGATGGATATGCTTCAAAAATTGTTGATCAATTACCAACAGGACTAGAAAGCGTATTAAAAAAAGATGGAACAGTTACATCTCATAGTGGAAATGTATACAAGGTAACTGAGTATGATACAACAGCAAATAAATTAGTACTTTCAATAGATACAACAAAAACTATAACAAGTGTAGGTGCATTCAATAGTACAACAGTAAAAAATGACTATATAGAAGTAGATTGCAAAGTTACAGGAATAGCAAAAACAGATGGAAAAACAAAACAATACTTAACAAATATTGCATATATAGCAGAAGAATATGACAAAGATGGAAACCAAATAACAGCAGATAGAGATGGAAATGAATCTAAACCAACAAATTCTCCAAATAAAACAGCAGAAGAACTAAACAGTTCAGACGCTAACAATTATAAAGGAGATTCAAGTAATAAATCAGTTTATTCGGATACAAACAATGAAGAGTACTATAAAGGTCAGGAAGATGATGATGATTTCGAAAAAGTAGTATTACTACCAAAGAAATTTGATTTAGCACTTAGAAAATTCATTACAAAAATAAGTGGTGACGGAAAATTTAACACAGTAACAGAGATTAATCCTAGTAGAGCACCAAAAATAGATTCTTCAAAATTAAAAGCAGGAACAGCAGATACAGCTATTTACAACCATAGCAAAGAACCTATAATGTTAAATGCGGGAGACTATATATTATATACATTAAGAGCATATAACGAAGGAGATTTAGATGGATATGCAAGTCAAATAATTGACTATTTACCTGAAAATCTAGATTTCGTTGATTCAACAGACGAATACATAAAGAGTATAAATGATAAATGGACTTACGATTCAGCTACAAGAAAAGTAACAACAAAAACTGATACAGCAAATGCAACAACTAAATTAGCAGCATTCGATGCTCAAAACGATGACGGAAAAGGTTCAGGATTATCTTATGTAGATGTACAAATCGTATGTAAAGTTAATAAAAAAGCAGCAGCAAATAAAAAATTAACAAATATAGCAGAAATATCAGAATACAAAGATGAAGAAGGAAATGTAGTAGAAAAAGATAGAGATTCATCTTCAGATAACCTAGATTATCCTGAAAATCCAGAAACATATAAAGATAACGAAATAAATAAAGAATATGTACCTGGTCAAGAGGATGATGATGATTTCGAAAAAGTTATTGTAAAAGAAGAAATCGTTGACTTAGCTTTAACTAAATTTATAACAGCAGTAAGTACAGATACAAAAATAGAAGATGGAGAATATTTAACTCCAAATAAAAATATTGGAAGTAAAACAAATGAATATATAAGAGCAACTGTAGCAGACACAACTGGATTAAAAGCTGGAACAAGTACAAATGCTACATATACTGCAAAGAAAGATATAGAACCATTAGTTGTTTCAAAAAATTCATATGTATTATACAACATAAGAGTATACAACGAAGGTGAAGTAGACGTATTTGCAGGAGAAATAACAGACTATTTACCAGAAAACTTAGAATTTGTAGATGGAGAATTCAATAAACAATACGGATGGTCTGCAAATGGACAAACAGTAAAAACAACATATCTATCATCAGCAAATGGAGAAGATAAAATATTAAAAGCATTTGACAAAGAAAATGATGATGGAAAAGGATCAGGATTAGATTATAAAGATTTACCAATACTTTGTAGAGTAAGTGATAAAGCTGAAAGTGGAAAGAAAATGGTAAATACAGCAGAAATTACAAAATATGAAGATGAAGATGGAAATGAATTACCTAAAGATATAGATTCAACTCCAGAAAACAAAGAAGAAAAGAATGTTGAAGAAAGAGACGAAGATGATGATGACTATGAAGTAGTTATTATTAAGGACTTCGATTTAGCATTAAGAAAATTTATTACAACAATAGAAGGAAAAGATATAGATTCTAGAATACCACAATTAAGTTATGAAAATGGTAAAATAACTTACACACATCCAAAAGATGTATTAAGAACAACAGTAGGAGATGTAGTTACATACACATTAAGAGTATTTAACGAAGGAGACATTGCAGGATATGCTCAAGAAATATCTGATGATATTCCGGAACATTTAGAATTTTTACCAGAAAATGCAACAAACAGAGAATACAAGTGGGTTATGTATGATAAAGACGGAAAATCAACAACAAAAGTTTCAGATGCTGTTAGAATAAAGACAGACTACACATCAAAAGAAAATGGAGAATTGTTGATGAAATCAAATAATCAAACAGAAAGTGATTTATCAGAAAATCCAAACTTACTTCATGCATTTGATAAAACGGCAGGAATAACTGATACAAATCCAGACCATGTTGATGTAAAAGTAGCATTTAAAGTAAAAGATCCAAATTCAAATAAAACAGTAATTGTTAATAAAGCTCAAATATCAGAAGATGCAGATGAAAATGGAAATCCAGTTGATGATATAGATTCTATTCCAGACAAATGGAATGATGGTGAAGATGATCAAGATTATGAAAATGTTGCAGTAGACTACTTTGACTTATCATTATTAAAATATGTAACAAAAACAATTGTTACAGAAAATGGTAAAACAAAAACTACAAAAACAGGAAATAATGGTTCAGATAAAGATATAACTCCAAAAGTTGAAGTTTACAGAAAGAGTCTAAACAAAACTATAGTTAAATTCGAATACACAATAAAAATAACAAACGAAGGAGATATTGCAGGATATGCAAAAGAAATAACAGACTATGTTCCAAAGGGATTAAAATTCTATAAAGAAGATAACAAAGGTTGGAAAGATGAAGGAAATAATGTTATTTCTACAGAATTATTAAAAAATACTTTATTACAACCTGGACAAAGCGCAACTGTAAAAGTAATATTAAGATGGATAAATGGAGAAAACAATTTAGGAATTAAAACAAATGTGGCAGAAATTTCAAAAGACTATAATGAAAAAGGAGTTCCTGATAGAGATTCAACACCAGACAACAAGAAAAAAGGTGAAGACGATATAGATGATGCACCAGTATTATTAACAATTTCAACTGGTATGTTAGAACATACAATACAATATGTAGCTGGAGCATTAGTAGTTTTAGTTGTTTTAGGCACAGGATTAGTAGTAATTAAGAAATACGTATTATAGGAGGTAAACATATGAGAAGAGGATATAGTAAAGCATTAACCGTAATATTAATTATGATTATTATAGCAGTAATTGGATTATTAGCATACTTAGGTTTTGATTACTATTCTAAATATCGTACTAATAAAGATGGAGAGGCTTTTGTAGATTCATTAACTGATGGAATTACAGTAGATGCACCAGAAGGAAGCGATAATACAGTTAATACAAATTCAACTGAAAATATAATAACAACACAGACAGAAACTAATTCAGTTGATACAACTAGTGGAGGAACTACTACTAAGAAAAGACCAATGTATAAAGGATTTTATACGTTAGGTTCAATTGAAATCCCTAAAACTAATGTGAAATATCCAATATTAGAAAAGGTTACGAAAAAATCTTTAGAAACAGCTGTAGCTGTTGTATGGCCAGAAAATGCAACATTAAATAAACCAGGAAATGTAGTAATAGTTGGTCATAATTATAGAAATGGGGTATTCTTTTCAAACAATAAAAAGTTATCAAAAGGTGATAAAATATATATAACAGACTTAGAAAAAAATAGAGTCGCATATACAATTTATAATATATTTGAAACATCTGATACAGATACAAAGTTCTATAATAGAGATACAGATGGAAAAAGAGAAATAACTTTATCAACATGTACAGATGACAGTTCAGCCAGACTTATTATAGAAGCAAGAGAATAATAAAAAGATGGTTAAGAAGATATAATTTTCTTAACCATCTTTTTTAATTTATTTATGCATCTTTATTTTTTATAAAAAGACCAATATTCTTTAACATTCTAAGTGCTGCTTTAATTTGCTTTTCATCATATTTTTCAAGAATTTCATTTGTTTCTTTAATCATACTATCATCTAATCCATATAAAATATAGTCAGAAGA
>CAMVJW010000024.1 GCA_947167965.1 uncultured Clostridia bacterium | reverse complement strand
ATTAGCATTCATTATACCTTTAATAATAGTTACACAAGATTCAAAAGGTAAATATTCACATATCTTTGAAAATACATCTCCCAACAACTCCCTTGGAAAATACATTCCACTTGTAAAACAAACTAATTGAACTATAATACTTGATATTCCTGATGATGCTTTTTCTGAAAATAAACTTCCTATTATTATACCTATTGCTATAAATAGAACAGCAACAATTATTGATATAAGCATTGCCCAAATAATATTTATACTAAAACTTAATCCTAAAGCAATAGCGAGTATAAAAAACAACACATTTTGAACTATTATAAGTGGAATAATTGATAACATATACCCTAATATATATTCTATTGGTTTCATTGGACTTATACCTAATCTAATAAGTAATGATGATGTTCTATCTTTGCTTACAAGCATCGCTGTAAATAATGTTATAAATGAAAATCCAAATACTACAATCCCTGGAGTAAAGTTGTGTAATTCATAGCTTTCATTTGGAATATTTATTTGTTTAAATATAAATAATAGAAATAGTGGTAATAATATAGAAAATATTATACTTAATGGATCTCTTATTATTTCCTTAAAATTTCTTTTCGCAAAATTTAGTGTTCTCATTATAACTCACCCCCTGTTGCTATTTTTACAAAAGCATCTTCAAAGTTTTTTGTATTCGTTCTTTTTATAAGTTCTTCAGCAGTTCCGACATCTATTAAATTTCCTTTTGCCATAATTCCTATTCTGTCTGATAAACTTTCTGCCTCTTCCATATAATGAGTAGTTAATATTATTGTTATTTTTCCTTTTAGCTTTTCTATTACATTCCATAATTCTTTTCTTGCAATTACATCAAGTCCTAAAGTTGGTTCATCTAAAAATAATATTTTAGGTTCATTTATTAAAGATATTGCTATAGAAACTTTTCTTTGCCATCCACCTGATAATGTTTTGGCTTTCTGATTTAATACTTCTTCTAATTTAAATAGCTTTACAAGTTCATCTATTTTCTCTTCTTTTTTAGATATTTGATATACTCCTGCCATAAATTCTAAATTTTCTTTTACAGAAAGATTTGGTGCAATAGCTGTTTCTTGTGGAGATACATTTAAAATTTCTTTTATTTTTTGTCTATCTTTTAATATGTCTAATCCTAGTATCTTGATTTCTCCTCCTGTTGGCAATATTAATGTTGAAAGCATTTTTATTGTTGTTGTTTTTCCTGCACCATTTGTGCCAAGTAAAGCAAATAGTTCTCCTTCGTTTATTTTTAAATTTATTCCATTAACCGCTGTTTTATCTTTAAACTTTTTAGTTAGTTTATTGGTTTCTATTGCTAACATTTTTACATTCCTCCTTTTGGAAATACTTTATCTGTTAAATCTTCGATTGCATCTGCTTTTAGTAAAGCTATTCCTTTTTCTTTATCGCATAGTACAATAATAGAATCTCCCGATTTTATATCAAACATATCCCTTGCTTCTTTTGGTATTACAATTTGTCCTTTTTCGCCAACTTTACTAATTCCTACAAATTTATCTTTTCCCATAAAATAATTTCTCCTTTTTAAATTATACTTGTTATACTTTTCATACTTATTATACTTTATAAGAATAAAAAAAGCAATAGACTTTTAAAAAATCTACTACTTTTATCAAATTAACATCTATATAAACAATTTATTAAAAATATCCTTTATAAATTTATCATCATTAATTTTGCTTTCTAAATAAATATTAAAGTTTTCTTTATTTATTTCATTCTCATTTATTTTAGTATAATTAGGATATAGTTCTTGAACTTTAGCTCTTTCAATTTTATAGCTCTTTCCAGTAAAATTATAAGTAATATATTGTACATTATCTATTAAAGAAAATATTGATACGGAATTATATACTAATGCTCTTTCTACATACATATCATCATTTATATACCAATCTGTAATATGATAATCTACTGTTAATCCTAATTTTTCAGAATCTATTTCAAATACAAGACTATATTCAGAAAGTGGAAGTGAATTTAATAAATTACCATCATTACTATTATTGCCAACATATTTATTCTTATATTTTATTATATTATCAATTCCAGATTTTTCTCTATTAAATGGAACAATAGGCACTGTATCTTCTGTATATTTTTTCTCTGTATCAATAATATAATATTCATTTTTTGTATCATAATTTATTCTATATACGTTATAAAAAGGTGCTTTGTATTCTATCATATTATCCTGCCAAATTTTTAAATAAGAAAATCTAGGTGCTTGATGGATAGTTATAACCCCAACATAATCTATAATAGCTAAAGCAATCATAAATCCAATTAAATATGCAGAACAAATAAGCAATCTTTTCCAATATTTAATTTTATATGTTAATTTACAAATTCCTATAAGTGATACAATTCCACCAAATACAGAATAGAAGCCTCCCCAACTACTATCACTTGGAAATATTGACATTGCAGTAATTGTGCAGAGAATACCAAATATAACTAATAATAAACCTATTGAGTTGTTTTTTTCAATTACTTTTTTATTAGAATAATCAATAGTATTAATAATGTTTTCTTCTAACTTTTCTTGGTATTTCTCTTTTTCAACCTTTTCTCCACTTAACAAATCATTTAAAGTTATATCTAATTCTTCACTTAATGGTTTTAATAAAGAAATATCTGGCATATAATTACCATTTTCCCATCTTGAAATTGTTTTTGAAGTTACACCTATTTTTTCTGCTAATTGTTCTTGTGTCATATTTTTCTTTTTACGATTTTCTGCAATATATTTTCCTATTTTTATAATATCCATAATTTTGCTCTCCTTTCATATTAAGACTAACAAAATTTATATAAAATTAACACCCCATAGAGAGCGAATTTCCCATTTTTTATTAACTAGACACAAATAGTGGGTTACATAACTTGTAATTTTTGCTCTAATACTTGTTTACAATACCAAAATATTGTAATTATTCATCTAGACTATTTTCATTAAGTAAAAAATGATATAATCCCATAGTTACTATTCCATCATTATCAATTCTTGTTTTAATATTATCTTTAACTACTATTATCTTTTTAAATGAATCGTCAATATGTTTCAATGATTGCTTTTCTTGATTTGTTTTTTCATCGTCAGTTAATCTATAAGCAGATTGAATATAATATTTTTTTGCTCCTTTATTAACTATAAAATCAACTTCATAATTTGTTCTTATCATCTTACCTTCATCTTTATCAAACGTCTCAACAATACCTACATCAACATTATATCTTCTTGACAATAGTTCATTATATATTATATTTTCCATAATATGCCCATCATCTATTTGTCTAAAATTTAACCTAGCATTTCTAAGTCCTATATCTTCATAATAATATTTATATGGAGAATTAATATAATGATTTCCCTTTATATCATATCGTTGCGCTTTATTTATTAGAAATGAATCTTCAATATATTCAATATAACTATCAACAGTATTTTTATTTACTAAATCTTCACTTTTATTTTTAGATTCTTGTAAATATCTATCATTTATTATATTTGTTAGTCGTGTAGGATTTGTTAAAGAACCACTTTGAGATGATAATACATCCAAAATGTCATTCAAAAGTTGTTCATTTTTTATATTTCTTCTCTCTTTTATATCATCTAAATAAGTTTCTTTATAAAGATTTTTTAAATACTCGGCTTTATCCTCATCTGTTTTACAATGTAATGTATATGGCAATCCTCCATATAAAACATAATCATTCCAGGCATCATCTTTATCACCATTATATACTTCTAAATATTCTTTAAAAGTTAAAGGATATAAATGTACAACATCTCCTCTACCTCTAAATTCAGTACTAATATCACTTGATAACATTTTTGAATTACTTCCAGTAACATAAACATCAATATTTTCTCTATACAAAAAACCATTTAATACTGGAACAAAGTCTTCTACTTTTTGTATTTCGTCTAATAAAATATAGTATTTTTCCTTTTCATTCTCTACTTTACCTAATAAATAATCATTAAGTACTGATGAATCCCAATATTTTTTATTTTCTTCAGCATCAAGCGCAAGATATATTATATGCTTGTTTACTTTTTTTGTGTTTATACACGCTTTTGGTTAATTGCATTAAAAATAAGTATCTTATAAAACGAAATTTGCAAATATCCAAACCTGCTTCACAGTATAAGACAATAAAAGCAAAACAATTTCTATTGTTCCAATAATCATAACAATGCTTTAAACTTTGTCCTGCTCTCCATAATAAAGTACTACATAGTCATTGCCTCTTATTTCATAAGTCATTATTTTCTTCAGTCATAAATTATTTTTTCTCTTTTGTTATTTCAATCAATTTTTATAAATTCAGATAAATCATAATAAGTTCCATCTATTTTATATGCAATTATAGTATATTTGCTATTTCCATCCTCTTTTGAATTTAGAGTAACATTGTCAAACTTGATAATGTCATTTAATTCTTTTATAGGTTCGCTTTCATATTTTTTTGAATTATATATATCGGAATATTTCATATATTCAATACTTCCATCTTCTAATAAGAATATATATACCAATCCATCAACATAATCAGGAGCAAGTACTCCACCAAATATTGATTCTACCCTTTTGGCAAATTTCAATTTAATAGCATCATAATATTTTATAGATTTGTTTCTTATTTCATCTTCAGTATATTTATCTGGATAAATCATATCATATCTAATTTGAATATTAACATTTTTTTCATCATTTTCATCAATTGAAAAAGTCAATCCATTTATAGATTCTGACATTCCAGTTCTTCCTATTGAAATTTTTTCATCTGTAAAATCAGAATTAATACATTTAGTTCTATCAAAATTTATTACCTTTAACTCATTAGTTTCTTTTGCTTTTTGAATTTTTAATATTAAACCTCTATTATTTACAATAGATACTGCACATACAATAAAAACTATAATAAATAAAAATACTATTAAACCTATATTATTCTTCATCAGCTAAATCCCCTCTTTCCTTATACGTTTATTTCTATTTTTATTAGTACAATATATGTTTACTTGTATGAATATAAAAGTTTATCATTTTCATATATAAATGGTCCTTCTTCCGTTTTATCTCCAAAATATGTTTTTCTACTAAATAACATATTTTTCAATTCTTCTCTTGATTCTAAAACAGTTACTTGATAAGGTTGCTCAAATGCAATTTTTTCTATAAATAGTAGCTTCCCTTTTAAATCTATTAATACTCCAGCGTGGCCTAAAAAAGCTACATTGTCATAATTATCATGCATTATAACTGTTATTAAAGAAGCATTACTTTCTTTCATAGATATTCCATACTCTTTCCATTTTTTATTATATGCAGCTTTTATTTCTTCTTTTGAAAGGTCTTTTACATCTATTTCATTAAATAATGTAATAAAATCATTTCTATTTGCTTTTAATACTTCATAATCCTTGTTATTGTCTATTGCATCCATATCAAACATTAAATAACTTCCATAATCTTTTATTGTTTGATTCATTTTCAAATGATCTTTAAGCAATAAAAAAGCTGTCATTCTACAATCGCTATCTGACTGTTCATGATTTTTTTCCCATCTATTTGCCAGTTCTGCTTCGTTATATTTAATTACATTATATTTTGTCCATTTGTTTACCATCCCTGTATTCTGATAAGGTTCTTTATTAAATTCTTTTATCCATGAAATAAGTACATCAATATTATCTATTTTTGAATGTTTTAGTACATTTTCAACATTTAACATTTCGTCTTCATTTATTAGATTAGAAGCATTGCCTATTGGTAAGTTTTCAATAAAAGTATCTGTTTTCTTTGTTTCCTCTCTATTTTGGTTTCTTCCTTTTAGAGATAAAAATACTATGATAGATACAATTAAAATTAAAACCAATGTATATATTATAATTTTTCTTTTCATAAAATCACTCTCTCCTACTTTCATATATTCGTTTATTTCTTTTTTTAGACTTTTTTCTGATTTTAGCGAATAAAACATTGCTGCTCTCATACCACTTTCTTTTTTTAAAAAAGAGAATTTAGATATAAATATTTCTTGATCTTGAACTCCTATATATGTATCCTTAAAAAATGTCTTATTAATATTTCGTAAATGTTATATTTGGATTATATCATAAATTTTTATACTACACATATTACTATATTTTCATTTAGTCTATTTAATATTAAATTTTAATTTCTTCATTTATTCTTTAGATTCATCCAAATAATCATGGTAAATAGTATCGTAAATTAGTTTTACCATAGCTTTACCACCTCTATAATTTGGATGTATTTTATCTGGTTCGAGATATTCAGGATGGCTCTTTGCTACTTTGTCCCATTCGACAATATGAATGTTAGTGTAATTTTTAGTAAAGCTCTTAAATCTATCATTAAATTTTGGATCATCCGCACCAACAGCATTAACCCAATATACTTTTCTACTTCCTATAATTTTCATTAATTCTTTATTTTGTTTTTCAGAATAATCGCCATTAGTAGCTAAACACAAAACAATTGTATCGCCTAACTTTCCTTTATTCTTTAAGTTTATTAAAACATCTTTAGCTCCAGATACCGTTCGAGATATTTTACCATCAAAGTATCCTTTAGGAAATTTATTATAGAATTCCTTTGTAGCATCAAGTAGTACAGAATCTCCTACACCAACAACAGGTAATTCTCTTATTTTTTCATCTATATTGCTTTCTTTATTTTTTTTATTTTCAGTTGTTGATTTCTTTATATTTTTTTCACCAGTTTTAGGATTGCTGTTATTCTCTTCTCTTTTTTTGCTTATATCTGTATTCTTCTTATCTTTTATTTTTATATTTTTATTTGTTGCATTAATCTCTTTATTTTTCGTATTTTTAGATACAATATTCCATACTTTATTATCTGAATTATCAGTTGTTTTATTCTTTTCTATATTTTCATTGTTTAGATATTGATTGTTCTTTTCCTCTATAAACTTTGAATTTTCTTTTAATCTATTTTCCAGTTCTTTCATTTCACCAGTATAATCTTTTGCTGTTATGACTATGAAACTTCCTAATATAATGATTGCACTTAAAACTATTATTTTTATGCATTTAAGTGTTTTGTCTTTTACTGAAATATTTAATAGTAAGTATAAAATAAAAGATATTACAAAAGTTAAAATAATAATAGATATGTTCTTTAAATTATCATTAATTAATATATTATGCATGAAAAATATTATAGGATACTGTACTAAATATACTTCATATGACATTTTAGATAATGTTTTTAGATGTTTATCAAATTTATACATTTTGTTACTTTCAGTAGTTGAATATTCTATTAATCTACAGCTTAAAATTGTTGTTAGAATCATAAAAATTGCATAATACTTTATATTATTAGGTAAAAATATACAAAATCCAGTTAAAGCAATTATATATATTACAAATATGACTATATTATATTTTTTAAAAATTCTTGAAAACTTAATATTATATTTGTAATGTATTATTGCTAGTAATATACCGAATAAAACTGAAAAGCTTCTTGCAAACGAATTATAATAAGCCATCATAAAGTCCAGGTTATTACTCATATAGTAAAACAAAATTGTTGTAAATATTGTAAAAATAGTTACTGCAATAACGGAAAAGTTATTTTTTATTTTGTTTTCAATCTTTTTAAATAATGTAAATACAAAAGGAAATATCAAATCAAATTGTAGCAGAATAGATATATACCACAAATGTATAAATGGTGAATTTATATTTCTTGTAAAATAATCCATATTCGCATTTAATTGCCAAATATTATTATATCCAAAAATCACAGAAAATGTTTCCTGTTTTAAATTAATCCAGTTAATATTTGAATTTATTATAGCAAGTATAACTGTAATAAATACAACAATTATTAATGGTATATACAATTTTTTTATTCTATTTTTATAGTATAATTTTATTGAAAAATTTTCGTTCTTTAAAGCTGATATGCATGTCAAATATCCACTTAGAGCAAAAAAAGTACATACAGCTAAAAATCCTCCTTTTAAAATATTCAAATGATAGAATAGTACCAAAATGCAAGATAAAATTCTTACAATGTCTAACCTTCTAAAATATATCTCTTTTTTTTCTTCCATTGCTTATTTTTCACATCCTATGTTTATTGTTTTATTTAAAATACTCATTAATTCCATTTACTATTCCCTGAATAATCTTATTTTGATATTCTGAAGAAGCTAGTAATTTATCTTCTTTTTCATTACTCAAAAATCCCATTTCAATTATAGTAACAGGTACTTTACTCCAATTAATTCCACTCATTGTATCGGTTCTTGTAACTCCTCTACTTTTTGCTCCTGTATTTTTAACAACATTATCTAATATATTTTTTGATAATTTATAACTTTTTTCTGCTAGACTTCCATTGTACTTATTTTTAGAACTTTGGCATAATGTTGATATTCCGATTTACATTTGAATCATCATAAGAATCTGCATGTATTCTTATAAAAGCATCTGCTTTAGCATTATTTGCTATTGATGCTCTTTCACTATTGCTAATATTTATGTTATTTGTTGTTCTTGTCATTATTACAGTATATCCTTCTTGTTTTAATTGTTTTTCTAGTGCTTGTGCTACTTTAAGTGTAAGTACAGATTCTTTTTGTTTTGTATAATTTCCTGTTGCTCCAGTTGTAACTTTTGCTTTTGTTTCTGATGCTCCTGGTCCTATAGGTTCTTTAGAAGAGTCTCCTTTTTCTTGATGTCCAGGGTCTATTACAATAATTTTCTTTTTTTGCATTTTATTTTTTTCTTCTATATTGTTTTTTGTTTCAACTTCATTTATTTTTTCGTTTTTAATATTGTTCTCATTTTTTTCAGCAATATTATTTGAATCATTTTTATTTTCATCTGTAGTTACATTTGATAATGTTTTATGTGAATTGGTTTCTTCATTTAATATTAAATTTTCACCACTAACATTTTTGTTATAATCAATATGTATTATTTTATTGCTTTGATATTTATACAAAACCAATATAAGAATTATCAAAAATAAACTTATTAAAATAGTGAATATTCCTTTTTTCATATTTGTTCCTTTCATTATTTTTAAATTATATCACATTTTTTATTTTCCAGTTATAACATTATTTTTATCTTTAATTTCTTTAAT
>CAMVJW010000023.1 GCA_947167965.1 uncultured Clostridia bacterium | reverse complement strand
CAGATGATAGAGATATACTAAAAGATGCTGGAAAGATATCACACGAAATTGCATGTGATAAGGCCTTAACAGAATTTGAAAAATATAGAGTAAAACAGGATAAACTATATAAATCAGATTTTGATTTGCTGATGGAAGAAAGTGAAGACTATAATAATTAAATATGGTTGAAATTGCTGATTAAAAAGCGTTTGAGTTATTAAAAAATTTTGGAGGTAAACATATATGTACAAGAAAATATCAAATAATGAAAAAATAACACGAAAGATTAGCGAAGTTGAATCAGCTGACAATTATTTAACAAAAGAAACTACAGAAAATGTAAGTTTAGCAGTTACTAAATTGAGTGGTAAATTAAATTCAAGTAAAGTAAGTAATGAAAGAGTTTACTACTTTATTAGTGCAGATGTGAATTTTATAATAAATAATGAGAAAATTCATTGTAATAGTGGAGATGTATTATATTTAGATAGAGATACTACATATTCTGCTGAAGGAGATTTCGAAGCTGTTACTATTAATGTACCTGCATTTGGAGTTGTAAAATGATATTTTCATATAAAAAATAAAAAAATTATTATAAAGTATAAGAAATAATAAGGAAAGTGAGTAATATGGAAGATAAAAAAGAAAAGTTGCCAAGTACAAGAATTCAGTGCGATACGGGGATTTTATGAAAAATGTACTTAAACCATTGAAAATACTGATTTTTTAACATTGAGATTTTTACATATTTAGTAAAAATTAGAATAAATTATAATAAATAGTGATTTTCGGGTATAAAAAAGGAGAGTGAAGAAGAAATGGACTATATGATAGAAGAGATTACAGATGAAATTAGACAAAATGTTAATGAAATATTAAAAAGAGAATGGGAAGCAACGGATATTATAGTAAGAGGAAAAATAATTGATGGAACAAAATTAGATGGTTTTTTGGCAGTAAGGGAAAAAATAATTATTGGTTTGATTACATATATGATAGAAAACAATGAGTGTGAAATAGTTTCTTTAAATAGTTTTGAAGAAAACAAAGGAATAGCTACAAGATTAATAAATGCTGTTAAAGAATTAGCAATAAATGAGCATTGTACCAGATTAAAACTAATTACAACAAATGATAATATTAGAGCAATAGAATTTTATCAAAAAAGAGGTTTTGTATTATCAAATATATATATTAATGCAATTGAAAATTCAAGAAAACTTAAACCTGCAATACCACTATATGCTGATAATGGATTACCTATAAGAGATGAAATAGAGTTTGAAATGAAACTAGAACGATAAATTATAATATATAAAGTATTTTATTTGAAAAAATAAGGAAGTGATAAAATGAGTAAAGAAAATGAGGAAATTTTTCATAAGGTCCACGTTAACTGCGAAAAAACAATTTATAGAAAGTTCCTTGGAACTATTGAAAATACGCACTTTTTTATGTTGAGATTTTTTCGTATTTGATGAAAAAATATATTTAGTAAAAAACAAATAGCAAATAAAAATGAAATATTTTAGTTTTATGATTAGTTTAAATTATCAAAAGTAAGATAGGGTAGGTGATAAAAATGATAATAAAAAAATTTAACAAAGAAGAAGATTATGATAAAGTTATTGAATTTTTAAGAGATAATTATAAAAAAAATAAAAATATGGTTTCTTGGTTACCTCAACGATTTGACGATTTATTATATAGAATTGATGTCTTATATCATGATGAAAGAGGAAAAGAAAGAAGTTCGGATTATACATTTTTATGTGAAGATGATTCTAATAATATAATTGGATTAGTTGTGCCTGATGGAGATTCATTTAATACCTGCATAAAAAAAAGTTATGAAGATATTTTTGGCTCAATGCTAGATTTAGGTGAAAAAGAATTAAGACCATTATTTGATAAAGAAGAAGATGGTACAATTAATTTTTTGGTTGTATCTCATGATAGTTTAAAAAATCAACAAGAAGAATTATTAAGAAGAGGGTATACAAGAGATGCGGCTTGTGATTTTGATAATGTTCAACATCCGCTAGAAACAAATTATATAATTGAACTTCCTAAGGGATATAAACAAGTTTATGGCGAAAAAATTAATGAAGGAATGAAATCTACTGCTTGCCATTATGGATTTCATCCGGATGATGATAATGGCGATTTAACTATTGCACCAAGAGAAGGATCTTTATCATATCAAGGAAGAAAAAAATCTCAATTTTATAAAGATAGTTTTGAAAGTTTGGTAGTAACTGATGATGGAGATATTTGCTCTTATTGTTTTTGCTATGTAGATAAAGAAACAAGTACTGCATTTGTTGAACCTGTTAGTACAAGAGAAAAATATAGACGTAAAGGATTTGCAAAACAAATGTTACATGGAGTTATAAATCGATTAAAAACAATGGGAATTGAGAATGCGTATATTAATTCTTATGATTGGAGAGTTAAGGTATATAATAGTGCTGGATTTGAAACAGAAGATACAATTGGGTTTTGGCATAAAAAAATATAATATAAATGCTTGGAAGATTTTGATGTTACGAGCAATAGAGATTATAGTTTATAGACTAATTAATTAAAAAAAAATAAGGAAGTGATTTATATGGAAGAAAATAAGACAAACATTAACTGTGAAGAATGGGCAAATGCAAAACTTCCTAAAAGTGTTCAAAAATGAACACTTAATAAACTTAACATCTTTCGTGATTTGATATAAATAGATAATATCCCGTCGAATTCGACGGATTAAAAAACTAAAAAGAAAGGATTTATTATAATGATAATAGAATATAGTCCAAATTATGATGAAGAAATAAAAGATTTATTAGTAGAGTTGCAACAATATTTATCAGATATTGACAAAGAAGGATATAATATTGTTGGAGATGATTATAGAGAAAAATATTTTGAAAAAACTATGGAAGAAGTTAAAAAATGTAATGGAAAAATATTGTTATTTAAGGAAACTGAAAAAATTGCTGGACTAGTAGTTGGAATAGTGAATAACGATGAAGTAATTAGGTTTGATTTTAAAGCTCCTAAAAGAGGAAGAATAACAGAATTGGTAGTTGCAAAAGAATACAGAGATAAGCATATAGGTAAAAAGTTATTAGATAGCATGAAAGATTATTTAAAGAGCATAGGTTGTGAAAAAATAATGATTGCAGTATTTGGTTATAATGAAAATGCAATAAAATTTTATGAAAAAAATGGATATCATATGAGAATGATGGATATGATTGAAGATTAATATTGAAAAAAATAAAAAAGAAGGCAAGTAAAGATGAAAGATTGGACAAGTTATCAAAATAAAACATATAATAATGATGTATGTAAATTATTAGTTTATTTTCTAAAGAACTATAAGATTGATAATGCTATTGATTTAGGATGTGGGAGCGGAAATGAAACAGTATATATGATAAAGAACGGAATAAAAGTAACTGCAATAGATAGACAGCTGAATAAAAGCTTTATTTTAGAAAGATTAAATGATAAAGAAAAAGAAAATATATCTTTCAGTGAACAAGATTTTGAATCAGTTCAACTTGAAAGTACAGATGCGGTAACAGCCTTTTTTAGTATACCATTTTGTAATCCTAACAATTTTGATGAATTATGGGATAAAATATATGAATCTATAAACGTGAATGGATATTTTGTAGGACAATTATTTGGAAATAGAGACGACTGGAAAGATAATCAATTAATTAATACATTTACAATGAAAGAAGTAAAAGCATATTTAAAAAGATATAAAATTTTAAAATTAGATGAGATTGAATATATTAGAGAATCAGATAATAAAAAGTGGCATTTTTATAATATAATAGCAAAAAAGGAAGTGATATAAATGAATGATAATAAAACTAATATAAACTGGGATATCCGTATTTTTCGAAAGGCTAGCTCAAACCATTGATAATACTGAATTTTTAATGTTGAGATTTTTACATATTTATAAAAAGGAGAAACAAAAATGGAAAAATATATAATAATACATGGTAGTTTTGGTTCAAAAGATGGAAATTGGTTTCCATGGCTAAAAAATAAATTAGAGAAAGATAATAAAGATGTTGTTGTACCACAGATGCCAGTCGGAGTTGGTAATCAAAATTTTGAAAATTGGTCTAAAGTATTAAATGAATTTAACATAAATGAAAACACGACGATAATTGCACATAGTATAGCACCAATATTTGTATGTAAGTATTTAATTACAAACAAAATTAAAGTAAAGAAGCTTGTATTTGTATGTGGATTTAATAATTATCTTGGTATAGATTCGGATTTTGATGCAGTTAATGAGCCAATGTTTACTGAAAATCTTGAAGATATAAAAGAATATTGTAATAACATTATTTGTTACTATTCAGATAATGATCCATATGTGAAATTTGAAGTTGAAAAATCATTTGCAGATACTGTTTCAAATGAACAATATGTAATAAAAAATGGTGGACATATAAATGCTGAAAGTGGTTATACAGAATTTGAAGAAATACTAAAAGTATTATAAAGATAGGAAAGTGAGTAATATGGAAGATAAAAAAGAAAAGTTGCCAAGTACAAGGATTCAGTGGGATATCCGTATTTTTCGAAAGGTTGGATTAAACTACTGATAATACTGAATTTTTGATGTTGAGATTTTTACATATTTAATAAATGAGGTGAAATAATGATACATAATACCTGTAAAAATATAATAGAAATAAATGATTTATATGATTATTTATCTAGTGACTTAATAAATGAATTATATTTTAAACCAAAAAAAGTGAATAAAGATTTAATTAAAATAAAGTTAAATGATTCTAGTTATATAGAGAAATTTAATAATACAATAAATAACTATAAAGATTGTGATATAGAGAAACTAATAAGTGAAAAAATAAATAGATTTGAAAAAGACACATCATTTAAATTAGATAGTTATAAAATATATATAATAATAGGTCTTGATACTACTACTATATATTCAATTAAATATAACGATGAAGATGTTACAGTATTATTGCTTGAATCTACAAATGGAAATATAGAGAATTTAGATATGTTACTTGCACATGAATTTACTCACTTTGTTAGAAGACAAATATTTAAAAGAGATATTTTTGAAAAATCTATTGGAGAAAGATTTGTAGTTGAAGGTATTGGATGTAATTATTCAAGAGAAATAGCACCTAATAAAGAAGACTATGAATATTGTATTGTTAATAAAGATACTGTCGAATGGGTAAAAAGCAATATTGATAAAGTAGAAGATCACATGCGTGGTAAAATAGATACAAATGAACTAATGAGTGATTATTTTTATATGTTTGCAGATACTGAAAAAACTGGTTTGCCTGCAAGAACAGGTTATGTATATGGTTATTTAAAAGTAAAAGATTATTTAGAAAATAATAATCTAAGAATAAAAGATAT
Organism: uncultured Clostridia bacterium; assembly: GCA_947167965.1. GTDB lineage: Bacteria > Bacillota > Clostridia > TANB77 > CAG-508 > CAG-269. Next base: position 4,818 of record CAMVJW010000023.1, on the reverse strand, counting down.
TATTGATAAAGATTGGAAAGATATATTGAAATAAAGGAATTGATCCAAATGAATGAAAATAAAACTAATATCAATTGGGATATCCGTATTTTTCGAAAGGTTGCCTTAAACAATTGATAATACTGATTTTTTGACATTGAGATTTTTACATATCTTAATAAAATTATAAAAATAGGAGAAATAATATGGATAAAGTTAAAGGAATAATACTAGATGTTGATGGTGTAATTGTTGGAGAAAAAATAGGATTCAATTCACCTAATCCACATATAGATGTAATAAACAAATTGAAAGAGTTAAGGAATAAGGGAATACCAATTAGTTTATGTACTGCAAAACCTCATTTTTCAATTGGTTCAATTATTAATGATGCAGGATTAGATAATTATCATATTACTGATGGTGGAGGAGTAATAATGAATCCAATTACTAAAAGCATTGTTAAAAAGTACATTATTGATAAGGAACTTGCAAAAAGAGTTTTAAAAATGTGCATTGACAATAATATCTATACTGAGTTTTATACTGTAGAAAATTATTATATTCAAGCAGATCAAGAATGTGATATTACTCCAAAGCACATTCATATCTTACAAGAAAATCCAGTTAAATTAAAAGATATAGTAGAAGAAAGTTCACAGTATGAGATTATTAAAATAATGCCTATCGCCCTTGATGAGGAAGACCAAGAAAGAGTCAAGAAATTATACAATAATCTAAATATAAATCTTACTTTAAGCTGGGGAATTCATCCAGTTGCAAATCCATTAAAATTTGGAATTATAACAGCACCAGGAATTTCAAAAAAACAAGGAGCAATAGAAATTTCAAAAAATATGAATGTGCAACTTGAAAACATATTAGCAGTTGGAGATAGCACTAGTGATTGGCAATTTATAGAACTTTGTGGCTTTGCTGGCGCAATGGGAAATGCAAGTGAAGAATTAAAAAGATTAGTTGCAACAAAGGAAGAAGGACATCATTATATAGGAAATAGCGTAGATGAAAATGGAATAATAGAAATATTAAACTATTTTATATAATAAAAGATAGAAGAAAATAGGAAGTGATATAGATGAATGAAAATAAGACAAACATTAACTGCGATACGTGGATTTTAGGAAAACTACACTCAAACCCTTGATAATATTGAATTTTTGATGTTGAGATTTTTACATATTTTTATAAATTTAGAAAAAAAGGAGTAATTGTAATATGAAAGTAATAACAATTAAGCAACCATTTGCATCCTTGATAGCAGAAGGAATAAAAGAATATGAATTTAGAACATGGAAAACTAAATTTAGAGGAGAAATTTTGATTCATGCAGGGAAAAGTATAGACAAAAAGGCAATGCAAAAGTTCGAAAAATATAATTTGGATTACCCAACTGGATGTATAATTGCAAAAGTCAATTTGACAGACTGTATAAAAATTGATGATGAAGCAAGGAAAATGTTAAAGGAAAAAAATTCATTAGTTTATTCAAGTATAATAAAACATACAGAATGGAATGGTTACGGATTTAAAATTGAAAATGCTAAAAAAATAGAACCAATTTTTTTAAACGGAAAATTAAGTCTTTGGGACTATGATTATAAATAACAACAAATGCAATTTATAGATTATTTTGTAAAAAAAGAAGGAAAGTGAGTAATATGGAAGATAAAAAAGAAAAGTTGCCAAGTACAAACATCAACTGGGATATCCGTATTTTTCGAAAGGTGGACTCAAACCATTGAAAATAGTCATTTTTTAACATTGAGATTTTTACATTTTTTAACGAAAAATGAAATAATAAAATAATAATAGTTTATATGGAGAAATATATGAAATAAAAAATTAATGAATGTAATTATGATATAAAAAAATTTATTAAAGATAATATATGTAAAGAATTTGATATAGATTATTGGGATGAATGGTTAGAGAAACAAGATTATGAGTGCCTAAAAATAAGTCCTAATATATTAATAAGTGCAGAAGACAATAACAGTTTGATAGGTATAGGAGCTGTTAAATCAATTAATAATTATGAGTGTGATTTTAATACATTCTATGTTAAAAGAGATTTTAGAAATAAAGGGATAGGTAATAAAATATTTGATATGTGTATGGAATATATTAAAAAAAAAGGTTACAAAAAAATCACGCTATGTGTTGATCCAAAATTTGAAGTTGCCAGAAAAATATATGAAAATAATGGATTCATTTTTGACTATTTTGATGAGGAAAAACAAGAGTTATATTATCATAAGTATATAAATAAGGAAGTGATATAGATGAATGAAAATAAAACAAACATTAACTGGTATCCCGGTCATATGGCTAAAACAAAAAGACAAATACAAGAAGATTTAAAACTAATAGATATAGTAATAGAATTACTGGACAGTAGGATACCTATATCAAGTAGAAATCCAGATATTGCAGAAATAGTAAAAAATAAAGATAAAATAATAGTATTAAATAAAAGTGATTTATCAGACAAAAAAGAAAATGAAAAATGGATTAAACACTTTAAGGAAAACAACCAAATAGCAGTAGAATGTGATTCGAACAGTGGATATGGGGTAAATGAAGTATTACGAGCAATCGAAAAAATAAAGGAAAAAGAATTGCAAGAATTTGCTTTAAAAGGAAGAACCGGAAGAAAAATACGTGCAATGATTTTAGGAATTCCAAATGTTGGAAAATCTTCATTTATCAATAGAGTATCAAAAACAAACAGATTAGAAGTAGGAAACAAGCCAGGGGTTACAAAGAAAAAACAATGGATAAGAATTAATGATAAAATTGAATTATTAGATACTCCAGGTGTATTATGGCCAAGATTTGAAAATGAAGAAGTTGCACTAAACTTAGCATATACTGGGTCAATAAAAGATGATATTTTGCCTCAAACAGAAATAGCATACCAATTACTAAAATATCTGTTAGAAAATTATAGAATAAATGTATTAGAAAGATATAATTTAAGTAATAATTACATAGAAGATATATTAAACCGTGAAGAACCAGAAAACTTTAACATATATGAAATAATGCTTGAAATTGGAAGAAAAAGAGGGGCAATTATTTCTGGTGGACAAGTAGATGACGAAAAAGTATCAAGAATTATTTTAGAAGACTTTAGAAGCGGAAAATTAGGAAATATTACATTAGAAAAATGTTAATATAAAAAATGCAGTTAAGATTTGAAAGGAATACGAAGCAATATGAATATAGAAGAATTTATACCAATTAACAAAAATGAATCAGAAATAAATCAATTATCTCCACTTGTATGGGCATATGTTGGAGATTGTGTTTATGAGTTATATATTAGAACACATTTAGTAGACACAACTAAGCTTAATCCACATAAATTACATGTAGAAGCAATAAAATATGTAAGAGCAGGAGCACAAGCTGAACTTTTAAAAGATATATCTGATAAACTATCTGATGAAGAAAAAGATATTGTAAGAAGAGCGAGAAATACAAATAACCATCATTTACCTAAAAACTCAAATGTACAAGAATATATGTATTCAACAGCATTTGAAGCATTAATTGGATATTTATATTTAATAAAAAGGTATGAAAGAGTAAAAGAAATAATAGACTTAATTATAAACATAAAATAAAGAATAAAATGATATTAAATTAATTAATTAATTAATTATATTTTTTAAAGCATAAAACAAATTGAATAATTATATAATATACTAAGAATAATAAAATTATATTCTTAGTATTTTTTTAAAAAAGAGGAGTATTATGAAAAATAGATTTTTAACAATACGGAGGAGATTTAAGAAGTGTAAGGTTAGCTCAGATGTTAGCAGAAGATGAAAATAAAGTATATTCGTATGGACAAGAGCTTTCAGAAGTTATAGAAAATAATGATAAAATAGAAAAAGTAAGATCATTAAAAGAAGGAATAGAAAAATCAGATATTATAATTTGTCCACTTCCATTTACAAAAGATGGTAAAACACTTAACACAAGTTATACTGGAAAGAGTATACTAATAGAGGATTTAGATAAAATAAATAAAAAAAAGATTCTAATTGGTGGAAATTTTAAAACAGACTATTTAAACACAATAAAAGAAAAGTATCTAAAAATATATGATATTATGAAAATAGAAGAATTTTCAATATTTAATACGATTGCAACTGCAGAAGGAACTGTACAAGTTGCAATAGAAAATACCGAAAAAGTATTGCAAGGGGCAAAAGTTCTTGTTCTTGGATTTGGTAGGGTAGCTAAAATTGTGGCTGAAAAATTTAAAAACCTATCTGCAACTGTTACATGTTGTGCAAGAAAAAAGACAGATTTAGCATGGATAAATGCTTATGGATATAATGAATTAGATATAAAAGACATGATATATTATCTTAAAGATTTTGACATAATAATAAATACAGTTCCAGAAACAATAATTAATGAAAAAGAATTAAAACACATGAATTCAAATGTATTACTAATAGATTTAGCATCTTATCCTGGAGGAATAAATGGAAAAAAAGCACAAAGTATGGGACTTAAATATGTTTGGGCATTGGCTTTACCTGGAAAGGTTGCACCTACATCATCTGCAGAATTTATCAAAAAAATTATATATAATATAATTGAAGAAAGTGCGAAAAATGTCGAATTACGCGACGAAAAAATGGAAAAAATTTCCAAAAAAGTATAGACAAATTTTTTTTAAAGTTATAAAATACAAAATGTAAAAGTTGCAACAAAAAATAAATAATATAGGAGGCAAAAGAAAATGGAAATTTTAAAAATTTCATCAAAATCAAATCCAAATTCAGTAGCAGGAGC
>CAMVJW010000022.1 GCA_947167965.1 uncultured Clostridia bacterium | reverse complement strand
AATTATATGTAACAATATATTTAATATGCATTAAAATCTATGGTAAAATAATATTAAATGTTGTACCTTTTCCTTCTTCAGATTCAAACGTAATATCTCCGTTAAAATGTGCACAAATTGTTGAATATGACATATATAAACCAAGACCTGTACCATTCTTACCTTTTGTTGTAATCATTTCTTTAAACAGTTTTTCTTTTACTTTTGTTGGAAGTCCAGGACCATAATCTTTAACAGTAATTACAATATTATTGTTGTTGTTTTTCCATGCAATTAATTCGATTTTTTGATCCGGTTTTCCATTATATGCTTGAATTGAATTTGAAATCATATTATTTACTACTTGAACGAGAGTATTTACATCTCCATTAATTATTGTTTTCTCATCAATTTTTGCCTGCATAGCAAGATAAATAACAGCCTGCTTTAATTCATGTTTCATTAAAATGTTTACTTTTTTGAACAATTCATCTATTGTAAAGTCCATTTCTTCTTGCTCAGATAATGCAACAGCTTGTCCTTTAACGGCAGTAAGAATATCAGACATATATTCAGTATAGGAATTAATTTTTTCAAGCCATTCTCTCATATCCTTTGCAATATCATGAAAATCATCATTTGTAACTATTGGGTTACCAATAGATGCATCAAATTCATTTACTAAATCTTTTATTCCTTCTGAAGCACCAGATATTGACATTATAGGTGTTTTTAAATTATGTGCAATACCTCCAATTAATTGACCTAATGAAGCAAGACGCTCTTGCTCTATAAGCATAGATTGATTATCTTTTAATTTCTGTGTATCATTTTTGTGTTGGGTAATATCTTTAAATAGTATTAATATTCCAAGTGATTGACTATTTACAAAGATGGGCGCTATTTCTACACTAAAATAATTATTATATTTTTTTATGTATAATTCAAATCTTTCTGTATCGTTGTTATTATCAATCTTTTTTAAATGTTTGGTAATTTCATTAGTGTCAAAGTTTAATTCATCTAAAAATTCATCAAAGTTTCTTCCACGTATAATTGAGTCATCTTTTATACGAAATGTTTTTAAAAAAGTCTTATTGTAATCTATAATAGCACAATCATCATTTATTACAATATAGCTATCTGAAATCCTATCAACAATTATTTGCAATGCTATTGGTGCAATTTTTAATAAATTAAATTTTACCATAGCGAATGTCAAAAATATAATTGTAAATGCGAAAGACATTGGTGTTATATACACAGACATTGATATTATCTTAGCAAAGCCTAATACATTTGTTATAATGGGTATAATTGCTGCGGTAAAAACAAATATGGCTTGTCTTGAAAAAACACCAGAGTTCTTTATGGAGTATTTCATTAAAATGAATAATGAAATAGCAAATACTATATAAGTGTAACAATAATGAACATAGATATAATTACCATATATAGTTTCAGAAATATTTAAAGAGTATTGTTTATAAAAAAGATGATGTGAGTCATTTGTCCATAATAACAAAAGCGATAATATTGGTATTATAAATAATAAACAATAGCTCTTTTTAAAATTAATATTTGTTTTTGCAAATATTAATGCCAAAAATAGAAATGATAACGGCAAAAAACAAACAGCAATATATGCAACATAATCAAAGTACAGAGGATTTACATTAAATTTTTTAACAAAAACAAGCTGCGCTATATCACATATTATCCATAGTAAAATTAGAAAAAATATTACAAGAAAAGCTTTATCTAATTGTTTTTTATTTTTTTTTGATAATATAGGTTTAAAAGTTACTAGCAAAATAAAGAATAATATGTATAGAATAATTACGGTCATGGTTTCTAGGTTAATTTTCATCTGTATCTAAAAACTCCTTTCGTATTAAATTAATAAATCTTTTTAAATATTTATTGGAAATTCTAGGCCATCTAAAATGGCTTTTCTTTAAATATTTAACGGTAAAATCCGATTTTATTTTTATATCTGTATTATAACTTAAATGCATATTATTGTCAAAATCATTAATTATATTATTTAATAAATTTTTTAAATCTTCATTCTCTAAATATGAATTAATTTTATTTATGAAGTCTGGCTCATTTAATACTTCAATTTTATGTTCTTTGCGATTAAAGTTTTTTAATAATTTTTTTACAGGAATTTTTTTATAATTATACAGATTAAATATATAATTGCTACCGGTTGGATGTGTGATAATTCTATATATAGAATTTGCAGCACAATCAACTGGGGTTATTTCTAACATGTAATCTTGTAAATAATTTGGTATAAATCCTAATTTTGCATAAGATGCAATTTTTAATGAAAGATCATTATTTTTTATATTTTCTTGAAAAACACCATCTGATAATCTAGGTGCTAAATGCCCCATTCTTAAAATATATGCATCTAAACCAGTTGCAATTGCATTTAATACTAGACATTCTGCTTCAAATTTACTACGAGAGTATACAATATCTATGATTTGTCCTATATATAATGATGATTCATCAAATTTTACTAATTTATTTTTGTTACTTTCAGGATAAGATAAATCTAATTTAGAACCTGAAACGCTTATGGTTGATATATGATATAGTTTTTTATTAAATGTTTTGCAGAAATCAATAATGTATTTTACACTTGTAACATTTGCTTTATAAAAGTTTCCGTAGTTTCCGAAATGTGCAACAATTGCTGCACTATTTATAACAATATCAACTGAGTTTGAAAGTTCTAATAATTCATCTTGATTCAAACCAAATCCAGGAGCTGTAATATCACCAGTTATAGCAAAAATTCTCTTATCAATTAAATCAGTATATTTGTTACCAAAATAGTAATTTAACTTTTGAACTAGTCTTGTTCTTGCAGTAACACCTTTTGATTCTCTTATAATGCAATAAACATTTCCTTTTTCTTTTCTTATAAATTCATCCAATATGTGAATTCCTAAATATCCTGTTGCACCTGTAATAAGAATATTATTTGGATGATATTTTTGCTGTCTGGTTCTCTTTGTACATTTTTTTAAGATTTCCTCATAACTATCTGAAAGGTTTTCTATTTTATCAAATAAAGGTGTACTAGTATCTGAAAGAATTTTTTTCTCCAATTCATAAACTGTTGGAAAACGGAAAATATCAGAATAAGTTATTTTATTTGATATTTTTATTATTTCAATATTTAAATTCATTGCTAAAAGAGAATCTCCACCTAATTCGAAGAAATTATCATTTATTCCAATAGGTTTAGTATTAAGAACTTTTTCAAACATGTTTACAAGTTGTTTTTGGATTTTTGTTTCTGGTGCAATATATTCTTCTTTACCAATACTTGATAGCTCAGATGGAAGAGGTAGAGATTTTCTATCTATTTTCCCATTTGGAGTATAAGGCATATCATCTAAAGCAATATAGTACGATGGAAGCATATATCTAGGCAATTTTTTTGTAAGGAAGTCTCTTATATTGGCAGTATTTATTGGCTTACTTGAAACATAATAAGCAAAAATAAAATCTCTTTCATTAATAGTTTGTTTTATTACAGTTGATTTTTGTATATATGGATATTTTAGTATTAAAGATTCTATCTCTTCAAGCTCAATTCTTAATCCTCTAATTTTTACTTGATTATCAGATCGACCAAGGCATGTAATGCTTCCATCATCATGGTACATTCCTAAGTCACCAGTTTTGTACATAATTGTATTAGGAATATAAGGATTTTTTATAAAGCTACTTTGAGTTAATCTTGTATTATCTAAATAGCCAAGTCCTACACCATCTCCAGAAATATATAATTCTCCAGGTACACCAATTGGAACAGGATTTAGATAATTATTTAAAATATAAATTTGAGTATTATCTAATGGTTTTCCAATAGTAATAATGTCATCATTCATTTTAGTTAAAGTTGAAAATACTGTTGTTTCACTTGGACCATATCCGTTATAAATTGTGCAATTTGATATATTGTGTAAAGATTTCACTAAACTTAATGGTAATTGTTCTCCTGCTAAAGTAATAAATTCTAATTGTTTTAATGCAGGCATATAATCCAAATTATTTACAAGTATTTGCATTCTAGATGGAGTAGATTGAATTATTTTAACATTGTTTTTTTCCATTAATGTGTTTAATAAATTTGGTGTAGTTTGTTGATCTTCACTTGCTATTATAACTCTTAATCCTCTTTGTAAAGATATAAGTGTTTCAAAAATAAATATATCAAAACTTATTGTAGTTATAGATGCTATTGCAATATTTGAAGGTTTTTTTAAATACTCTATATAATTATTACAATAATTGCATAGGTTAGACAAAGATTTATGTTTTAACATAACTCCTTTTGGCTTTCCTGTTGATCCAGAAGTAAAGATTACATATGATAAATCATCAGGAGTATTTATTAAATCTAAATTATTAGTTGGATTTGTATATAATGAACTATTACTCAAATCAATAAGTAATTTGTTATTATAATCAATTTTATTTTCTGTTGATTTTAGAGTTAATAAAACCTTGGAGTTTGATTTTTTTAACATATAGTCAATTCTTTCTTCAGGAAATGTAGGATCTATTGGAATATATGCACCTCCAGATTTTAATATTGCAAGAATTCCAATAATCATTTCAAGTGAACGATTAACCATAATTCCTACTAAATCATTTCTTTTTATATTTTGCTTAAATCTTAATTCATATGCTAAACTATTAGCTTTCTCATTTAATTCTTTGTAAGTTAAAGTCGTATCATTAAATACTAAGGCAATATCATCAGGAGTTTTTTCTACTTGTTCTTCAAACAATTTTGAAATTGTTTTATTTATAGGATAATTTACAAATGTATTATTAAAGTCATATAATATTTTGTGTTTTTCCTCTGCTGATAACATACAAATATTAGAAATTTTTATATTACAATTGTCTAATACTGTATTGATAATAATTAAGTAATGTTCACAGAATTGAGTCATAAATTCTTGTGTAAACAATTTTGTGGAAAATTCGACATTAATATCTATTCTGTCTTTTTGCTGTATTGCTTCTAACGAAAAGTCAAATTTAGATATTTTGGTATCAGGTATAAAATATTCAGCAGTAATATCTTTAAAATTTAATTCTTTATATCCTTCATTTTGATAAATAAACATAGTATCAAAAAGAGGATTTCTACCTGTATCTCTTTTTATATTTAATTTATTAATTAATTCGTCAAAGGGATAGGCTTCATTTTTAAATGCTTCTAGTACAAATTCTTTAATATTTAGTACAAAATCTTTAAATGATAAATTATCATCCACAGAATGTCTTAGTGCTAATGTATTTACAAACATTCCAATCAAATTATAAGTATCATATAAATTTCTTCCAACAATAGGAGTACCAACTATTATATCATCTTGAGAAGTATATTTTGATAATAGGACATAGTAACAAGATAGTAACAACATAAAAGGTGTTACACCAATGTCTTTGGACATTTTCTCAATCTTTTTATATGTATTTGAATCTATACATGAATATATTTTTTTACCTTCAAAGGATTGAACAGCAGGTCTTGTAGCGATTGTTGGCATATTTAAGATTGGAATATCATCATTAAATTGATTAAGCCAGAAATTTTCAGCTTGCTCTAATTGCCCATTATTAATTATATCATTTTGAAATTTAGCAAAATCCTTATAAGTGATACTTAATTTTGATAATGATTCACCATTATATAACTTACAAAGTTCATCTAAAAATATAGATAAAGACAAACCGTCTGCTATAATGTGGTGTAAATCTATAAATAAAGCTTTTTTATTATTTGTGAATTTTATGTATTCAGCACGGAACAAAGGTGCTTGCGATAAATCAAAAGGCTTTACAAATTCTTTAAATAATTTATCTAGATTTTCGAATTCTTCATTTTCAATAACATTTAATTTGAAGTCTACATTTTCTAAAACCTTTTGCACAAGGGTTTCATTGTTTAAAGTAAAGTATGTTCTAAAGGATTCATGTCTGTCTATTAAAGTTTTTATACATTTATTTAATAAGTCTATATTAATATTACCATCTAATATTATTCCACCAGGAATATTGTAAACAAGCGAATTTTCACCTGCAAGTTTAGTTGTTAAATAAATTCTCTTTTGAGAAGATGATGTTTCATAATAATCAGCCTTTGGAATAGGTTTGATTTTTGGATAATCAGAGGAATTGGCTTTCTTTACAATAAGATCTGCCAAAGCACTTATATCAGAATTATCCATAATGTCTTTTACAAAAAGCTGTACTTTGAATTCTTTTTGGATATGAGCTATTAAATTTATGGCTGATAAAGAGTCTCCACCAATTTCAAAAAAATCATCATCTACGCTTATAGTATCGGCTTTTAAAAGTTTTTTTAATATGTTTATTAATTTAAGTTCTGTCTCATTCTTTGGAGAAATAATATCTTTTTTTATATTTTTATTTTGAGGTTCAGGTAGTTTATTTTTATCGATTTTTCCATTAGTATTAATTGGTAAAGTATCTAATTTTATGAAATAGCTAGGTATTGCATAATTAGGTAAATGTTCTTTAAGAAATGCCCTAAGTTCACTAATATCTATATTTTCTGTAGAAGCATAATATGTACATATTACCTTTTCGCCATTTATTTCTTTAATAATACTAACACATTCTTTAATATTATTAAATTTTTGTACTGCAAGGTTAATTTCACTAAGTTCTACCCTAAAGCCTCTAATCTTAACTTGATTGTCAATTCTCCCAATAAAATCAATACTTCCATCTGAGTTCCATTTAACAAGATCTCCTGTTTTATACATTAAACCATTTCCAAAAATATTTGGAATGAATTTAGAGTTTGTGGTTTCGATGTTGTTTAAATATCCTTTACTAACTCCATCTCCACCAACTAAAAGTTCTCCAGGTGTTCCTATTGGCATAAGTTGTTGATTTTTAGAAACAACATAACATGTTGAATTTGCTATTGGGTATCCAATAGGGATAGAAGACGAAAATTTTTGGCTTATTGTATAACATGTTGAAAATGTTGTGTTTTCAGTAGGACCATAACCATTAATAATGGTTAAATTTGGACAGGCTTCTTTAACTGAATTTATATGTTTAGGAGACAGTACATCTCCACCAGTTAATAAAACTCTTACTGTATTAAACATCTTTGGATTCTGTTCACTTAATTGGTCAAATAAAGGAGCTGTAATCCATAAGATTGTTATTTTATTTTTAATTAAATAGTTTTCTAATATGTATGGATCTAATAAGTCTTGCTTTTTTATTATATAAAGTTCATATCCATTTAGTAATGATCCCCATATTTCAAATGTGCATGCATCAAAGACAATAGATCCTGTCTGAAGAAATCTGTCATTTCGCATAAAAGTTATAAAATTAGTGTTTTTTATTAATCTGACAACATTTCTATTAGATACCATAACTCCTTTTGGTTTTCCAGTAGAACCAGAAGTGTACATGATATATGCTAAATCATCAGAAGATGAGTTTATTTTTATATTTGAAACTTTTGTATTATATATAATTTCGTTATTCAAATCTACACAAAGAATGTTAGAAAAACTGCTTATTTTGTGCTTTAAAGTTTGTAATGTAAGTATCATATTAGAGTTAGAATTGTTTATCATATAATTGATTCTTTCTAGTGGATAATCAATATCTATTGGCATATATGCACATCTACATTTTAATATTGCAAGAATAGCTATAATTGATTCTAAAGACTTATCCATAAATATACTTACTATTTCATTTTCATGTACATTATTTTTTTGTAAATAATCTGCTAAACTATTTGCTCTATCATTTAGTTCTTTGTATGTTAATTTTTTGTCTTCAAATACAATTGCAGTATTATTAGGTACTTTCTTTACTTGTTCTTCAAAAAGATTTATAATAGTCTTATTCCTTGGATAATTACGAGTAGTATTGTTAAAATCATGTATTATCACATTCTTTTCTTTTTCTGTAATAATTTTTATATCATTTGTTGAAATATTTATATTGGCTAATACTTGATTTATCATATTAACAATACGGTTATGAATATGGTTAATATCTTCAGATGTATATTTGTTTATTAAATAATCATAACTAATTGAAAGATTTCCAGAATCATTTATATCATAAATGTGTATGTCTATATCGTTTGCACAATAGTTGTTAAATGTCCAGTTGGTTTTATAGTTTCCATATTGCTTATCCATAGCTTTGGTAATTTGATATGAAATTATAATATTGTATAAATTAGGAATATTTCCATTTTTTAAACGTATATCTTCTAATATAGAATTATATGAATATTTTTGATGCCTTAAAATGCTTATCATATTTTTTGCAAGATAATTAACCCAAGTTTTAAAAGAATGAGAAAAAATATTATTAATTCTTACAGGAACAGTATTAACAAACATACCTGTAGTATGTTTTTCTGCATAATTAGTTCTATTTAAGATAGGAGTACCAATGACGAAATCATCAGTATTAGAAACATTCCCTATATAGATAGAAAAAATTGCCATAAAAAAATTATATAGAGAAAAATGATTTTCTCTACAACAAGCATTAATTTGATTTACCAATTTTTTGTCAATTTCAAAATTTAATCTTTCAGCATTTGATGAAATGTGACTTGAATTAATAGAATTGCTTGGTATTGTAGCTTGCTCGGGAATTGTTTGAAATACTTCTGCCCAAAACTTTTTATCTTGATTGAATTTAGGACTTGACTTGTAAACTTCCTCAGTTGCTATATAATCAGCATATGAAAAAGTTTTTATATCTGTATTAGATTCCAATGACGAATAATTGCTTAAAATGTTTTTGATAGTTAATCCCATTGACCATGAGTCAGATATAATGTGATTTGCAGTTAATATAACACATGCATATTTATTTTTTAATATTACAATCTTAAATTTAAAAAGATCAGAATCTATCATATTAAAAACGTATTTTACTTCATTTTCTTCTATTTGTTTAAGGTCAGCATCTTTACTAATATATTCAATATCTATAGGAATAGTTTTATAATCAGAAATATATTGCTTTACAACTCCATTTTTTAAAGTTAAATGTATTCTAAAACTATCGTTTTGCAAAATAACATTATTAATTGATTCCTTTAATTTATTTTCATCAATGTTTCCGTAAATAAGTCCTGAGGTGCAGATATTATTAATTGTTGTTCCTTTGAACATCTCTTCTGTATACCATATACTTTTTTGCGGATTTGTAAGATTATAAAAGCTTCTTTCAAGCATATTAATACCTACCTTTAAGTTTTTTATATATTATACATCTTTTTGGAAAATTTTGCAATATTTTTTGACTTTTTCAGGACTAAAGATGTTACAGTTACTACTTTGAACTACTTTTGCTCTGCTTAAGCGAGGTTTTAGGTTCCTCCCAAAAGGCGACCGCCCAAAAAATTTATATATAACCTCTTGCGCGGGCTTAAAATAATTTTGTAGTAAACTGCAACTTAAAGGTTTTGGACAAAAGAACCGTCCCTTTGTCCAAAACGGTTAAAATAAAATTTTCTGTGTATAATAAAAAAGGTGATAATTTTGAGAAATAAAAAGAAAAGAAAATTATTAAAAGCTATTATAATTACAACACTAGTTTTACTAACTGGAATAGTAATTTTTTATTTATATAGGATGTACGAAAATATAGAAATTGCAGATAATTATGATGCAAAACAAACCAAATTATCCACAACTTATGAACAAAATGTGGAAAACTTATATGAGAAAAACAATTCTACAACAGACATGATTGAAAAAGTCAATAAAAGTGTATGTGGAATATCAAAACTCTCCAATACAGGAAGTTCTATTTTATCAACTGCAACTGAAACAGAGTTAGGATTAGGGACAGGGATAGTAGTTACAAGAAATGGATATATTTTGAGTAATAGTCACGTTACTGGAGAAAAATATAGTACTTGTTATGTTACAATAGAAGATAAAGATACATATGCAGGGACAGTAGTTTGGGCAGACACAAGTCTAGATTTATCTTTAACAAAAATAAAAGCAGACAATCTTATTCCTGCAAGTTTTGGCATTTCAAAATCTGTTAGAGTGGGTGAAACAGTATACGCAATTGGAAATCCTATAGGTTATCAATTTAGAAGAACTGTAACATCAGGTATAATAAGTGCATTAAATAGAACTGTCAAATTGGAAGAAAATAATAAGGATATTTATATGTCCGATTTAATACAGACTGATGCGACAATAAATCCGGGAAACAGCGGAGGACCACTTGTAAATATGGAGGGCGAAGTTATTGGTGTAAATTCGGTAAAAATCACTTCTGCAGAAGGGATTGGTTTTGCAGTTCCAATAGATGTTATAAAACCTGTAATAGAAAGCTTTTATAATACAGATAATTTTGAAGAAGCAAATTTAGGAGTATATGTGTATGATGAATCTGTTTCAAAATACCTTAATTTTAAAGAAAGATTTTCATCTGGAATTTATATAGCTCAGATTATTAAAGGTGGACCAGCTGATGGTAAAGGAATTAAAGAAGGAGATATAATTACAAAAATAGATGATGTATATTTGGATACAGTTAATGATTTAAGACAATATATCTATACAAAAAAGCCGGGTGATAAAGTTGTGTTAAATGTTAATAAGGGGAAATATAAAAAAGATATTGAGGTTGTTTTAGGGAGAAAGTAAGTTGGACAAAGGGACGGTTCTTTTGTCCATTTTTCTGGACAAAAGAACCGTCTCCTTGCATATCCTTGGACAAAAGAACAAACCATTTGTCCATTTATTTTAAATCTTTTAGCATTTTTGCCATTTCTAAAATAACTTCTAATTTTTCTGTTGAAAGTTCAGAAAGTTTTTCAGAAACTTCAATTTCTTTTTTTACTCTTGGGTTTGTAACAAATTCTTTGTAAAATAAGTTAGGAGTAATTCCTAAAATATTTATGTATTTTGCTAATGTTTCTTTACTAATTCCGCCAATTCCTGTTTCAACTCTTGAAACATATTTTTCAGATATTCCTAATTTTTCTGCCATATCTGCTTGTGTGTAATCCATTTTATTTCTGTATTGTTTTAAAATAGAACCAAAAACTCTATCCATTTCAGATTTTACTTCTGCGTTCATAAATACCTCCCAATATTATTTTTTTATAGTATATCACAATTTACATAATAATAAACTTACTAATAGTTAGAAAGTTTATTATTAGTTATAATTAAAAAAATATTTATTTTTTTGAAAAAATATTATATAATTAATCTGACATTTTATGACCAAGTATCTTTACAAAATTATAATAGAATTATACAGTTAAAGGGAGGTTTTTTAAATGGGAAAAGCAGTAATAATTGCATGTGATTTTAAAGACAAAGAAGAAACTTTAAATTTTTTAAACAAATTTGAAAATGCACAGCTTTATTTAAAAATTGGGATGGAATTATTTTATTCAGAAGGTCCAGAAATAGTAAGAGAAATAAAGAAAAAAGGACACAAGA
>CAMVJW010000021.1 GCA_947167965.1 uncultured Clostridia bacterium | reverse complement strand
TAGAACAATAAAAACAAATAAAACAATAAGAACAATAAGAATTTTGCCTAAATTTTACCGAATACAATAAGAACTATAAGAACAGATAGAACAAATAAAACTGAAGTGCTTTGTACATGTGGAAGCGGAAAGAAATATAAGAACTGTTGTGGAAGACAGTAGTATCAAGGAATTGACAGATTTATAAAAATAAAAATAGGAAGAAAAATGCCTTTAGATACAAATTAGATACATTTTAAAATTAGTAAAAGACTATTTAAATCATCATAGATAGTCTTTTATTTTTTTCAAAATTAGTATATAATAAATTAAAATAATAGAGGTGATTAAATTGTCATTTTATGAGAATATCCAATTATCAAAATATAAGAAGATAATGGAACAAATTGAAAACTTAAACAAAAGAAATGTAAAAGGGTATGATTCTTTTGCAGAATACTGTATTGCTGATGAAACAATGATAGGGTATTTTGATGAGTTGAAAAAAATAGAAAGAAAATTACCATCATTAACAGTAGATAGTTATGATAAATTTGAACAGAATACTTTTGATCAGTTAAATGGAATATATGAAAAAAAGATTAATGATATTTTTGAGAAGAAAGATTATTCTATTAGCAATGAAGAATTTTTGAAACAAAAATTAAATAAACTAGAGGATTTAAAAAAAGACATTTTAAATGGGTATGGACATAAATGTGATAAAATGCTAGATGCATTTATGCAAGATATTAATGATAAAATTAAAAATTGCGATAGATATGAATATTCAATTTTCAGTGGAAAATACACCGATGATTTTGATGACTTAAATAGTTTCGACAACGAAAGAGAAGACCCATATTTAAAAGATGTAATGAAATACATAATGAAAGTGAAAGATGCTTCTATATCTTCAATCACGGAAATATATGATTTAAAATACAGCAGACTATCAAGAATACTTTCAAAATTAAAGGATATGGGGATAATTGAAGAATATAGTTTTGGAAAACCTATAAAAATAAAAAAATATATTAAATATGTTGTTACAACTGACAATATTAAAAAAATGACAAATAAAGAATACGAGAAGCAACAAGAAAAAAATAGACGTGAAAAAATGTCATTAGAAGAAATAATGAAAATATATAATATAGAGATAGATTACTCAAATGAAACAGATATAAGTAAAATCAATAATTCTTTAATTATTAACAACGAATGTGAAAGCATAGCAATAAATAATTTAGAATATTTATTAAAACATAATTCACCTGATAAATTAGGAATATTTTTAATTAATACTAATAATATATGCTTTAATTTTTATGATGATGTTCCAAATTTATTACTACCTGTCGAATCAGATATAAATAAAATATTAGGTATCTTACAATATTGTGAACAATTCATAGAAAATAGATATAGTCTTTTACTTTCAAAAAAAGCAAAAGATATTCAAGAACTAAAAGAAGAAAAAATTCAGAATATAATAATTTTTATAGACGAATTAGGTAATTTACAAAAAAATAAAGAAATCAATGAACAATTGCTAAAAATTCTATTAAAAGGGAAAAAAGTAGGTGTTACATGTTTAATGTATTCTAAATTTAGTAAGAAAAATCTGAATTTAGGATATATAGAGGATTTAGTTAAAATTTATAATGAATTTGATATTGAAAAAGTTTTAGCAGGAGAAATAGATAATATAGAAATTGACAAAATTGACTCTGATATGGATGGATATGATTTTGAAAATTGTTCTGCTAATCTTTTATTAAATAATGGATTTAGTAATGTAGAGGTAACACAATATAGTGGAGATTTTGGAGTGGATATTATTGCATATAAAGATGATATAAAATATGCTATTCAATGTAAAAAGTATTCTTCACCTGTAGGAATTAAAGCAGTGCAAGAAGTAATAGCTAGTAAAGCGATGAACGATTGCCATGTTGCGGTTGTTTTAACAAATAATTATTTTACCAATAGTGCTAAAGAATTAGCAAAGAAAAATAATGTATTATTATGGGATAGAAATAAATTAAAAGAATTGATTGATAATATGTCAGATTTAAATAATGAATAAAATTAGCAGGTATATGAAAACTAATAGAAAAAGACCAATAACTTAGATACATTTTTAGATACAAATTGTTGACAATTTAAAATCAAGTACCAAAATAATTTTAATATTTATAGCATTAATAAAACTTATCAAAACATTTATGCAAATATGAAGAAAAGTTCCGAAATAGGAAGAATTCTGCTCATTTCCATGTGGAAGTGGTAGGAAATATAAGAACTGTCATGGTAGAAATCAATAGTATCAACGATTAGCACGAATTTTGCAAAACTAGAAATATGCACAATTTTGCATTTAGATACAAATTAGATACAAATGGCAAAATCTGCAAAATATTGATATATAAAGGGAAAAAAATATCAAGGTGAATTTTAAGGGACAAATATTTAAAAATTGTCCCTTTTGTTATATAATAAAAAATAATTGGAGGGAGAATAATGAATAATAATTATATAGTTATTGGTGATAGCATTACATATGGAATTGGTGATTTTGAAAGTGGTGGATGGTCAGCGTTATTAAAAAATTATATTGTAAATAAAGATGATTCAAAAGTATGTAGTAATTATGTGCATGTTGCTGGTTTCCCTGGTGCTACCAGTACAGATATTTTAAATAAAATTGAGTATATATTTAATTCGTTTAAACATGAAGAATTTAAAAATATTGTTATATTATCAATTGGTGTTAATGATACTCAAGAATTTAACGGAAATAATAAAAATAGTATTGAGCAATATAAATCAAATATTGAAAAAATTTCGAAGTATATTATGCAACAAGATGCAGAGTTGATAATTTTAGGTTTAACAAGAATAGAAAGTGATGAGAAATTTTTATGGAAGCCTAATAAATATTATAATAATGAAGTTATATCAGAGTATGATAGGGATCTGGAAGCAATATTAAAGTTTGACAGTGAACTTGAAGAATTTTGTAAAGAAAATAAAATCAAATACTTATCGATGCAAGATGTGTTACAAAAAGATGATTTTATTGATGGATTACATCCTAATCAAAAAGGTCATAAGAAAATGTTTGAAAGAATAAAAAAACATTTAAATGAATAATTTAAAATCGTGATACTAGCAATTTATATACCGAATTTTAGATACAAATTTAGATACAAATAACTATCAAAGCCGAGTGGAGCAGAATGTATCTAAGTGCAAAAATGCAGGAAAAAGTGGGATAAAATGCAGCCAAGTGTAGCCAAATGACCAAAATCGAAAAGCCATGTGGAAGCGGAAAGAAGTACAAAAATTGCTGCGGAAGAAATCAATAAGACGTTTAAAGCCCCTAAATAAAGGGCTTTTTATTATAACATTTACAAGATTATTTTTTACATACGTTATTACATATGTTGTGAGGGCGTATATAAAACGTATGTAAATTGTTTTTTGAAATCTAAAAGCCAGTGTTTTCAATGACTACATAATATATGTACCACTGCCACTGTGGTATGGGTAAGTATTGAAATAATTTATAAATAATGATAGAATGATTAAGTAGATTGAAAAAGATGGAGGCTTGTGTATGAACAAGAATGATATATTTAAAATTGGAATTGGAACATGGAAAGTTGATCCAGATAATTTTGAAAAAGACTTAGAAGCATTAAAATATTCTTTTGAATTAGGACAGAACTATTTACCACTTTCAATGTTATACAACAATGGTAAAGTTGTTGAAAGAATGAAAGAGTTTATAAAATTAGTAGGTAGAGAGAATCTTTTTATTTGTGCTAATTTAGAAAGATATGTTGAAAAGATAGAAGATGTAGAAAATCAGCTAAACAACTATTTGAAGATATTAGATCTAGATTATATTGACTGTTTTCAAATTCATACATTTGCTGTATGCAAGGTTTCAATGCTAGATATATATAAGGAAATAAATAGATTGGTAGAGCTAGGAAAAGTAAAGTATATTGGTGTTAGCAATGTTAATTTAGAACAATTAAAAGAAATAAGAAGTGTGTCTAAAGTTGATTTCTTTGAGGGAGTATATAATCTAGATTGTAAATATTATGAAAATACAGGATTGACCGAATATTGTAAGAAAAATGATATTATATTTACAGCATACCAACCGTTAAGAAGAAACAGAATTGCTCAAAAAAATTATGTATTTTTAAAACAATTAGCTGAAAAATATAATAAAAAACAAAATCAAATAATGATAAATTGGATTGTTAAAGAAAAAGAAATAATGCCATTAATAAAATCAACTAATAAAGATAGAATAAAAGAGAATATTGAAGCATTAAATTTTGATATGGAAAAAGTAGATTATGAAACACTAAATGAATTTCAAAACGAAAAAATAAATACTATTGAAATAAACTGGAATGAAGAATCGGGAGTCACAATTGACCAGTTAGCAAATCAAAATGAAGAAAATCATAATTAGAAAAAACTAAAGATAATTGAATTTTACATACGTTTTTACATACGTTCTGCTAGTAGTGCCGAGTGAATTTATGTGTTCTCAAGTGCAAAAATATGCAAAATAATGGAAAAAAATGCTCATTAGTGTAGTAGAATATACACAGAATAAAAGCCATGTGGCAGTGGTAAAAAGTATAAGACGTGTTGCGGTAGAAACTAGTAGAATAAGGGCTTTGCAGGGATTTGAATAAATCTAAAAAGTGAAATATAATACACTTACATACGTTTTTTATGAATGATTTTGAAAGATTATCTGGATATCTGGATAATCTTTTGTTTTTATAGTATAATTAAACACATAAAAAAATAGTAATTTGAAAGTGAGGTACAACTTATGAGAAAATATAAAATTGCATCAATATTGATGTTTATACACGGAGCATTTATGGAAGTAGGAGGGTGTTTATGCCTTATTCCTGTATTTATTATGGGTAGTGATAAGTTTGATATAAATCAGTATATTTCTTTTATAGTTCCATATTTTAAAGATAATATGAATTTAATGCTTGTAATGGGAGCAATTTATGGGATTGTAAGAATTATAGGAGCAGTTGGTTTATGGAAAAACAGAATGTGGGGTTTGGTATTATCAGTAATAAATTGTGTTATTACAATGGCATTAATGATGTTTATGCTACCAGCAGGAATAATGGATGGAATACTTGCAACTACTGCTTTAATTTTAATCTTGACACAATATTTCGGAAACAAAAAAATAATAGAATAGAGCGATAACTTACAATTTCTAGGTAAATTTTAGATACGTTTTTAGATACTAAAATTAAAAATTTTATCAAATTTTGCATGGAATTTAGTGCTTTTAAATTGTTTGAAATACAAATAAATTGGCTAAAATTAAGAAAAGTGCAAAAAAGTATAAGTCGAACAGTACACCATGTGGAAGCGGAAAGAAGTACAAGAATTGCTGTGGTAAAAACGCGTAAAGCCCTCAAATCAAGGGCTTTTTTTATACCCATTATTTATTAGATACCTTCTTAAATACCTTCCGTGAGGGTATCTAAAAGGTATCTAGAAACATTTTTAGGACTTAAAAGCCTTTTATTGCAAGCACTTCAGAAGATGTGTACCAATGTCCCTGCGACATATATCACTAACAAAATTCAAGCAAAGTGGCGTAAAATTAACATTTGTGATATAATATTCAAGGTTAAGAAAGGAGAAAATAATATGCCAAGCAAAATTAATGCTAAAGATTATGTGGTTTTAGATGTTGAAACAAATGGACTATCATCATTAAGAGATGATTTATTATCAATTTCTATATATAAACCTGATGATAAAAAGACGTATAATCGTTTCCTACCTTTAGAATTATCAAATCATGTAGAAACTACTTATATTAATGGAATAACAAAAAAGATGCTAAAAGATAAAGAACCATTAACACAAGAAGAATTTAATAAAATTATTAAAGATTTTGAATTAGAGAATAGAACGATTTTAATATATGGAAACATAGATGAAAAATTCATGAAGAATTATTTGAAAAGAAAAAAGATAAAAGGTTTTGATAAACTAAAATTTTATAATTTTAAACACGATATAATATCAAGTAGGTTTTCAGAAGGCAACATTACTAAGGATAATCTATGTAGAATATATGAAATAGATAATATACAAGAAGTACATACTGGATTAAATGATTGTATTTTAGAGTGGCAATTATTCAAAAAAATGAATGGTAATAAATTAATTATTATTAATAATGAAGTATTTGAATTTAATAAAAATTATATAATTCCAGTAAGCTATTTAACAACATATACTAATTTTAAATATTGTATTAATAACTTTCCGAGCATCAAATGTTCAATTGAAGAAGTAAAGAAAATAAGAATAGATTCATCAGATATTAAAAAGTTTGAAAACAATATAAGTGGAATATCAATAGAGCATCTAATAAATTCGTTATTAGAAGCTAAAGATATGAATAAAGAAACATTCCAAATTCAATTAGAAAACAAGAAGAAACTAAAAAAAATAGGTAAGCTACCATCGATAAGATATGAAATTCCTATTATTTTAAATAGAGATGGAACAATAAGTGCATTATTTAAAAGAGATGAAGCAAGAGTAAAAGAAATAAATAAAGTTACTGAAATAATAAAAAAGAAGATACAACCTTTGATTGACTATATAAGGCACGATATATTCTGCGATAATCAAATTATGTCTCAAGAGCTAATTATTAATGAACAAGATAATGTTTTAGCAAAATGTGATTTATCATCGAAAAATGCGATATTAGAGATTAAAGCATTTATCCCCAATATGGAAAAAATAAAATATCAATTGTATTATCAATCAAATGGTAGACCAATTTATTTTTTACAAACCGAATGGAATACTAAACTAAAAAAAGGACTAATCTTTACAATATATAAAGTAAACATTATAGAAAAAGAAGCAATAAAAGTTGATTACGAAAGTCAGATTAAAAATAAAAATCTTAAAGTTTTAAAATATGATGATACGCATACGACATTTGAGTTGCAGTGTAAAAAATGTGGTTACAAATGGAAAACTAACATGTCAAAACTACAGATAAATAACAAGTGTCCTATGTGTAATTTGGAAGAAATAATGAGAAATTTTAGGAGATAAAAACACATTTTTAGATACCTTTTTAGATACCCTGAGCGTCGGATGAAGAAGAAAGTTAAAGGGAAATTAGAACAAAAAAGACGGAAAATGGCCACTTTCGGAAGTTTCGAGTATGTAAAAGTACGCGGATGTGACGCCATGTGGAAGTGGTAAGAAGTATAAGAACTGTTGCGGTAAAAACCAACAGTATCAAGGATTTGCAAGATTTTTGAGAAGCTTAAAATATGCACAATTCTGCATTTGAATACAAATTAGATACAAGTTGAAAAATGAGGAAAGCATTGATATATAAATAAAAATGACATTTTAATATTTTTTAAGGGAGCAGATATAGAAAATTTGCTCCTTTTGTTATATAATAATAAAATTAATATCCTTGAGAAAGAAGATGATTTACAAATGGCAGAATATATAAATATATTAATAGATAATTTGATAAGTGAAACGGGATTAGGAAAACTAATAGATATACCAGTTCGTGTTATGGGTGGTTTGCTTAATAGAATGTACAAAGTTAATACTTCAACAGGAGTATATGCAATAAAACACTTAAATCCTGAAGTCATGAAAAGAAAAAATGCAAAAGTAAATCATATATTGGCAGAAAAAATTGCTAATATCGCAAAAAATAACAATATTAATTGTTTACCTGCAAAAATTATAAATGGAATTACTTTACAAGAAATTGAAGAAAACTATTTTCTAATATATGATTGGTTTGAAGGAAAAGCAATTGATGAAAATGAAATAACAATGGAACATGTTCAAAAAGTTGCAACATTACTTATTAAACTTCATAATATAGATTTTGGAAAAATTAAAGAAGAATGTAATTTAGGAAATGAGATTTCAGAAGTTGATTGGGATTTTTATATTTCAAAATTAGAAAATGAAGAAATAAAAGAATTGTTGATTAACAAAAAAGAATATCTAGCTGACTTAGATAAAAAAGCTACAAGTGCTAGAAAAGAAATATCAAATAATTTAGTTGTAAGTCATAGGGATTTAGATTTACCTAATATATTATGGGATGTCAATATGATTCCTACAATTATAGATTGGGAATCTTCAGGAGTTGTAAATTCATGTGAAGAATTGTTAGAAACAGCATGGGATTGGAGTGGTGGACAAAACTACTTTGATTCAGAAAAATTTAAATGTTTTATAAATACATATAAGTTTAATGGTGGAGATTTGAAAGATTTAAATAAAGCGGTTTACTCAAATTTTAAAAATAAATCTGGATGGCTTGAGTATAATTTAAAAAGAGTATGTAAATTAGAATGTTTAGATGAAGAAGAGCAAAAGTTAGGAGAAAAAGAAGTGGTTCGAGTAATAAATGAGATAATTATTTTTTATAAAAACATAGATACTCTATCTGATTTTTAGATACAAATTTAGATACAAATAAGTACCAAAGCCGAGTGGAGCAGAATGTAGCTAAGTGCAAAAATGCAGAATAGAGTGGGATAAAATGCAACCAAGTGTAGCCAAATGAACGAAATTGAAAAGCCATGTGGTTCTTGTAAAAAGTATAAAAATTGTTGTGGAAGAAATCAATAAAGTCCGAGCTTTCGGGTTTTTTTCTATGCTCGAGGATTTGAAAAGATGAAAATTAAAAAATGACCACTGCCACTATAGATATTGTAAAATACAGAAATAAATATAGAAAAATTTAATTATTTACTATATAATTAATAAAAAGATTTTTGCAATAGAAGTAGGAGATGAATTTATGTTAAAAAAATACTTTAGTGGGTTGAAATTTGGCTTATTATTACAGATTGCAGTTGGCCCAATGTGTCTAATGGTTTTTAATACTGCTAAAAATGTTGGATTTTTAGTTGCATTATCATTGGTATTGGCTATAGCACTTGTCGATGCTTTTTATATCACACTTGCTGGTTTAGGTGTAAGTAAGTTATTAGAAAAAGAAAAAATAAAAAAGATATTTAAAATAATAGGTTCATTTGTATTAATTTTATTTGGAATAAATATTATTCTTAATGTTTTTGGGATAAATATTATTCCAGGATTAAATTTAAAACCAACATCAACAAATATTTTTATACAAGGATTAGTTCTTACTTTATCTAATCCAATAACGATAGTTTTTTGGGGAAGTGTATTAACAACTAAGATTATAGAAGATAAATTAAAGAAAAAAGAACTAATAATTTTTTCAATAGGTTTGGTTTCTTCAACTTTATTATTTTTAACATTAGTAGCAATTCTAGGAACAATGCTTTCAAATTTTATACCAGATAACATATCAAGTATATTAAATGTAACAGTTGGAATTTTAATAATTTTTTTCGGTATTAAAATGTTTGTGAAAAAAGAAAATAACTAAAACATTCAACATTGTTTTAGATACAAATTTAGATACAAATAAGTACCAAAGCCGAGTGGAGCAGAATGTAGCTAAGTGCAAAAATACCGAAAAAAGTGGGATAAAATGCAACCAAGTGAAGTCAAATGACCAAAATCGAAAAGCCATGTGAAAGGGGTAATAAGTATAAGAATTACTGTGAAAAATGTTATATCAAGGATTTACATGGAATAACATAAAAAAGAAGTTTAAGGAATTAGATATCTTTTAGATACCTTGAAAAATGAAATTTGAAAAGATTATACTAGAGTATTTTAGGATAGTCTTTTATTTTTAGATGGGATATAGTATAATAACCAAGAGGTGCCCAAATGTATAATATAGATTTAATTAAAAGAATAAACAACTTTTATATTTATGCAAATGAAGGATTTTATATAGATAAAATTTTAAATAAAAATAATTATGTAATTGCTTATAGCGAGAAAGTTACAGACTTTGATTGTAATTATATAACAAATATAAGTGTAAAAGATAAAGCAGAGTTTTGTAATATTCAAAAAAATATTAAAGAGCAAATGAATAATCTTAATAGAAAAGTTTGCTATATAATTTCTCCTGCAAATGAAATCATATATAACAATAGAAAAGATTTTTTTAATGAGTATTCATTTGAAGAAATACACAATGAAATTTGGCAAATATTTGATGATTTTGATAATATAGAAAATATAAAGAAGTATGGAATTTTAAATGTTGAATTAGTTAAAACTAATGATATGAAAAAGTTTGCTATTATAAATGATGAATGTTTTAATACAGGAGATAAAGAAGATCCATATGGTTCATCAGATAAAGGATATATAGATATTTATGAAAATTATAAGGAAAATGCAAATTCAAAATATAATAGAGAATTTTACTTTGTAAAAGTGGATAAGAAAATTGTAGGAGTAACTGTATCAGTATATGGAGATGGAATATGTGGAATATATGGTTTAGCAATAAAAAAAGAATATAGAAAGAATGGAATTGGAAAAGAAGTATTAAGACAACAACTTAAAATTTGTAAAAGTAAAAATGTAGATATTGCTTTTTTAAAGACAGAGGAGGGATATTATCCTGCAGAAATATATAGAAAATTTGGATTTAAAGATGTTTGTAATGTTTACTATTATGTAGAAATATAATATATAAAAACTATTATAGTAAAATTAGTAATATCTAGAGGTTGAAAAATTATAAAAAATAAATAATGACAAAATTATCCATATGATTACAATTTGTGTGTATAAAAATAAAAGATTATTCGAACTAATATAAGAATAATCTTTTATTTTTATTAAATATATAATATAATAAATGCAAAAAATAATAAGCTATAGGAAGGGATATTATGGCAACATCAAAAGAATTCAAAGAGTTTATATTGGAACAATTAAATATATTAGATAATATAGCTTGTAAAGCAATGATGGGAGAATTTTTATTATATTATAATAATATTTTATTTGGTGGTATATATGATAATAGATTGCTTGTTAAAATAATTGATACAAATAAAAAGTATAAAATGAATGAAGCAATTCCTTATGAAAATGCAAAGCCAATGTATTTAGTAGATGATGTAGATGATCAAAAAACATTAAAAAATATTGTGCTAGACACTTATAAAGGTTTAAAAAGATAGGATGAAAGGAGTTTCTATGAAAAAAACTATAAAAGAAAATTGGAAGTTTTTATTGATAGTATTAGTTGGTGGTTTAATCGGAGGATATTGTTTAGGGTTATATAGTTTTGATTCTTTATCTGAAAATCTATTAAAACAATTGCAAGAGCAAAATGTAACTAAAGAAATAGTTGCTCTATCTTCAGCAATTCAATATGGAATACCATTTGGTGTAATACTTGCTTATATTGGTATAATAATGGCTAAAAAAATTCAATTATGGAATGAATTTAAAATAGATAAAAAAGCTATCCTTATTACAGGTATTATTACTATTATTAGTGCATTGGTTTTATTCCCTGGAGATAAATTAATATTTGGATCATTAAATACTTGGGTAAATGAACAATATATAGTAAAACCTACAATTTATAAAATGATTGGGGGATTATTAGTAGGTGGTATTATTGAAGAAGTAATGATGAGATTATTTTTTATGTCCTTAATAGTATTTATTGTTTCAAAACTATTTTATAAAAATAAAAATGAAATAAAAACATCAATATATGTTATTGCTAATATTTTAGCTGCTTTACTTTTTGCAGTAGGTCATCTTCCATCAACTGCTAATATGACCACATTAACACCAGTAATAATTATTAGATGCTTCTTATTTAATGGTGGATTAGGATTAGCATTTGGATATCTTTATAGAAAATATAACATTAGATATGCAATTATATCTCATGGATTAAGTCATTTAATTGCAGATATATTTATGTTAGTATTCATTTAATATGAACAAGAAATTATAACTTTTGGAAATATTAACTCTACTATAAGTAGGTTTTAGTTTTTAACAATTCTATTTATAATTTTAACTGGAGGTAGAAAAAATGAATTATTATATAACAGGAAAAATTATAAAAGAATTGAGAGAAAGGCAGAAGCTAACACAACTTGAATTAGCGAATATAATTAACATCAGTGATAAAACAATAAGTAAATGGGAGACTGGAAAAGGGTTACCAGATATTACTTTAATTGAGCCATTATCAAAAGCATTAAAAGTATCGGTGATTGAATTGATGAATGGTGAATA
>CAMVJW010000020.1 GCA_947167965.1 uncultured Clostridia bacterium | reverse complement strand
ATTTAATATGGATTTAATGAATAAGGCGAGGAGGTGTTAAAATTGTTTATATTGATTCAATCAAAAATAGAAAAAATCAAGTATGTTACATCTAAAGATTATGATAAAATAGTTGAGTACATCAATACTAGATTTAGTCATGTTCATCAATATAATAGATGGTATTTTAAGTCTAGCGATGGAATTGAATTTAAAATAGTGTTAGGAGACGATATAGATGAGCAAAGTTTATAGAAAAACAAGAAAAAAGAGTAATTATATTAGTAAAGGTACAGGAAGTAGAATCATACATACTGGTCATGGATCTATTGCTAAGAAAAGAGTCGTAAGAAGAAAACCTAAAACTGATTTAGCAAAAGATACAAGAAGATTAGTAAATCAAGCAAATGCTAGATTAAGAAGCCTAGAGAGGAGGCATAAAACGGGAACATGGGCATCTAAGACATTAAAAAATAGATTAGGTATAGCAACACTTAGAGCATGGAAAAATAATCGAGTGAGATTACGATCTAATTTAACTAATACGCAACTTGCAAGTATTAATAAGGCTATATCTAGTTTTTTAAAATCAAAAACAGCAACTAATAAAGGAATTGAAGAAATAAGGCAAGAGCAAATTGAAAATATAAAGGAGAGATTAACCTTGGATGATGAGAAAGCAGAAGAAATGACAGATGAAGAAGCAGAATTTTTCTATGATATGTTTGGAGATAGTGATTTTCAAGTAGTAGCCGATAAAGTAGGAGCAAGCGCATTACAAGCTGCTATTCAAGATGCTATTGAAGAAGATGATAGCGAAGATATGTTTATTCAAAGAGTCGCTTGGTACGGAGGATTAAGAGGAGGTACTGGAGATTTAGATATACAAGAAAGAGCAATAAGAATCTATAATAAATATGTATTAGGAGGATAAATGTGTTATATTGGGATAAATATAATACTATTGGTCATAATCCAGATATAAAAGGAAAAAGAAAGTTTTATGATAATAATATTTATACTTTTGATATAGAAACCAGTTCTTATTTTATTTTAGATGGAGAGGTACATCCTCCGAAAGATTATTTAGCCTTATCAGAAAAAGATAAGAAAAGAGCAATCAAAAGAAGTCATATGTATATATGGATGTTTGGTATTAATGATATAGTCTATTACGGTAGAACTTGGAATGAGTTAAAAGAGTTTTTAAAGCGAATAGATAATTATATAGGAGATATGAAATATCTATTTATCCATAATCAAGCATTTGAATTTCAGTATTTAAAAAGTGAATTTCATTTTTCTGATGTTATGGCTCGTAAAGCTCATAAAGTAATAACAAGCATTATGAGAGATTATAATTTTACTATTAGATGTAGTTTAATGATGTCTAATGTGCGTCTTGCTAAATTAACTGAGATATTTAGTCTACCTGTTGCAAAAAAGACAGGAGATTTAGATTATAATTTAATAAGAAACCCTAATACCCCACTATCTCTAAAAGAGATGGGATACTGTGAATATGATATATTAGTTTTATATCATTATATTAAAAAGGAATTAGAAGTATATGAGGATGTTAAACATATTCCAACAACTAACACAGGAAAAGTAAGAAAAGAATTACAAGATATTGTAAGAACTAATCTTAGATATAGAAGAATAGTAAAAAAAGCAATTGATGTTGATCCTCATGTTTATAATCTACTTTGTGATGCTTTTATCGGAGGATATACTCATGCTAACTGGACTTATGCGGATGAGGTACTTAAAAATGTTGATTCTTTTGATATTGCGAGTAGTTATCCTTACGTACTTTGTAATTATAAATATCCGTCTAATGAATTTAAGCCATGCGGAATAAGAAGAAGAGAAGATATGTCAAATAGATTCTGTTATATCGTAGTAGTGAAATTTAGAGATGTAGAATGTAAGTATTATAATAATTTTATATCAGCGAGTAAATGTCGTAATTTAAGAGGAGCAAAGTATGATAATGGAAGATTAATTAGTGCTAAAGAATTTGAAATAACATTAACAGATATTGATTTTTACTTTTATTTAGATACTTATAAATGTAAATATGAGATACTAGAGTGCTATTATTCAACTCTAGCATACCTACCAAAAGAAATAATAGAGTTTATTCTAGATAAATATGTAGGAAAAACAGAACTTAAGAATGTAGCAGGAAGAGAAGATGAGTATCAAAGAACTAAGGGGATGCTTAATTCAATATTTGGTATGATGTGTACAAATACGATAAGAGATAATGTTAAATATCATGATAATGATGGTACATGGAGCGAAGAAGAACTAGAAAATGATGAGATTATAGAAAAACTTCTAGCTGAAAAGAAAAAAGCATTCTTAGTCTTTTCTTGGGGAGTATTTTGTACGACATATGCAAGAAATTGTTTACTTAGAAGAGTTATTGAATTAGACCCATATGTAGTATATTGTGATACTGACTCTATAAAACTTGTACAAGGTTATGATAAAAAAGTATTTGAAGAATACAACGAAACTGTTAAAGCAAGAATTAAAAGAACATCAAAACTTTTAAGAATTAATGAAGAAAAGTTTTCTCCCAAGGATATTAAAGGTATTACTCATATGATGGGATTATTTGAAAGTGAATCCGAGAAGAATCATAAATATACATATGATAAGTTTATTACGCAAGGAGCCAAGAAATATGCTTACGAAGTAGATGGAAAAAATCACATAACAGTATCTGGAGTTCCTAAAAGTGCTGGAAGTAAATTAAAAGATTTGGATGATTTTAGAGATAATTATGTATTTGAGTTTGAAGATGGAGAAAAGAATGTAATGTATTATACTGAAAATCAAGAGCCTATGGATATAGTTGATTATTTAGGAAATAGTTATCATATAACAGATAAAAGCGGATGTTGCCTACTTCCAACAACTTATGAATTATCAAAGAGTTTGGATTATGCTAATTTAGTAAATGATGAATCAAGTAAAAGAGCAAGATTTAAGGAGGGATGATATGTATAACAATAATTTTAATTATTACAGTAAAAATAGAAATAAATATAAAAATACAACAAAAGAAGAAAGAGCAAGGGATTTGAATAATATAATATGTCCTGTTTGCAAATATCAAAATAAGAAATATTTCATAAAGCAATCAGGAGTATGTCATTTATGTGGAGAAATATTAGACGAAAAAATATATTTTAAGAGTAAGTTAAGGAGAGTTATATATGGAAAAGGAAAATGATTGTGCTGTATTATTAATAGTAATTGCTTTTTCTTTAATAGGATCAGCATTTATAATTGATTATATTAATTTAAAAAAATTTAAAAATTGTTATGAGAATAATTTTCATCATGAAAATTGCGAAAGATATTTAAATTATTAGGAGGGATAGTATGGATGAAAAACAAGAAGATTTAAAGTATATTAATAATTTCTCTAAAATTACAATTAAAAAAGCATGCGAACATTTTGGATATAATCAATCAAATATCTGTCATGGTAAATCTACAAAAGAAGCAACAAAGAATGTAAGAAAGTATATTGAAAATGAGTTAGCGAATATTATCAAGGAAGAATGTAAGAGTTATGTCAGGGAAGATAGTACATTATAATTTAGACCCAATTGATAGAGAGGGCGCTCATTTCAATCTTATCTGGGGAGAAAAAGCAAACGGAAAAAGTTATCAAGTAAAGCATAAAAAAGGAATATTCAAATATACTAATGATACAACAAATTATTTATGTTATTATAATAATAAAGAAGATGTAATAGAGGATATTATTAAAAAAGGAAGTAGATTTATTTTACTTCGTAGATTTAAAGAGGAATTATCAAGCAGCTGGATAGAATCTTATTTTTCTGATGTAGATATTGAGAAAATCACTGAGGGAGAATATAACATGATAACAATGTACAGAAAAGAGTTATATTTAACCTATTATGATGTAGAAGCTCATAAATCAAAAAGAGGAGCAAAAATTGGTTATGCTATTGCATTATCTACTGAGCAAAATTATGCAGGAGCAAGCCTTTTAGACGTTCATGACATAATATTTGAAGAGTTTATGAGTAGAACTTATTATTTACATGATGAAGCAAATAAACTTATGACATTTTATTCAACGGTAGATCGTAAACGAGGTACTACTAGACTTTGGATGGTAGGTAATACAGTTACTAGAATTTGTCCTTATGTAAAGGATTGGGGGCTTACTGATTTTATATTCAAATTAAAACAAGGAGAAATAAAGTCTATCTGGATTCCAACAGGGGAGACGGATGACGAGGGAAAACCAATCGAAGTGAAATTAGCAGTTGAACATTGTAAAAGTGCAGGAGGAAGTAATTTCGTAATAGGAACTCACGCAAAGTCAACCAATAAAGGAGAATGGCAAACAGACCCTCAACCTCATTTACCTAATAGCTATAATTATTATAAATTTGTCTATAGAGTAGTTTTTCTTTACCAGCAGCATATGTGGCTAGGAGAGATACTACAAGACCCTAAAACAAAAGATATAGTATGGTTTATAAAAGATTATGAAGGAGAAATTGATAATAAAACATTTGTATTTAGTGATGAGGTAAAGCCTAGTAGATACTGGCAAAGAGACATTTATAATATAGATATTAATAACGATAGATTAAAGAGAATTTTTCTAACATTTAGAGAAAACAAAATATTTTATTCAACAGATTTAACAGGAACAGAATTTAAACAAAGTATAGATTTTATAATAAGGAAGTAAATTATGAAAATAGATATATATAATACTAATAAAAAATATAATATAATTTATGCAGATCCACCATGGTCATATAATGATAAAAAATGTAATGGAAATTGTATAAGTCATTATAATACAATGAATATAAATGATATATGCAATTTACCAATAAAAAATATAGCAGATAAAGATTGTATTTTATTTATATGGGTAACATATCCGATGTTAGAAGAGGGTTTAAAAGTAATTAAAAGCTGGGGGTTTAATTATAAAACAATTGCTTTTCAGTGGATTAAACAGAATAAAAGTGGTAAAGGTTTATTTTTTGGTTTAGGAAGATGGACTAGAGGAAATTCTGAATGTTGCTTATTAGCTGTTAAAGGAAAACCAAAAAGAATAAATAACTCTATTTCTCAATTGATATTTTCTCCATTACAAGAGCATTCAAAAAAACCAGAAATAGTAAGAGAAAAAATAGTACAATTAATAGGAGATTATCCTAGAATAGAATTATTTGCTAGAAATATATATGAGGGCTGGGATTCTTTTGGTAATGAAATATGATAAGGAAGTGATAAAGAATGATTAAAGGAAGAGGAGGATTTACTAAAGAAATTAAAATAAGTCCAGAAGAAGCTGAAAAGTTAAAATCTGATTTATTTGAATGGGATGGTGAATTTTATCCAAAAAGTGCATTTGAAGCAAAAAATTTAGAAAATAAAACAATAATAAAAGCAATAGATATGTTTGGTAGAGTACCAGAACAATGGGAATTACTTGAAGAAATAGAAAGATTAAATAATGTCATAGACAAAAAGGAACAATTTTTAGGAGATAACATTAAAAGATTAGAAAAAGAAGTTGTTAAAAGAGATAATATCATAAATGAATTAGAAGATAGTATAGTAGGGAAGATAAATGTTTTATATCAAGTAAAAGGACAATCAAATGCAATTCAAGAATTAAGTATTTTATTAAGACAATTACAAAAAAGCCAGATTATAATTACGAAAAAGTCGAAAAGGAGAATAAAAAATGAATATTGAAACAGTATCAGATTTATTAAATTATATTGAAACGGAAGAAAAAGCATATGAATTAATAAAATATATTGCAAGTTTAGAAAAATATAAATATGCTTATGAATCAATTATTAAATCTTTAAAAGGAAATATAGAATTTTTAAAAAGAAATCAATTATCACAAGATAGAATTGGTGAAGATGAATATGTTATAAAAACATTAAAATGGTATTTTAATAATTATAATAAGGAGGGATAATATGGGTCTTAGAAATAGTGAAATAATCATATGTAAAAATATAAAATTAGATAAAGATTATAAGAATGTGCTTAGTTATACAGAAAGTGAGATGCTAACACTATGTCGTACTAATGCAGTAGCGATTGCAACAGACTATTCATTTATTAGAAAAGAAAAAGGATATATTAAAACATCATTTTCTTATAATGATGCTTTAAAATGTAATTATATGGCTTTTCAAAATAAAGATTATTCAAATAAATGGTTTTTTGCTTTTATTGATGATGTTGAATATGTATCAGATGGAACTTGTACGATAAGGTATACAGTAGATGAATTTTCTACTTGGTATGATTACTGGTATACTGAGCCTTGTTTAGTTCTTAGAGAGCATGTAGCTAGCGATAATATAGGAGAACATACCTATCCAGAAAATTTGGAGCATGGCCCTTATATTGTTAACAGTTATCAAGAATTAGGAGGTTTTGAAGTT
Organism: uncultured Clostridia bacterium; assembly: GCA_947167965.1. GTDB lineage: Bacteria > Bacillota > Clostridia > TANB77 > CAG-508 > CAG-269. The sequence continues at coordinate 10,136 of CAMVJW010000020.1, read as the reverse complement.
GAAAATTGTAAAGTAGTAATAGGTGTTACATGGCTTCCATCTAATACTCCAAATCTTCCATCTACCCAGTATTATGGTGGAACTTTTTCAGGAGTTTATTATATGGCATTTGATTATATAAATGCTAAAAAGTTTGTTTTAGCACTTGATGGATTAGGAAGAGGAGATGCAATAGTTGCAGCTTTTATGGCTCCATCATCATTATGTGTAGGCCAAGATTATGAAGCTGATATCACATCTAAGCAAAATGATGGAATGGGAAGTACCACTACTGTTACTTACCATATTATATGGAGATTAATTCCTAATAATTTAGGTGGAATTATGATTTTAAATGATCAAACAATTCCTATGAATAACAATCTAAATACATATACTCCAAAGAATAATAAACTATATACGTTTCCATACAATTACCTATTAATTACTAATAATGCAGGAGGAAATGCAGAATTTCATTATGAAGATTTTATTAATAATTTACCTATATTTAATATAATTGGTACTCTATCTCCGGGCTGTTCTATTAAATTATATCCAGAAAATTATAAAAAAATAGCAGATGGAGAAGGTACTTATCCGGGATTTAATGATGGATTAGTTGGAGCTAAATTTCCAATATGCTCATGGCAAAATGATTCATTTACTAACTGGATGACTCAGCAATCTGTTAATACACTATTTGCTAAAGTAGGAGCAGTAGCTAAAATAGCATCTATATTTGGAAATATTGCAACAGGTGGCTTAGGAGCAACAGATAAAGATTATGCAGGTTTATTTAATCAGCAAGCATCTTATTTATCTGAAAAATATGAGCATGCTCTAACGTCTCCTCAGAGTTCTGGATCAATTAACGGAGGAGATGTTACTTTCGCAAGAAATGAGCAAAATTTCGGTATTTATAAAATGAGTATCAAAAGTGAATATGCAAGAAAGCTAGATGAATATTTTAATAAATTTGGCTATCAAGTAAATGAAATTAAATCTCCAAATGTTACAGGTAGGCCTTATTGGAATTTCGTACAAATTGGATCATACGAAAATATAGGCTATCCTACTAATACTATAATGTCAGTACCAGCTGGTAGTATGGAAAAAATTAATAGTATTTATAGAAGTGGTGTAACAATTTGGCATGATCACACTAATTTAGGTAATTATAACCTAGATAATTCAATTCCTAATACATAGAAAAAAAAAGAACTCATATGAGTTCTTTTATTTTATAAATAATTATTTACATTAGCTCCTTTACTTAATGTTAGGCCACTTCCACTATATCTAAATACCATAAATCCTTTTCCACTACCACTTGCAAATATTGGATTGCTATTATCCATTTCTATTCTACCTCTATATGCTCCTCTTATTATTTCAAGTATTGGTAAAGTAATACTTCTATCTGGTTCTCCATCTACTAATTCATCCGTTGGAATAGACCACATATCTTCTGTTGACAATCCAATTACAATTAATGTACTTCTATAAATTCCATTATTTGCATCACTTGCTTCATAATCTTTTTCTGTAGTATTTCCATTTTTAGTTAATAGCATAAATCTATAGCAACCTTCAATAGAGCAACCTAACATAATATTAGGGTGTTCCATTTTTCCTCTTGTTTCTCTATCACCAAAAGCAAATCCAATTTTACAATGATGTGCTAAGCAATCTTCTATTATATAATGTTCTCCACATATTGAATATCCTTTACCAGCTCCGAAAACAAGACAATTTTTTATATAATTTTGAATACCATTATTTGAACCATATCCTGCTCTAATACCAATTGCATTTTCATTAGGCATTGTAGCAAGACGGGATGCTCCACTTGTTGAGCCATTCATTCTTATATCAATATTAGATATATTATTACTTCTACCATGAGTTGCATCTATGCAAATAAAATTATGTGTGTAAGCATTAGATAAAATTGTTAAATTAGATATTTCAAATTGTGTAGGTGATAATGTTTCTGTACTTAAAGATGAATTTTCTCTAGGTACAAGAATAGCGGAATTTTCATTACTATCATTTACTGTTAATGATGAAATATTTAATATTGTTTCTCTAGGAGAATTACTTCTTCCTTTTTCATACCCATTAATAACTACATTTCTACCACTTGGAGTAGTAGCAAATGAATTTGATTCTGCCGTATATAATAATGATCTTTGGCCTGATTTAGTAGTAGCCCAAGGTGTTCCGCCTATTTGGAAAATACCATCAAGTAATTTTATTTTAATACTATCTAAGCAATTAATTAATCCTTGTAAAATTCTTCTATCATTATTTCCATCTACAATTAAATGTGCATTTATTTTATTAAATGAATTTGCATTACCTATAATCGCATTATATTCAGATGATGGTGTTAATTCTATTATTCTAAAATTGCTCATTGTACTAGTGCTTAAATCTGATACACTAAAAGCTGAATCATCTGTCTTTTTATAAGATACTCTAATAAAATCACTACAATCATTGAAAGAAAATGGTACATCTGAATAACCTGTTCCAGAATTTCTATTATCCATATAACTAGATTTTCTATTAATATTAGCTTTAAAATTAGATGGAAATAATATCAAATATGTTTTTCCATTTATAACAGGTATTTTTTGAGTTCTCATAGTGTTTGTACTTGCTGTATTATCACCAGCGGAATCAAAACTTCCATCTTCATAGTTTACAATAATGTCTTTTGCTAAACTCATATTATTTATTAATGAATCATTAGTTAGAAAAATACTAGTATCTGTAGTTGAAAAATCTCCATTTTCTTTATAGAAACTAAATCTATATAAATAACCACTATCTCCAAATAATCTATTAGCTCCACCTATAGAGAATCTAGAATTAAATGTACCATCCAAATTATATTTATATCCAATTATAGTATTATAAGGATTTATAAATTTAGTTCCCTCCGGTAAATAAATTGGTACTACTGTTTTAATAAATTGATATGATGTTCCACTTGTTTTTATATCTAATCCTGTAGAGTTATCAATTCTTCCTTTTACAAATGGTATATCAACTTTTCTAATAGATGTTGCTGTTTTATCTGTTGTCATTGCATATATTAGATAATTAGAAACATCAGAAGGAGTGATAGCGGAATTATCATTATAACCATAACATACTCTGTATTCTGCTGTTTCATCATAAGGTAAATAATAAATAAATCCATAATTAGCGCTTGTACCCTCATTAAATATTACTGTTTTTGTTCCACTTACATTTTTTAATATTCTAAGTAATCCTCCGGCTGGTATATAAAAATAAACATCTTCTCCAAAAGTAACATAACCTTTTAATCTAACTCTTACATCACTACTAGCATCAACTCCACCATCTCCAAAACTTCCTTGTTCTACTTCATATCTTTTTATTTTATAATCATTTTTAATTGTTTTCTCATTAATTTCATCTTGTAATAAAGAATTTAACATATTTTTTGTAATAGTGTTATTAGCTATTCCTGTACTTTGATATATTCCACCGTCTTGCCATTCTGTACCGTCATACCAGTACCAATGTCCATCTGTTGTATTAACATATATTCTAGATGTATCTGTCATTTCAGAAGTTGATGATGCTACAAGTGGAGAACCACTAACAGCTTCATCTACTTTTGCATTAATAGTTGATACCTGTTCATTAACTACTGTTTTAAATCCAGCAATTTCTTCATCTTGCTCTAGTAATCTATTATCAATTATTTCCTCATATGCTTCATATTTAGGATCAATATAATTTTTAATAAGTTCTGTTAGAGTACCATCTTCAGCCATTTTATCTAATTTATCATTTATATCTTCTTGTACATCTAAACTATCAAAATAATTATCTACATAATCTTTTAATTCAATAAAAGCATTATATAAAGCATTAATACTTTCATTTTGTATATTATTATTTGTAATTACTTCATTCATTTTATCAACAACTTTAGAAAGTAGGCCATAATCTGTTAAAGCATCAAAATCTTTTTCAATATACGGAAAATTTGTAAGTTGCTGTAAATTGAGTAATACTATTTGTTTGAAAGTAGGTTTTTCTATATTTCCATTCATTTTATCCCTCCTATACTAATCCATAAAATAATGGATCTAAATCTTTAAATATCATTGTATAAATACTTGTTTTATTCTCCATAAACTCTTTATATATTTTTATTTTATCAGCTGGAGTCCTAGTTATTGTTTCATTTGTTGTTCTGGAATCCGTCCCACTAGATGTGTTAGCAACACTTCCTGTATCTGTATCATAATTATATTCTGATACATATTCTCCATTTTGTACATCTACTAATCTATTTTGAGGAGCATCATTATATCTTCTGTCGCTTATCGATGAAGTTGTCGAAGTTGCATTTACTGAATTTTGTCCAGAATCTGTTACAGTTCTTGTTTCAACTTCTCCACTATTAAATAGATTCCATCCCTCTAACATATCAAACATTTTATTATAAATTGGCATAATCTCGTTTAATTTAACATTTAAAGCTATTTTAAAGGCTGTTAGTGTATCATATCCAATTCTTCTCATTAGAAAATGGTTAAGTATCATACATTCAAAATTTTCTTTTGATATGTTTGTTGTTAAAGGATAATCAAAGTCAAAGAACTCGCTTCTTCCATATTTTGCTAATTCTTTTATTTTCTTTTTATCATCTTTTCCATAGTTTACAATCGCCTCAAGTAGAGAATACACAGTAGGTGGTAAGTTATAATCTGCTGGAGCAGGTGGAAAAACTAAATAAGGAAACATTATATATCACTCTCCTCAACATCAACTACATCTTCTTTTTCTTCTATCGTAGTAGGTAAGCCATCATAATAGGATACTTCTATATCTCTATCTAACTTTTCTTTAAACATTTTATTAATTTTTTCAATTGCTCTTTTACGAGGCTCAAAACGACTAAACCTGCTTGCTACTGTACCTCCAAGAGATGCTGTCATCTCATCTTTTATTACTCGCTCTTTTTTCTGCTCCATTAAGTTAGCAATTCCTACTAACCTGTAAAACTCAGCCCATTCTTTATCTAAATGTATATCTATTTTATCACTAACAAATGGCGCTGGAGCCATTACTACGCTAGTATCTTCAAAATCAATTGAATCATATGTAACAATATTTTCCATCATTCCATCAACTTCTGCTAACATATTTTCTAATGTTTTCTTTTTATCTGCACTAGTTTTCCAAACTCTAGGAGTTCTTTGCTGTACTATATTTATATCTATTGTTCGTTTAGATAAAGCTATTCTCTCAGCCATTTGGCATATATCTGCATAAATAGGATAGTATCCATTATTATCATACATAATAACAAATTCTCCCTTTTTTAATCCTCTATAATATGTTCCATTAGCTGCTCTTGCCATAATGTAACGTGGTCTACCGTATATATCAGGTTTTCCAGATACTGTGAAAGGAAGTGCTACTAATTCATTTAAAACATCATCCCAGAAAAAAGCAATTGCTCCTTGTCTTACTAATATATCATTTATGAAAGCAACATCCATGTATTCAGGAAGATATTTAAACTCAAATACATTTTTAGCAAGAGTTACCATTTCTCTTCTATACATTAAATAAGTTTTCATATTAGTAAGTTGAGAATTTATTAATTTCTTTTGCATATCAATTCTCCTTTCTTAATATTTAAAAGAGAGGGATTTCTCCCTCCCTTATAGGAATTTATCTATTCTATGCATCAACAACTGATAAAATAATATCATCTGATTTAGTAGTATCAAATACTGAAGTTGCTGTTACTATAATAGATTCAACATCAGTTTCAGCTGGAGCTGTAACTAATCCAGTTGATGAAACACTAAATCCTGTAGCTTCCTCATCTAATTCCCATGTAACAGCTTCACTAGCATTTCCAGTCTTAACTACTGTTGCTGAAAGTTGTAATGTAGCCCCTTTAGTAATTGATGTAGCAGATCCAGCTGCAGTTACTGTAACACTAGTAATTGATGGAACAGTTCCACTAGCAACTGTAATAGTTGCTGTAGCTGTTTTTGTAGTATCAAATACAGAAGTTGCTGTTACAGTTACAGATTCAACTGTAGCATTAGATGGAATTGATAATAGACCAGTTGCTAAATCAATTCTAACACCATCAGCATAAGATGTGTCATCAACTGTATAAGTAGCAGCTTTATTAGCAAAACCTGTAGTTGTTACAATTGCTTTTAAAGGAAGAGTTTGTCCTTTAGTTACTGTAGCAGTTGATGGAGTAATAGCAACACTTGTTACAGCAGGCTCAACTGTTGTAAATAAACAAGCATTTGCAAAAGGAGATGTAGATATAATCTCATGTGCATGTAAGAATATATTTCTGTCTAAAGTAGTAGGATTTACCCATTCAATCTGACGTTTTCCGTTCACATCTGGATTAGTATCAAGTGCTCTATGATAATCCATGAAGAAATCACGAGCAAATATAACACCTAGAATAGTAGCTAGTTCAGCTTTTTCATCACTTGTAAACGGTATATAAGCCTCTTCTAATAATTCAGCAAGTCTAGCCTCATCTTCCTCTGTAAAGGAGTCGATTAGTGCTAAATTTGTACGAGTCTCGGCCTCATTTTTAAAATAAGAAGTTGCAAGTATATTAGTGGTAGTAATTGCTTCTCGATCTGCATCTAACATTAAATATTGATCTTCAAATTTAGTAGCACGTCTTATTCCAGCTGGATTATAATTTCTCTTTTTGAAAGTCATCTTGTTAGATACACCTTTCATCTTAGCTAGTATATCTCTAGGATCAGTTGCTGTAATTTGTACAGATGTAATAGTTCCATCTAAGCATCTTCTCATTAATTGATATTTATCAACTAACCACTTATCATATTCATATGTTTCATATAAATTAGATACTGTTTCTTCAATAAATTTATAAAGACCGTTTTCTTCATCATCAAAAGCCATAAGTAATGCAGATTCATTAACTGTTGTTTCCCATACTTTTTGAAAATTAATATCATGAATATATTGATAAACATCAGGAACAGCAGTTTCAAGAAATTTAGTTTTATTTGAATAATTTTTATTATAATCAAAAACTTTTGCTAAATCTTGAATAATTTCTCTAATTTGTTGGCCGAAACGAAGCATACCTTTATCGGTAAAACTTTGCCATGGATTATTCCAACGATTTTCTTTAATTACTGTTAAACCAATTAAATTAATGGTATTAATAAAAGCATTTTTATATCTTTCATTATCCATTATTAACTTACCAATAGGCTTAACAGATTCTCCTTGTACTGGTAAATTAATTTCTTCTGAAAGTTCTGGGTTTTGATTAATTATAAAACTCAAAATTTCAGCATTAGAAGTAGCTTTTAATATTGGCATATTATCCCTCCTTATATTTCTTTTACATCGACGACTTTTACTTCATCGAGCTCTTCCATTTTTTCATCTTTTTTATCATCGCTTATAGCAGTATAGAATCTTTCTTTATACTTTGTCTTTACATCTTCATATTTTCCTTTTAAATCTTCCATCTCAGCCTTTAGACTAGCTAATTCTTCCGATTCATCAGGCCTTACAGAATCCGTAATATCTTCCATCAAAGACATTTTTACTTCATCATCAATCTCTAATCCATTAATTCTTGATGATAATTCTTCAGCACTAAATTTAGCCATTTTGATTCTCCTTTCTTAATATTAAATACCATAAAAAAGAACAAATGTCAAACATTAGTTCTTTCTCTAAACTTTTTAGCATACAATACCCATGGAAATTTACGAGGTTTTTTATCATCCTCTGGTACAGGTGGCGTTGGGCTTCCTCCTTGGAAAATTTGCCAGTTATAAGTATCTCCATCAATTATAACAGTATTATTAACATAACAAGTATCATAAATATGACTTGAATTTTTAAGTTGGTAAAATTGTGTTCCAGAAATTAATTCATACCCGGCGTAATCGCCTATCGCTGTATTAAAGTGCATATGATCTCCTGTTGCTACTCCTGTGGTTCCACTCGCACCAATATATGCTCCTTGCTGTATAACAGTTCCTATTGGAAATAGAGTGCCATCGTCATGATCAAAACAAAATGTAACTTTTGTTATTCTTCCATCTGGTAAATGTACAGGATTAACTGATTCCCATGTAGAGTTACCAGCTCCGAAATGTGCAACACATTTGCATGTACATGGAGCATAATACGGACAATTATAAACTCTACCTAACGCATTCCATCCTAAAAAGTCCATGGCCAAATCATGCGAATAACTTCCTCCCTCGCCTTGTGAAATATTCATATATTCCATAGGAAATAACATAACTTCGTATCCTTGAGAATCGTATAATCTATCAAATTGTCTCATTAATACCACCCACTTTCATAAAAAGGTACATTAGAAATTATTGTAGCTTCTGTGATTTTAACTAGACATTCTCCGAAATTAACTGTTTTAATTTTTGCATACTCATTATCTATTTCATAAATAGCATAACTTAATCCTCCAAATTTTTTAGGTTTTATAGTTGCGATTTGCTCTTTTGTATTTATATTATAAACATTTCGCTCTTCAATCCAATCTGGAATATTAATATATAAATTTATATTCTTTAATACCATATCAATATTATTAAAGCATTTTCCGTCTATATCAAAACTCATACTTATTCTCCTTTATTAATTTTATTTTCTAAGGTTTCAATTTTATAAGTTAATTTTTCAAGAGTATTCGTCATTTCTTTTTGGTTATCATTTACTATTTTTAAAGTTTCTGTATTAGAATCTAGACTTTTAACTAAACTCTGCATAAACTCCTTATCACTCTTTTTCTCCTCCTGCGCTTGCTTTTTATCTGTAATAACATAAAGTACCATAAAAACAAATGATGCTACCCCTAATCCATTATCTATAGCAAATTTTAATAATTCCTCCATAAATAAAACTCCTTTCTAATATAACTATATCAAAAAAGAGTTTATTATTCAATTACTTATCTTCTTTTACAATTACAGCCTTTAACCATTTATGACCCTTTTCTTCGGCGTCACTTTCAACAATTTTTAATTTCATTGGATTTTCTTCAGTTGGCCATCCTTTTAACATACAGATAAAATCTAATGAATTATAGAAATTATTTGAGCCAGTTACATAAATTGATCCATCAGCATCAAAAAGTAAAGTAGCATGTTTTTTTCTATTAATTACTTCTCCATCTTGATTTGTATCTTCAAATGTTCTTCTTGTAATATAGACTCCGATACAATTTATTATTTTACCTACATTATCTTTAACATATTTAATATTTTCTTTATCTTGGCTTGCTAATAACTTATCAACATTTTCTTCTTTTGTTAAATCAAGTGTAAATAAAATCTTTTTGTTATCATCCTTTCTAACTTCCATAAGTTGATTTTCTTGCTTTACTAAAGCATTTTCCATAAATAAATCCTCCTCTGGTACTTTATAAGCACCATAGAGATTATATAAAGAGCCTACAGATAACTAATAACAGCTCTCGGTTAACCGCCACTTCCCCCAAGTAATAGTTTTCCCATCTATATAACCTCTATGCTACCTATAAAATAGATAGCAATGTTAATTGTCAATAGTGGATTAAATCCACCCTAGGAAAGATAGGAGATTAATTATGAAAAACTATCTTCCCTAGGCTAGAATTAATCTAGCTTAGTATTTACTACATCATATTCTATTTTTTGAATTTTAAAGAAAAGAATCATCAGATAAAATACTAATTTGCTATTTGTCTTATGTAATGTTTTACATAATCTAATTCGTGATTTTCCATCACTATATGTTATAGACTTATAGGCATATTCTATTATTCCATATTTATAGTATCTCATATTCTTCTCCTATATACATCTTAATAAATTCATATGCTATTTCATCATACATAGATGTTGGTATTTCGGATTCAAAGTCATATCCTAAATTTTCTAAATCTACATACATCATTTTAGAATCTTTTGGTTCATCTTTATATCCGATTACTTCTAATTCTCCGAGATTCTCGGTATCAATAAATTTAATATAATAATTTTCTCCTTTATATTCATATGCGCTTATTCTAGTATTTTTCACACTACCATCTCCTATCTGTATCAATTATCTCA
>CAMVJW010000019.1 GCA_947167965.1 uncultured Clostridia bacterium | reverse complement strand
ATGGAAAGTATTACATCAGTAAATGAAGGAATGAAAAAATTTAAAGGAAATATTTTATTTACATCTCACGACCACGAATTAACCCAAACTGTAGCAAATAGAATTATAGATATAAAATTAGATGGAAAAATTGTGGATAAAGAAGTAACTTATAATGAATATTTAGGAATAGAATAATAGAAAAATATTTTTTTATATAATTATATTTTAATTGTAGAAGGGGTATTAAAAAATTTGTAATATGCTTAAAAAAATAAAAAAAGATATTAACCAATATAAAATAGTTATATTAATTATATTATTATATATTATTATAATGGAAGTAATATTTAAAGAATTATGTCCAATTAAAATATTATTTGGAACAATATGCCCTGGATGCGGATTAACTCATGCAACAATAAGTATTTTAAAAAGAAATTTTATAGATGCTTTTAATTATAATTATTCAATATTTTTTTTAATGATATTTGTAATAGCATTTTTTATTGATAGATATATTTACAAATTAAATAAATATATTGTTCCAGCTTTATTTATTTTATCATCATTTATTATGATTTTAAGGTATGTTTTGTTATTTATAAATTAATATCAAAAATGTAATAAATTGTTGAATTATTAATAGTATTATTATACTATAGAGTATATAAAAATAAGGGGGTGAATTTTATGAATACAACATTTTATGTTTCAAATGCAGATGTTTCAAGAGAAGCCACTGCAGCTATTTCTGTTTTATTAGGATTAGGATTAATATTTTGGCTAATTATTAGCTGTCTAGCAATAATAACTATAATAGCTAAATGGAAAGTGTTTAAAAAAGCAAATGTTGATGGATGGGAATGCTTAATTCCAATACATAATGAAGTTGTAGAATTAAAACTTGGTGGAATAAAAACATATTGGTATTTTTTAAATTTATTATTTATATGTGGAATTGGACCAATAATCCTTTCTTTTTGGAGTAGAATCGAGTTAGCAAAAGCATTTGGAAAAGGTGCAGGATTTGGAGTGCTAATGGTATTTTTTTCATATATTTGTTATCCAATACTTGCATGGGGAAATGCAGAATATAAACAACCTGATGAAAATAATTAATAAAAATAGTTAAAAAAGGATTAAAATTATAATAAAAGTAGATAGTCTATTTTTATTATAATTTTTTTGATATTGTTACAAAATTATATATTTAATATCTTGAACTTATTATGATTTTGAAAAATTCTATTTTTAAAGATTTTTTATTAATCTAAAACAAAAAATAAAAATTTTTATAATATATGTATTTATTTAATTAAGAGATGTTAAGATATCTTTAGTTCTTCTTTTCTTTTTTTTATTTTTATGCTATAGTATATTTTGAAAAATAGAATAAATTAATAAAATTTATTAATAATAATTTATTAAAAAATTAGTATAATACACAGGAGAATAATTAAAAAATGGGATTATTAAAAAAAAAAAGATAAAAATAAAATAGACAATGAGATACAAAAATTAGTAGATGAGAAAAAATTTAATGAAATATACATAAAATATGGTTCCGATATTTACAATGAATATGCTCCAAAAAAAGAAAGAGCTAAAGACGCCAAAAAGTTAGCTGAAGAAGAAAAATATGAAGAAATATATAAAAAACATGGGTCATATGGTTATTCTAAGTATGTTCCGAAAAAAGTAAGAGTTAAAGATGCAAAAAAATTATTTGAAGAAGGGAAATGGGAAGAATTATATTTAAAGCATGGAGCAGATGTTTATAGAAAATATCTGCCTAAAATGAGAGAAATTGATGTAATAGCAGAAACAGGTAGTAAACCAAAAGGGATGATAGAAAGAGCTAAAATGTTTTTAAAAGTTAAATTTGCCCCATTTCTTTTATCAGCACTTATAATGCCAGCACCAACAGTAACTTTTATACTTAAGCCAGCTTATGAAATGGCAAAGGAAATGAAGTATATAGAATTGAGTGATGACATTAATGAATATAATGCTCATATAAAACAATATGCAGAAGAGATAAGGTCGATGAATTTATCAGATTTACAGACATTTGTTAAATTGATATATGATCTTCATAAGATTACAAATGGAGGACATGAAGTTGATGATGGAAAATATGAACTTTTCAGTAGATTAGCAATTTATAAACTACAAGGGGGAGGTTGCATAAATTTTGCAGATGATATGACCGCTAAACTGAAAGAACTAGGATATAATGCAAGAAATATACATTGTTATATGGGTTGTATAGAAGATTCGAGTACTGAAAATAAAATAATAAATATCTCAAAGAAATATAAGGGAAATCATGTGGTAACTTGTGTATATATAGATAATATAGCACTTATTATAGATCCTTTAAATTGTGCAATAGGGATATTGGAAAATGGAAATATAAAATATTTAGCTAGTTGGGATAATATGGATGGCGTTATTAATATACCAATGACTTATAATCAATTTATCAGGGAAGATATTGCTGATACAGTAAGCTATGTAGACCATTTGATAGATAGCTATGGAGAAATAAGTAGTGAAGAAAAAGCAAAAATCATAGAAAAATATGGGCAAGAAGCTTTTAATAAAGCTATATATGATATTTATCAAATGGACAGAGAAAAAGATGCTCCTAATGCTAATACTGCAAACATAGAAAGTCGAAATGACAAAAAAGAAGTTGTTCCTAAGGTCGAAACAGGGGGATTTGAAAATCGCAAACCAAATAATGAAGATGTTCAAAAACCAAATAATGAGGAAAGTGAAAGATAAATGAATTATAAAACTATGAATATTGACAGTTAAACTTAAAAAAGGAAGGAAAAAAAGATGGAAAAAATAATAAAAATAATTGCTACAGAATTAAATGTAAAATTTGATCAAGTGGAAAATGCAGTAAAATTAATAGATGAAGGGAATACAATTCCATTTATTGCAAGATATAGAAAAGAGGCAACAGGAGGATTAACTGATGAACAATTAAGAACATTAGGGGATAGATTAAATTATTTAAGAAATTTAGAACAAAGAAAAGAAGAAATAATTAAGTCAATTGAAGAACAAGGAAAATTAACAGATGAAATACTTCAAGCAACTGCTATGGCAACAACACTTGCAGAGGTTGAAGATATTTATAGACCATATAAACAAAAAAAGAAGACAAGAGCAACAGTTGCAAAAGCAAAAGGGTTGGAACCATTAGCAGAAATAATTATAAAACAAGAGGAAATAAGAGATATTAAAGAAATAGCAAAAGAATTTATTAATATAGATTCTTTATCAGAGGAAGATAAAAAGAATAAAGATAAAGTTGTAAAAACAGAGGATGAAGCTATTCAAGGAGCATTAGATATTATTGCAGAAGATATTTCAGATAATGCGGATTTTAGAAAAAAGATTAAAAAGACATGTTACAGAGAAGGACTAATTACAACTAAAGCAGCAAAACCTGATGAAAAATCAAATTATGAAATGTATTATGATTATAGTGAACTTGTTTATAAAATTCCGAGTCATAGAATACTTGCAATAAATAGAGGAGAAAAAGAAGAATTTCTTAAAGTTAAAATAGAAAAAAAAGAAGATAAAATCCTATATAATTTAGAAAAGCAAATCATAAAAGGAAATACACAATTTACTCAAATGCTAAAAACAACTATTTTAGATAGTTTTAAAAGATTAATAGAACCATCTATAGATAGAGAGATAAGATCCGATTTAACAGAAAAAGCAGAAGAAAAAGCTATAAAAGTCTTTGGGCAAAATGCAAAACAATTGCTTTTAGGAGCACCTATTAAGGGAAAAACTGTAATGGGATTCGATCCAGCATATAGAACAGGGTGCAAAATTGCAGTAATAGATGAAACAGGTAAAGTTTTAGATATATCTACAGTATATCCTACTGCTCCACAAAACGATGTAGAAGGAGCAAAAAAGGAATTATTAAAATTAATAAAAAAAGATAAAATTGATATGATTTCCATAGGAAATGGAACAGCATCAAGAGAATCTGAAAGTTTTGTTGCAGATATGATAAAAGAAGCGGATCATGAAGTTAATTATGTAATAGTTAGCGAAGCAGGAGCATCTGTTTATTCAGCCTCAAAACTTGCTACAGAAGAATATCCAGATATAAATGTATCAATTAGAGGAGCAATCTCAATAGCAAGAAGGCTTCAAGATCCACTTGCAGAACTTGTAAAAATAGATCCAAAAGCAATAGGGGTTGGCCAATATCAGCACGATGTTAATCAAAAAAGATTAAATGAAAGCTTAACAGGTGTTGTAGAAGATGCTGTTAATAAAGTTGGAGTAGATGTTAATACAGCCACACCTTCGCTTTTGAGTTATGTATCTGGAATAAATTCTAGCATTGCAAAAAACATTGTAAAATACAGAGATGAAAATGGAAAAATAAAAGAAAGAAAAGAATTACTAAAAGTACCCAAATTAGGAAAAGTTGCTTTTGAACAATGTGCAGGATTTTTAAGAATTACAGATGGAGTGAATCCATTAGAAACAACAGCTGTTCATCCAGAAAGCTATGATGTTGCAGAAAAACTATTAAACAGTTTAGACTATAAAGTAGAAGATTTAAAAGATACAGAAAAAGTAGCCCAATTAAAAGAAAGACTAAAAACTATAAATATTGATGAAGAGTCTCAAAAGCTAAATATTGGTAAAATGACATTACAAGATATAATAGAAGAATTATCAAAACCAGGAAGAGATCCAAGAGATGAGATGCCAAAACCTATTTTAAGACAAGACGTTTTAAATTTTGATGATTTAAAAGAGGGAATGATTCTTACTGGAACAGTTAGAAATGTAATTGATTTTGGGGCATTTGTAGATATTGGAGTAAAATATGATGGATTAGTTCATATTTCAGAAATGAGCGATAAGTATATTAAAAGTCCAACAGAAATTGTTTCCGTAGGTGATATAGTAAAAGTTAAAGTAATAAAAATAGACCAAGAAAGACATAAAGTTGGTTTAAGTATGAAATTATAAAATTATACCTTTCAATTTGATTATATTAAATTGAGAGGTTTTTTATTGGAAAAGTTTTCATACAATTATTTTTAAAGATAAAAAAATATTAATGTTTAAATTATTAAAATAAGTAAAAAATATTATTGGTGAAAATATGAAAAAAATAATAATAAAGCTTTTTATATTAATTACAATTGTTTTAATTCTATTTAATTTATATAGTATTTATAAAAATATAGAAATAAATAATTATAATAAAAATCAAGTAAAAAGTACCTTGTTATCCACAACCAATTCAGAAAATGTGGATAAATCCAATAAAAACACATCATCAATAGAAGATGTATTAGAAGAAATAAATAAAAGTGTTGTTGGAATTTCAAAATTAAATAATGTTGGAGGTTCTATTTTAAATAATATATCAAGTGAAGACTTAGGATTAGGAACAGGAATAATTGTTAGTGAAAATGGTTATATAATTAGTAATAGCCATGTAACAGGTGAGAAATATAGTAATTGTTATATAACTGTTAATGAAAATTCATATAATGGAACAGTAGTATGGAGTGAGCCAGAACTAGATTTATCAATTATAAAGATAAATGCATCAAATTTAAATTATATAAAATTAGGTGATTCTAAGAAAATAAGGGTTGGACAAACTGTATTTGCAATAGGAAACCCAATAGGATATGAATTTCGAAAAACTGTAACAAAAGGAATTATAAGCGCATTAAGTAGAGCTGTAAGAATAGAAGAGGAAAACACTGTTTCATATATTTCTGATTTAATTCAAACAGATGCAAGTATTAATCCTGGAAATAGTGGAGGACCACTAATTAATGAAAATGGGGATGTAATTGGTATAAATACTGTAAAGATAACCTCTGCAGAATCAATAGGATTTGCAATTCCAATAAATGTAATAAAACCTGTAATTGAAAGTTATGTCGAAAAAAATGAATTTGATGAGGCAACATTAGGACTATATGTATATGATAGAGATATAGCTGAATATTTAAAATTAAAAAATAAAATAGACTCTGGAATTTATGTATCAAAAACAATTATAAATGGACCTGCTTATAATTGCGGAATTAAAGAAGGAGATATAATAACAAGTATTGATGATAAAACTATTAATACAATTAATGATTTAAGAGAATACATTTATACAAAGAAGCCATTAGATACTATATATATAAAAGTTATTAGAAACAAAAGAATAGAAACAATAGAAGTTAAATTAAATAAAAAATAAAAATTAATTTACTATAGAAATATAAAAAAAATAGTGTTATAATTAGAAAAAAATAAGGGAGGATAAAAATTTGGAAGAAAACTTAGAAAATCAATTATTAAACAAAAAAGAATCTGGATGGTTAAAAACAGATAATGAAAGATTTAACCAAATACAGGAGTTTTCTAATGGATATATGAATTTTTTAAATAGTTCTAAAACAGAAAGAGAATTTGCTGCAAATGCTGTTAAAGTAGCAGAAGAAAATGGATTTGTTGATATAAACAAAAAAGATTTTTTAAATGTTGGAGATAAAGTCTATTTTTTAAATAGAGAAAAGAGTGTATATTTAGCAGTTATTGGTGAAGAAAAGCTTGAGAATGGATTACAAATAATAGGAGCTCACATAGATTCCCCTAGATTAGATTTAAAACCAAATCCATTATATGAAGATACAGATTTAGCATATTTTAATACTCATTATTATGGAGGAATAAAAAAATATCAATGGACTACTATTCCATTGAGTATACATGGAGTTATAATTAAAGCAAATGGAGAGAAGATTACAGTAAATATAGGAGAAGATGAAAATGATCCTATTTTTACAATAACAGATTTATTACCACATTTAGCTAGAGATCAATATTCAAAAAAACTAGGGGAAGCAATTGATGGAGAAAGTTTAGATTTATTAATTGGAGGTATTCCAATTAAAGATGAAAAAGGAAAAGAAAGTGTTAAGTATAATGTATTAAAAATTCTAAATGAAAAATATGGAATAACTGAGGCAGATTTTGTTAGTTCAGAGTTAGAATTAGTGCCCGCATTTAAAGCGCGTTCATTAGGATTTGATTATGGTATGGTTGCAGCATATGGTCAAGATGATAAAGTATGTAGCTATACTGCTTTAAGAGCTTTGATGGAAACAAATAACCCTAAAAAAACTGCAGTATGTGTTTTAGTTGATAAAGAAGAGATTGGAAGTTACGGAAATACAGGAATGGAATCACATGTTTTTGAGTATTTTATTTCCGAATTATTAAATAAAAGAGGTGAAAATAGACCAAATTTATTAGAAAAGGTATTTTGCTATTCTAAAATGCTTTCATCAGACGTAGATGCTGGATTTGATCCATTATATGCAGGAGTGTCTGATAAAGGAAATGCAGGATTCTTATCAAGAGGAATTACTTTAAATAAATATACTGGGGCTAGAGGAAAATCTGGAGCTTCAGATGCAAATGCAGAATATGTTGCATGGATAAGAAATATTTTAGAAAAAAATGATATAAGATATCAAGTTTCAGAATTAGGAAAAGTTGATGTAGGTGGAGGAGGAACTATTGCATTAATTTTAGCAAATAAAGGAATTGATGTAATAGACTGTGGAGTTCCTGTTTTATCTATGCATGCTCCTTATGAGGTAACAAGTAAATTCGATATTTACGAAGCTTATAGAACTTACAAAGCATTTTGGGAATAATATTATAAAACTATATTAATATAAAAAAAGAGATAATAAACTTTCACAAATAGTCTATTATCTCTTTTTTAATTAGTTCTTATATTAATAATCTGAAATGTGGTATTTAAATACACCAATATAGTTTTTCTTATCTGAATTGTTTTCTAATCCTGTTGCACCAATATAAATATCTACACTTTTATCTGCATTTTTCTTTATTTTAATACCTTCAACTTCTATTTTATATTTAAATCCTTTATTATTTGAAAATGACTTTATTGCAGAGTTATTAGAATCAGAAAATGCTTTTAATTTTATTCTTTCCACTAAAGTACCTTCCGTTATATCATATACATTTAGAAAGGCTTTACCATCAACTTTTGTTGTATCATAGCTTGAAGCACCAATTGGTCTATGACCTTCAATTAAATATGCATAATTTCCACTTATAGAAACACCTTGCCAACAATAAGTTAATGCCGTACCACCACCATTTTTAGCTTCTTGAGCAGCTTTAAATGGTTTGGTAACAAGAGGAAAGTCAGCTATGTTTGCTGCTTTAATTGTAACTTCAGCATTTGAAATGGTTTGATTGTTAATATTATAATAAGTAGATTCTGTTGATATTGTATAATTATGGACTAATTTTGAGTTATTAGGATTATTAAAGACATTCATAAAATCACTTAAATAATATACATAGATATAGCCAGAGTGATACAATAAAACATATTTATCATCAACTGCAACTTTGATACTTTTCCAATAAGTTCCATTTTTACTATTAAATGTAGTATTAGATTTTGAGTTTGGAGTATAATATACAAAGTTTGCTCCTGTAAGATTACTAATTGTTTTATTATTAACTTTAACATTTCCAGTAGCTATATTATAAGTATCTCCATTATGCCAATTTAATATTGATATAGCATAATTAGATGATGTTCCATATCCAACTGATTCTGTAAAAATGATATTTTTATTTTTAAGTTCAACATATTGTGTATCGAAACCTGATCCATGACCAAAGTTATAGTATTTCATTCTAGAAGATATTGTATTATTTTTAACGAATAAAGTGCTAGTTTCATTTTTAGTATAAGAGTTAACTATAGAATAGAATACTCCACCAGATTCAGAAATATTAAATCCCTGCATTTGATATCCATTTAAATGAGAGTACAATTCTAATTTAGATTTTTCATTTATAGCATATGGAGAAACTAAATATTTGGTTTTACCTTCTATTATTTGAGATACTGATCCATAAGTTTCATTTTCGGCTGTTACTGTAATTTTTCCCGCTTTATTGAAGACAAGGTCACCAGATTTTGAATCTAGAGTTGCGATTCCACTACCACTTGTTATCGTATATTTAATAGGAGCTGAAGGAGCAGGTTCAACTTTAGGTGTTTCTTTTGTTACATCAGTATTAGTATTAGTATTCTCAGAATTAGTATCAGAAGACTCTTGATTTTCTTCATTATTAGTATTTGTATTTTCAGTATTAGTTTCAGAAGACTCTTGATTTTCTTCATTTTCAGTACTTGAATTTTCAGTATTAGTATCAGAAGACTCTTTATTCTCTTCATTATTAGTATTTGTATTTTCGGTATTAGTGTCAGAAGACTCTTTATTCTCTTCATTATTAGTATTTGTATTTTCATTATTAGTATCAGAAGACTCTTGATTTTCTTCATTTTCCGTACTTGTATTTTCGGTATTAGTCTCAGAAGACTCTTGATTCTCTTCATTATTAGTATTTGTATTTTCATTATTAGTCTCAGAAGACTCTTGATTTTCTTCATTTTCAGTACTTGAATTTTCATTATTAGTCTCAGAAGACTCTTGATTTTCTTCATTTTCAGTACTTGAATTTTCATTATTAGTTTCAGAAGACTCGTTATTTTCCTCATTATTAGTACTTGTATTTTCAGTATTAGTCTCAGAAGAATTTTTATTATCTTCATTATCGGTACTTGTATTTTCAGTATTATTTTCAGATTCATTATTGTTAAGTAAATTATTTTGTATAGAACCTCCAACTAAGCTCTCAGTAGAATTTGAAGAATTAAGACCTTGAGGAGTAACTGCTATTATTTTATTTTCTGAACCAACAGTTAAAGAAGTGTAAATTGTTTGAAATTTTATAGCTATAACTTTTATAGTGCAACTTGCTGTTTTTCCATTGCTTTTATTTTTAACCGTAATAACTGTAGATCCCACAGATTTTGCTGTAACTTTTCCACTACTATTTACAGATGCAACTGATGGATTTTTACTTGACCATTCATAAGAAGCATCTGAAGGAGTAGGTTTTAAAGTTATGGTATTAGAACTATCTAATAAATTCATAGTTTCACTTGTTTTATTTAAAGTTACACTACTAATGTCTTCTAAAACCCATTTTTGTGCATTATTTTCATTCCAATTCCAAACATTTACTGTGGTAAAATTATTTGTATTTCCACCGTTTAAATTAAGAGCTTTACCAGTTTCACAAGAAATGAATGTTATAGATTTATCTGAGTTTGTAAATGCATACCATTTTTGAGCATTACTATTAAATTTAGAATATTGAATTACATTTGTTCCATTATTAGATCCGTTTCCTAAAATGTGTACGGCTTTATTAGAATTTACATTTACTATTGTATAAGTAGAATCACTGTTTTTTACAAATTTAAATTTTTGAGCAGGTGTTTTGTTTAAATTATATATATCAACATTTGCATGATCTGCTTTAGACCCTGCATAAATATCTAATGCTTTTGAAGTATTTATTTTAGATAAAACATAAAAAGTTGAACTAGTGCTAATATTTGCAGGTTTAAATGTTGAAGCATCTTTTAATACGAATCTTTGTGAAGCACTTGAGCTTCTTTTACCATATATTTCTAGTTTTGTATTATTGTCTGTTCTTCCATAATATAAGTTTAAAGCAATACCATCTATCGTATAGAATGAATATGTTCCATCCGAATTTTTTATTGGATACCATTTCTGTGCTTTTGTATTATTTGAAT
Organism: uncultured Clostridia bacterium; assembly: GCA_947167965.1. Lineage (GTDB taxonomy): Bacteria > Bacillota > Clostridia > TANB77 > CAG-508 > CAG-269. The sequence goes on along the minus strand of CAMVJW010000019.1, from coordinate 8,664 downwards.
CATATAGCCATACTTTAGTAGAATTAACAGAAGTTTTTCCAGCATATACATCTAATGCTCTGCCAGAGTGAGAATTTATAATACAATAAGAACCATCAGAATTTTTAACAAATTTAAACTTTTGTGCATTTCCACCACTTAATGTATTTAGTACAATACTTGTTCCATTACTAAATGATGAATCCGCTGTACTTACAGCTCTTGATTTCATTTGAGATGCAAGAATATAGTATTCTTTGTTTGCACCAAATTCATTGGTACCATTATTAGTAGTTTCTTGCTTTTGTTTAATAGTAAAGTTTTTAGTTACAGTTCCAGTATAGTTTCCTTTACCAGTAACTTTAACTGATGCAGTTCCGGGATTTATATTATTACTATAACTTAAAGCATAGTCAGTATTTTCAACCAATGTTTTATTATTGTAAGTAACTTTTAGAGATGGTTTTTTTTGTGTTCCATCATATGTTTGAGTAGCAATATCTTCGATTTTACATGAAGATATATTAACTAAAGTAGGGGAACTACCAGAACTACTTGATGAAATACATTTTAATACAAACTTTTGCGCAGGAGTTGAATTTGAGCTATATATTTCAATTTTTGTATTAATAGCAGTAGATGCAGCATATACATCTAGAACAGTACCATCTATAGTATAAAATGTGTATGTTCCATCAGAGTTTTTTACTGGATACCATTTTTGAGCTTTAGAGTTATTTGAATCATATAACCAAACCTTTGTGAAATTTACAGAAGTATTTCCAGCATATATATCAAATACTCTACCAGATGAAGCATTTTTAATACAATAAGAACCATCATTGTTTTTTACGAATTTAAATTTTTGTGAATTACTTCCATTAATAGAACTTAATAATATATCAGATCCATTATTTGTAGAAGAATTAGCTGTACCTAAAACTCTGTTTTGACTTATTGATGAAAGAATATTATATATATTCCCATTATCTAGATTTTCTACTTTTAGAATTTTAAAAATTTTGCTTATTGAACCTGAATATTTTCCTTTACCAGTTATTTGCACTGTTGCAGTACCAACATTAGTGTTATTTTTATAACTTAATGTGTAGTCTGTATTTTCAATTAATTTTTGTGAATTAAATGTAATTTTTAAAGAAGGTTTTTTAGGTGTTCCATCATATATTTGCGTATTAACTCCTTCTACTGAACATAAAGAAATAGAAGCGGCATCAACGAATGAAAAACTTCCCCACAAAATTAATGAAAAAATAAAAATTAAAAATATAATAGACATTTTACTTTTCATAATTAATTACCTCTTTTTTAAGACATCTCTTCTATTATACCAAAAATAAGGATAAATGTCAAATTTTGACAATTTTACTAAAACAAAATTATGTAAAACAACTAATATAAAGCCTATACACGCAGTTTTTTTATTACACTAATTTCGTTATATAAAGTATCAATTTTGTTTTTTCTAATTTCATATGCTCTTTTGTAACTTTCATATATAGAAATAAAATTATCTATATTTTCTTCAGAGGTAAGATATATTTTAGTATATTCCAAAAAGTATTCTTTTTTAGAAGGAGTTTTTGCTTGATTCATTTTATTATAATATTTTAAAGCTTTATCTAATCTTTTAATATTTTCTTCTAAATAATCTACATAATCTTGAGTACAAGATATTTCGTAATATACATCTTCTAAAACTACTTTTATAAGTACTTTTACAATTGCAGGATTATTCTTCCCTAATTTTTCATTTGAATTTTGTATTTGAGATTCTGTAGGGTGTGAATTTTCAATTAAAATTTTTAATGTATCAGAGATACCGATATGTGATTTATATTGTCTTTTACTAACAATTGCATCATATTCATCTGCTACTCTTATAATTTGTCCCTCATATGGAATATCTTTTTTATGCAATCCGTTAGGATATCCAGTTCCGTTTAGTGCCTCATGATGATATAAAGGACCTGCTGCATAGGGACGTAATTTTGAATCTTTAAGACACATTTCATATCCTATCGTAGTATGTGTTTTTATTATATTATATTCGTCATCTGTAAGTCTTCCAGGTTTTTGAAGCACTTCTTGAGGAATAAATATTTTACCTATATCATGTAAATATGCACATATTGTGCAATATTCTGTAAAACCTTTTGAACAATGTAAGTATTTACAAAGTCTACATGTTACGGCAGCAACATTTTCACAGTGTTTTCTTGTAAAAACATCGAGTGAATCTAAAGCATTGAGTTGATCTTGCATATTTTTATCTAAATTATAAGATTTTAGAGATGTTCTATCATAAAAATCAAAGAATTCTGATTTCATATAATAATCTCCTTATAGGTTAATTACATGGGAAATTATACTATATATTTTTTTCAAAATCAACGAATAATAAGGAATGTTACTTAAATGTAATATAAATGTAAAAGTTCCAAACTGTTGAATTTCCGTAAAAAAACTTCTGAAATATTAGAATATGTATAATTACAAGGTATTGAAATTAATTTTTATGTACTTATAATTATATATGAATGCTTTATAAGGAGAAAAAAGAAATGAAGAAAGAGTTATTTGTAATTACAAAAAAGTTTTTATGTACAATTCTAATTATTTTAACTATATGTAGCTGTTTAACTCCAATGGTATCAATTGTTTATGCTTCAGTAGCAGGAAGTTATGACGGAACTAATGCATATGATATAAATAATAACAGAGTTAATTTGAATGGACCGAGTAATCCACAAAAAGTGGCTGATTTATCAACTGTAAATTCAGAGGGAAACCCTAACCCTGCTGGAAATCCAGTAAATGTAGACGGTACTGCATATAATAGATTCGGTGTTTATAGCAATGGGTCAAATATTATTCAATCTGATAATAAGTATTCATATTCATTTATTCCAAATAAAAATACTACTGTATCATTTTGGAACGAATCAAATGAGGAAGATGGGAACATTTTAATATCTAGCACAAATAAAGAAATAAATGTTGTGCCAAGTCATAATAATCAAAGTGGAAAAATAGGATGTTATATTAAAAATTTAGGATTATATATAGATGAAAATTCAGAAATTCATGAAATAAGTTTAAAATGTACATTTTATTGGGAATCATTTATATCAATGAATATTGAACAATATCCTTTGATAAGGTTAATCGCAAATGCAAATACTAAAAGAATAATTTTTTCTTTTTATAATCAGAGTTATAAAATCAAATTCGATATTTATGATTCAGATCCAGAACTAGGAGGGAATCTAACGAATATAAACTTTAGTACATACATATCAGACATAGATGGATATCAATTTGTTGGATTAGGAAACTTTAATGGAGAAGCAGATGGTGGACTAAATGGTCACGTAAATGAAATTCAAAGTATGGCAGGGGGATATATTTATACAGATACTACTCCAAATACAACATATAAGAATTATAAATGGTTTTATTCTAAAGGTGGAGACAGATATAATCTTTTACAAGATACGATAAGAGTTGAATTAGATAATGTTAACAGTTTTGAAATGGTATGTGGTTGTCCAAATGACTATCCTTCATTTAACTATGGAGATAGAATGTATAAATTGTATCCAATAGAACCAACTAGAGATGAAATTATACAACGAATAAGAGATAAAAGACAAAATGCAGGAATAACATTTTCTGGTGAAAGCTATGTTAGATATGATATAGAAAATCCAGTAGAAAAAATAGATGATGTTAATCAAAAAAATGTTGAAAGTAATCAAGTTGGAATAGATGAAGAATTCTATTATAAAATATATCATAGAGTACCAGATGAGAATAGTGCTTTTTATTATAATAGTTATACAATTGAGACTATACTTCCGGAAGGTGTAGAATACCAAGAAGCAAATGTGTATAAATCATATGGAAATGATGATAATGAAAATACAATTAATAGTGAAGACTTTGAAATAAATTATGATGAAACAACAAGAAAAGTTACTGCAGTAGCAAAAAATGTAAGAACAGAATCATTTTATAATGAAATTTATATGTTAAAAATAAAAATAAAATTACAAAAAGATAATATACAAGACATTACAGAAAATTCTGAAGAAACAATAAAGACCTATCTATTAAATAATCATTCAACGGTTAGAGTTAATAGAAACAATAACCAAACTAATATGAATTTAATAGATGGTAGCACATATACAATCCATCCAATTGATAAAGATAATAATAATAACTTAATAACAAGAACAGATTATGCTATACAGTTAAATAGCGGAGCTATAGAATTAGGTCAATATGTTAATACGTATTCTTCACAAAAATTTATAATTAAATATGAGGGAGGAGGATACTATTCATTTAGAAAAGGAAATTCCGCATTAACAAGTGATAAAAACAATGTAGGAAAATTACGTACAGCTTCATATACACTAGATGAAAATGACCATATCGTTAATGACAAGCAATTATGGAGAATAATGAAAGCAGGAGATTTTTATATAATTTCACCAAAAGTATATAATGGTTCATCTTCAGTAGAGAAATGGGCATTATCAGCAAATAGTGGAGAGTATACTAATGGGGGATTACTAAATATTCAATTTATTCCAGAAAACTATACCGATAATATATACCAATTATTTAGTTTAGAAAGAGTAGATACAGATGCGGTATCATCAACAGATATGGTATTAGAGACAAATGAAGTAAATACAACATATTATGAAAAGAAAATAGATATTATAAAACAATGGAATGATGATGCAAATAATTTAGGAACCAGACCAGAGAGCATTAATTTTACAGTATCTGATGGAAATACAGTAGTAGATAGTGGAACAATAACGGCAGATGGAACAAACTCACAAACAGTAAAAACTAAATATTTACCAATTTTAAATAACTTAGAACAAGTAATTGATTATCAAGTTTCAGAAAATGATATTACAGGTTATACTCCTAATTATACAACTACAAAAGATGAAGATGGAGTTTCTTTACTTAAAATAGATAACAACTTAAATGAATATGAATATAGAGTAGAATATTACTATGATGAAGTAATTGATAATTCTAATACAGAAATAGGAACTGCAAAATATAATGATGTAATTAGTTCATATACTGCAAAAAACAAAACTGGATTTGTATTTGATAGAGATGTAGGAAAGCCATTAACAATAGGAACAGATGAAACTGCAAATGTAATAAAAGTATACTATAGAAGAAGAACGGATTTAAAAGGTACAGTTAATTATTATTTAGATGGAACAACTCAAAAACTAATAGACTCAAAAAATTTGACGGGCTTAAGATATCAAGATGTTTTACAGGCTTCAAGTTATAGAGAAGAAATAGAGGGATATACATATACAAGAGCAAATCCTGCTTCTATAACAGTTAAAACAAGTGCATCTTCTAATGTATTAAATTTGTATTATACTCCAAATAACTATAATTATACTGTTGAATATTATTATAATAATGTAAGAGATGATAGCAAAACAGATACTTTTTCTGCAGCGTTCAATTCTACAATTGAAACTGTAGAAGACAAAGTAACAGAAGGTTATAGACACGATAGAACTGAAACATTACCATTTACAATAACATCAAATCCGGATAATAATATAATAAAAGTGTATTATGTTACTGATGATGGAAATACAAAAAATTTAAAATACACAGTTGAATACTATAAAAATGGAATAAAGCAAACGGCAGATACACAAGTTGTAAACAAAACAGTACAAGTACTTGAGCCAGATACACTAGCTGTAGATTTCACAAAAATAAACACCACAAATAAATATGTAGGATATAGATTTGATCATTCTACACCTTCAACTATTCCAGAAACAGTACCTACAAATACAGTAATAAAGATTTACTATGTAAAAAGAACAGATTTAGCAGGAACAGTTAATCACTATTTAGAAGGAACAACTATAAAAGTTGCAGATTCAGAAAATTTAAATAATTTAGAATTCGAGCAAGTTTTAAATGCATCAGATTATATACAAAATATTCCAGGACATACATATACAGGAGCAGATCCAGCAACTATAACAGTAGAAACTGATTCAGAACAAAATGTATTAAACTTATACTATGCAATAAATAGATATGACTATTCTGTAGAATACTATTATAATGGAGTACAAGATACAGATGCAAAAGAGACATATTCGGCTGATTATAATTCTGAAATAACAGAATACACTGATAAAAATAAACCAGGATTCAAATTAGATAGAGCAGAACCTGTTCCTTTAGTAATAGGTGAAAATGAAACAGAAAATGTTTTAAGAGTATATTATATAACAGATCCAACACAAAAAAAATCTTTACATTATACAGTAGAATATTATAAAGATGGAACTATAGTAAATTCAGATACACAAGTAGAATCAATAGAAGTACAATATTTAGAGCCAGATACATTAACAGTAGATCAATCAAAAATAAATATTGAGAATAAATATGTAGGATACAGATTTGATCACTCAAATCCTGAAACAATACCAAGTACGGTAAATACAGGGGATGTAATAAAAATATATTATGTAAAAAGAACAGATTTAACGGGAAAAGTTAATTACTATTTAAAGGGAACAACTACAAAAGTAAGAAATCCTATAACTTTAACTGGCTTGCAATTTCAACAAGTAAAAAAAGCATCTTCATATAAGAAAACTGTTACAGGATATACATATGATAGTGCTAACCCAACATCTATAACTGTAGGTGTGGATCCAGAACAAAATGTATTAAATTTATATTATACAAAGAATATATATGAGTATACTGTTGAATACTACTATAACAACATAAAAGATGAAGATGCAACTGAACATGGAGAAGCAGAGTATAAATCAAAAATAACAACATATATAGACAAGCCTAAGGCAGGATATATGTTCAGTAGTGTCGAATCATTACCTTTAACAATAACAGCTAATTCAGAAAATAATGTAATAAAAGTATATTATGTAACAGATGATGGACAAACAAAACCTTTAAGTTATACAGTAGAGTATTATAAAGACGGGGTAAAACAAACCGAAGATACACAAACTGAATCAATAACAGTACAATATTTAGAGCCAAATACATTAACTGTAGATAAAACAAAAATAAATACTGAGAATAAATATGAAGGATATGTATTTAGCCATACAGATCCAGCAAGTATACCAGAAACAGTAAATAATGGAGATGTAATAAAAGTATATTATGTAAAAAGACAGGATTTAACAGGAACAGTTAATCACTACTTGCAAGGAACAACAACAAGAGTTGCACCTACTGAAACGTTAGAAAATTTAGAATTTGAACAGGTAGTAAGTGCAACAGATCATATTGCAAATATCGAAGGATATACTTATGTTGGAGCGAGTCCTACCTCAATAACAATTGGAGTAGATTCGGAACAAAATGTATTAAACCTATATTATACAATAAATAGTTATGGATATACTGTAGAATACTATTACAATAATGTAAAAGATAATAGTAAGACTATAAATAGTACAGCAGATTATAATACAGTAATAGAAACAGTTCCAGATAAAAATATAACAGGATATAGACATGATAGAACTACAAACTTACCATTAACAATAGGAACAAATCCAAATAATAATATAATAAAAGTATATTATGTAACAGATGATGGACAAACAAAAACAATAAGTTATACAGTAGAGTATTATAAAGATGGAATAAAACAGACAGCTGATACACAAACAGAAAGTGAAACAGTACAATTATTAGATCCTGAAACACTAACTGTAGACAAAACAAAAATTAATACTGAGAATAAATATATAGGATACAGATTTGATCATACAACACCAACAACAATTCCAGATACAGTAAATAATGGAGATGTAATAAAAGTATACTATGTTAAAAGAACAGATTTAACAGGAACTGTAAATTATTATTTAGAAGGAACAACAACAAAAGTTGCAGAGTCAAAAGACCTAACAGGATTAACATTTGAGCAAATAGTAAATGCAGTAGATCATAAAAAAGATATAACAGGATATACTTATACTGGAGCAAATCCAGCATCAATAACAGTAGGAGTAGATCCGGAACAAAATGTATTAAACCTATATTACACAATAAATAGTTATGGATATACTGTAGAATACTATTACAATAATGTAAAAGATAATAGTAAGACTATAAATAGTACAGCAGATTATAATACAGTAATAGAAACAGTTCCAGATAAAAATATAACAGGATATAGACATGATAGAACTACAAACTTACCATTAACAATAGGAACAAATCCAAATAATAATATAATAAAAGTATATTATGTAACAGATGATGGACAAACAAAAACAATAAGTTATACAGTAGAGTATTATAAAGATGGAATAAAACAGACAGCTGATACACAAACAGAAAGTGAAACAGTACAATTATTAGATCCTGAAACACTAACTGTAGACAAAACAAAAATTAATACTGAGAATAAATATATAGGATACAGATTTGATCATACAACACCAACAACAATTCCAGATACAGTAAATAATGGAGATGTAATAAAAGTATACTATGTTAAAAGAACAGATTTAACAGGAACTGTAAATTATTATTTAGAAGGAACAACAACAAAAGTTGCAGAGTCAAAAGACCTAACAGGATTAA
>CAMVJW010000018.1 GCA_947167965.1 uncultured Clostridia bacterium | reverse complement strand
TTTATAAAAAAATGTTGAAGTAGTTTCTAACCACCCCAACATTTATTATAGAACCTTGCTTTTTGATTTTTAAAATATATCTTGATATCTTATTTGTTTTTTGATAGAATTTTTTTAATATAAATTATAATAAACAAGAATAAGAATGTATCATATAAGAAACATTTTAAACAATTATATTCAAAAAAAGGATGATTTAATTGAAACTAATAATAACAGAAAAACCATCAGTAGCAAGAGAATTTGCAAAAGTATTAAATGGCAGTTTTCAAAATAAAGGAAGTTATTTAGAATCAGGGAAGTGGATAATTACATGGTGTGTAGGCCATTTAGTTACTATGAGCTATCCAGAAAAATATGATGAAAAATTAAAACAATGGAGATTAGATACTCTTCCATTTATGCCGAAAGAGTATAAATATGAAATAATTGAAAGAGTACAAAATCAATATAATGTTGTACAAAATCTTTTACAAAGAGAGGATGTTACGGAAATATACAATGCGGGAGACTCAGGACGTGAAGGAGAATATATTCAGCGCTTGGTATTTATGATGGCAAAACCAAATCCAAAAGCTGAAATAAAAAGAGTTTGGATAGATTCGCAAACTGAGGAAGAAATACTAAGAGGAATAAAAGAGGCAAAGCCAGAATCAGAATATGATAGTATATCAGATAGTGCTTATTTAAGAGCAAAAGAAGATTATTTAATAGGAATAAATTTTTCAAGACTCCTTTCAATAATATATGGAAATAGGTTAGCAAAATCTTTAAATCAAGACTATTTTGCAATTTCTGTAGGGCGTGTTATGACATGTGTTTTAGGTATGATTGTATCTCGAGAAAGAGAGATTAGAAATTTTGTAAAAACAAAATACTATAAGATAATCGGTTCATTTGGAACAGAAAAAGGAAGCTTTACTGCAGAATGGAAAGTTAATGAAAAATCTAAATTATATGAATCTAATTTACTATATAATGAAAGTGGCTTTAAAAGTGAGGACGAAGCTAAAAAATTCATAGCAAGCTTAGCAAAAAAAGAAGCAATAGTTACGGAAATAAAAAAGACGAAGCAAAAGGAAAATGCTCCACTATTATTTAACCTAGCAGAAATACAAAATGAATGTACTAAAAAGTTTAAAATAAAACCTGATGAAACACTAGAAATAATACAAGCATTATATGAAAAAAAACTTGTAACATATCCAAGAACTGATGCAAGAGTATTATCTACTGCTGTATCAAAAGAAATAAGTAAAAACTTAAATGGACTCGCAAAAAGATTTCAGGATGAAGAAATTCAATCTATAATAAAGAAAATGATAGATGAAAAGTATTCTACAAATCTTGCTAAAACTAAATATGTAAATGATAGTAAAATAACAGACCATTATGCAATTATTCCTACAGGACAAGGATTTGAGAACTATAATGCATTAAATCAGCTACAAAAAGATATATATAAACTTATTGTAAAAAGATTTTTAGCTATATTTTATCCACCTGCAGAATATAACAAAGTAAATGTTACTGTAAATATAGAAAATGAAACTTTTTATGGAACAGGAAAAGTATGTATAAAAAGAGGATTTTTAGATGTATTAAAACCAGAAAATAAAGAGGTTTCAAAAAGAAAAAAATCAGAAATTGAAGAAAACCAAAAAGAAGAAAGTGAAAAATCTGATGATACAGAAAATACTAATTTAGAAGTATTAAATACTCTTAAGAAAAAAGATATTTTAGAGGTTCAAAATTTTGAACTTAAAGATGCCGAAACATCGCCACCTTCAAGGTATAACTCTGGAAATTTAGTTATTGCAATGGAAGGCGCTGGAAAACTAATAGAAGATGAAGAATTAAGAGAACAATTAAGAGGAGCAGGAATTGGAACATCTGCAACACGTGGAGAAATAATAAAAAAACTAGAAAGAATACAATATATAAAAATAAACAACAAAACTCAAATAGTTACTCCAACAGAAAAAGGTGAGGCAATTTTTGATGTAGTAAATCAATCAATGCCAGATATGCTTAATCCAAAGCTTACAGCAAGTTGGGAAAAGGGACTAGAGATGGTAGCAAAAAAGGAGATTAAGCCTGAAATTTTTATGGAAAAACTTGAAAAGTATATACAGTCAAAGTTTGACAAATTGGTTGTTAGATTTTAAATAATATATTGAGGAAAAATAAGTAAATATAACAGTAAAAAAGGTGAGACACCCCAAAAACGGATATCAAGCTATTTATGAGTTTGTTTTTGGGTGTGTTTTTACACTATATAAACAATTTTATTGTTAGGAAAGTGTTTACTCAAATACTCTTTAAAGAATTTTTCTCCTTCTTTTCTTAATTCATTTTTATACATATATTTTCCGCGACCTCGACCAGTCATTTTATTTTTATCATATAAATTAATAGTATTTGGAAAAGCTTCTTCATTAATTTTGATATGAACATAACTATATGTCATGAAAATTACTTCAAAAAATACATTTTTCTTAACTTCAGGGGAAAGCTGGTCTTCTAATGTTTTAATCAAATTACCATATAATTCTTGCCAATTATCTAAAAAAATTACTGGCGCAATTAGAATTCCTATTTTATAGCCTGCTTGACTAAGTTTGTTTATCGCATTAATTCTATCTGAAAGTCTTGATGTTCCAAATTCAACTTTATTAATAATATCTTCTGGATTAACACTTACTCTTACAATTATTTTACCTTTGTGATCTAAATTTAATATTGTATCTACCATATCAAATTTTGTTGGAAAGGTTAAAAATCCTTTTTGATTTGGATTACTTAAAAAACTATTTATTGTCCAAACTAAATTACCTGTAATTGTATTTTCTAAAACTAAATCACTGTTGCTTCCAATTTCAAAAACAGATTCTTTATTATTTTGATTAAAATCTTTATTTGAAGCTTTAAGTATTCTATTTAACATTTCTTCCCTGTTTACAAAAAGCCTTAAATATGAGCATTTGTTAAAATTACAAACCAAATAACAATAAAGACATATTGCTGTACATCCAGATGAAGTATAAGGCACTAAGTAATCTGAAACTTTATGATTAGGAACAAATTTGTGGGCTTTTCGAGTTCCTATTATTAAATTTTGTTTCATATATGGAAATTCTTTGTTTTGTTTTGTCCTCATTTCTTCAATATTATTGTGATTACTAATTTCAAATTTAGGGATATTTTCATATTTTTTTAAGAGTTCTTTACCAAGTTCATATTCACATATATTTTTTTCAAAATAAATTGCTTGTGGGTTAAAAGTTTTCATACTATTATTGTATCCATCATTTTAGAAAATATTTATTAGTAAAATGGTAGATAATAGAAACAATTGTATCGTCTCTTTTTGTCTTTAATTTACTTGACTTTTTAGCGAATTCATTATATTATATTAGCTGTAAAAAAAGAACTTTAAAATCTAAGAAAGGAAGAATAAAATGGGAGAAGTTATAGTTATTACATCAGGAAAAGGTGGAGTTGGTAAAACTACAACTACAGCAAATTTAGGTTCAAGTCTTGCTTTAGAAGGAAAAAAAGTAGCTTTAATAGATACAGATATTGGACTTCGTAATCTAGATGTTGTAATGGGTTTAGAAAATAGAATTGTATATGACATAGTAGATGTAGTAGAAAACAAATGTAAATTAAGACAAGCACTTATCAAAGATAAAAGATTTAAAGAATTATATTTATTACCAGCTGCTCAAACAAGAGATAAATCAGCAATAAATGAAGAACAAATGAAAAAATTAACAAGTAAATTAAAAGAAGAATTTGACTATATACTTATAGATTGCCCAGCTGGAATAGAACAAGGTTTCAAAAATGCAATAGCAGGAGCAGATAGAGCAATTGTTGTATCTACTGCAGAAATATCATCAATTAGAGATGCAGACAGAATAATAGGTCTTTTAGAATCATCAGAAATCAGAAATCCAGAGCTAATTGTTAACAGAATTAGACCTAATATGGTTAAAAAAGGTGAAATGATGGATGTTGATGACATAGTTGACTTATTATCAATAGACTTAATAGGAGTTGTTCCAGATGACGAATACATAATTACACAAACAAATAAGGGGGAACCTGTTATTCAAAATAAAAAAGCTCCATCAGGTAAGGCATATTTAGAAATAGCAAAAAGAATTTTAGGAGAAGATATAGAAGTTACAATTCCAGGAAGAGAAAAAGGATTTTTTGCTAAAATAAAAAGCATATTTGGAAAAAATAAATAAAAACTAATAAATAATCTAAATTGGAGGTAACCAAATGTTTGAAGCTTTAAAAAACATTTTTAAGAAAAGTAAAATTAAAGAACTAGCAAATTCTAAAGATGCTGCTAAGGAAAGATTGCATTTAGTATTAATGCAAGATAGGGCAAATGTTTCGGCAGACTTTTTAGATTTAATGAGAGCAGAAATTGTAGAAGTAATAAAAAAGTATATAGATATAGATGAAAAAGCTATGGATGTTAGATTAACTACAGAAACTAATGAAGATGGTACTCAAGGGGGACCTGCATTATATGCTAATATTCCAATAATAAATATAAAAGAAGAGACTAGAAAGCTAAGTAAAGTAAATCAAGATGAAAAAATAATTTCACAACCTCCAAAAAATGTGAATAATGATAAAAATGAAGATGATTCAAAGTTAGTTGAAAAAGAAAATGAAAAAGAAAATGATAATAACAAGAATAATATTGATGATAGCAAAAGTCTAGAAAATAAAGTAGAAAGCATAGAAAATCAAGAAACAGAGAACAAAACGGTAGATATTGTAGTATCAAATTCTGATGAAAATATAGATAAAAATAATGTTCATAAAGATAAATCAAAAGAAACAAATAATGAAGTAAAAGATGATGATAAAGAAAATGAAGAAAGCAAAGAAAATATAAATAAAACTGAAAAAATAGAAAAAGATGAAACTAAAAACGAAAATCAAATAAATAATTCAAATGAAAATAAAGAGGATATAAAAGAAAAGAAAAATGAAGAATAAAATGTTTAAAAATATGGAATGGTGGATACTCATTTCTGCCATTTTATTGAGTGTGGTAGGTTTTGTTGCACTTTATTCTGCAACTAGAGAAAATGATTTCGGGTATTTAAGAAAACAGATCATATGGTTTATAATAAGTTTAATTATAATGATAATCATTGTTTTTATTGATTATGATGTGCTACTAAAGATTTCACCAGTTTTCTACGGAATATCTATATTGCTGTTAATTGCAGTATTATTTACAAAAAAAATAAATGGTGCAAGCAGTTGGTTTAATATAGGTTTTTTCTCTTTACAACCTGGAGAGGTTGCAAAAATAGCAGTAATAATGTTTACAACATGGTTATTAGTCAAGATACAAGAAAGAGATAAAAATGAAATTAATAATTTCTTTAAATTAATGCTTGTAATGGCAGCAGTATTATTCCCAGTTGGATTAATAGTATTACAGCCAGATTATGGAACAGCTACTGCATATTTAGTTGCAATGATTTTAATGTTATTTATAAGTGGAATAAATAAAAGATATATTTTTACTGCAATATTAGGAATAATTATTGCACTTCCTTTATTATATTTCTTCGTCTTACCTGCACATGCTAAAACTAGGATAGATGTATTTTTAAATCCAGAATCAGATCCAAAAGGATCTGGTTATAATGTATTACAATCAAAGATGGCAATTGGTGCAGGGGAGCTAACAGGTATGGGATTGCTAAATGGAAATCAAACACAACTAGGATATTTATCTCCTAAAACCACAGACTTTATTTATTCAGTAATTGGTGAAGAAATGGGATTCATTGTAGCTGGAGTAGTAATATTTTCATATATTATGCTAATAACCAGATCAATATATATTGCAAAAACTGCAAAAGATGACGCTGGAGCTTATATTGCAATAGGAATAACAGGGGTATTCTTATTTCATATGACAGAAAATATAGGAATGACAATGGGATTACTTCCTATCACAGGTGTACCATTACTATTTGTAAGCTATGGTGGAAGCTCAATGATTACAAGTTATATATTTATTGGACTGCTTTTAAATATAAGTGGAAAAAGAAAGAAGAGCATTTTTGTAAAATAAGATGATTAATTAATATGAAAGGACAGATTTTAATAGATGTATATACATGAGCTAAATATTGGAAATGTTAAATTGGAAAATAATATTTTACTTGCTCCAATGGCAGGAATAACAGATTTGCCTTTTAGATTAATTACAAAAGAATTTGGCCCATCACTTGTATATACGGAAATGGTAAGTTCTAAAGCAATTTTTTATAATGATGAAAAAACAAAAAAATTAATGAATATGAATGATGAAAAAAGACCGGTTGCTGTTCAAATTTTTGGCTCTGACTTAGAAAGTATAGAATATGCTACCAAATATGTATCTGAATTTGCAGATATTATAGATATAAATATGGGGTGCCCTGCTCCAAAAGTAACAAAAAATGGTGATGGAAGTAAATTATTATTAGATTTAAAACTAGCAGAAAATATTATGAAAACGGTTGTTAATAATTCAAAAGTTCCAGTTACATTAAAATACAGAAAAGGTTGGGACAATGAACATATTGTTGCAACTGAAATTGCAAAAATTGCAGAAAACGTTGGCATTTCTGCAATAACAATTCATGGAAGAACAAGATCAGATTTTTATTCAGGAAAAGCAGATTTAGAAATTATAAAAAAAGTAAAAGAATCAGTAAAAATTCCTGTTATTGGAAATGGAGATATTACAGATGAAGTGTCCGCAAAAGAAATGTTTGAAAAAACAGGTGTAGATGGTATTATGATAGGCCGTGCTTCACTTGGAAATCCATGGATTTTTAAAAAAATTATCCATTATTTACAAACTGGAGAAAAATTAACAGATGTTACTAATCAAGAAAAACTAGAAGTTATAAAAAAACATTTAGATTTACTTATAAAAGAAAAAGGGGAATATATTGCAGTTAGAGAATTTAGAAAATATATTTCTGCATATACTAAAAATATGCCAAACTCTAGCAGCTTTAGAGTTAAGGTTAATTCTTTAGAAAATAAGGAAGAACTTAAATATGAAATGAATAGTTTTTTTAATAGTTCTTCTTCAAATGTTTAGAAGGGGGAAGTTTATGATTAAGCCCGAAATTAGATATTTTGATCCTAAAAAAGATAAAATATCTGATTTTAAATTTATCTTCCTTTTAAGTGACAAAGTAGAAATATTTGATTTAGAAAAAGGGGAGAATGTAGAAGATCTTGATGGAAAGTGCATTTTATTAAGATATGATGAGAATGACAATAAAAGAAGAACTGATGAATCATATTTACATGCAGAATATTTAAAAAGTGCATTTGGGAAATATTTTGAAATTGGGATAAAAAAGAAGGTTTATGATTTATTTGCAAAGAAAAAGTCAAGTATTGGAACTAAAAGGGTTGTAAAGATAAATGATAATAATAGCGAATTGGCGTTTTTATCTGAACTACTAAGATCGGGAAGTATTGTAATATTTCTGGATTTAGGAGTTCATGGTATTAACGAAGATGAGGATTCTAAACATCCGTTAACAGTATTGTTTTTTACCGAAAAATTATCTAAGAAACAAAAAGAGAGTCTAAAAACTTTAATTATACAAATAAAAATGGACAGCTATGCTTTAGAAAGCGTTATGTTGGACCGTGAAGAAAGGGTGTTTTTAAAAGATAAATATTCGAAAAAAATGAGTATATACCCTAATGGATTAGTTGGAATTGATGAAGAAAAAAATAAGATTTTAAGAGATATTTTTTTGTTTTTAATAAAACCAAAACTTATATTGAATATCTTAAATAGAAAAAGTAGAAACAGATTAACTAGAGATAGATAATAACCTAATAAATAGATAAATAAAAATAGTGAATTGTTTTAAGGAGTTAAAAATGAATAGAATGTATAGAACAAAAAATTTAGGAGAACTTAGAATTGAAAATGTTGGAGAAGAAGTAGAACTAAGTGGATGGATACAAAAAATAAGAAACTTAGGTGGAATGTTTTTTATAGATTTAAGAGATGAAGATGGAATTACTCAAATTGTTGTAAATGATGAGAAGCTACAATTACAAGCAAAAGAGCTTGTAAAGGAAAGTTGTATCCACATTAATGGAAAAGTTGTGGAAAGATCAAGCAAAAATCCTAATATACCAACTGGAGATATAGAGGTAGTTGTAAATAAGATTGAAGTACTTGGAAAATGTAAGCCAGAACTTCCTTTTGAAATTAATTCTGATATTGAAACAAAAGAAGATTTAAGACTTGAATACAGATTTTTAGATTTAAGAAATGAAAAATTACATAATAGTATTTTATTTAGAGCAAAGGTTTTAAAGTTTTTAAGAGATAAAATGGAAGAATTAGGGTTCCCTGAAATACAAACACCTATACTTGCAAATTCATCTCCAGAAGGAGCAAGAGATTATCTTGTACCAAGTAGATTAAACCCAGGAGAATTCTATGCACTTCCACAAGCTCCACAGCAGTTTAAACAATTATTAATGGTATCAGGTTTTAATAAATATTTCCAAATTGCTCCATGCTTCCGTGATGAAGACCCAAGAGCGGACAGAGCGCCAGGTGAATTTTATCAATTAGATTTTGAAATGGCGTTTAGTACATTAGATGATGTATTAGAAGTTGTAGAAAAAATAGTTGTTGATACATTTAAACATTTTACAAATTGGAAAGTAGATGAAGCACCATTTATTAGAATTCCATATAAAGAGGCTATGGAAAAATACGGAATAGATAAACCTGATTTAAGAAATCCTCTTATTATTCAAGATGTAACAGAATTATTTGAAAATACCGAATTTAATGCATTTAAGGATAAAACTATAAAAATAATTGTGGTTCCAAATGGTGCTGAACAAGGAAGAAAATTCTTTGATAAAATGGCAGATTTTGCAACAACAGAAGATGTTGGAGCAAAAGGTTTAGCCTGGACAAAAATAAATCAAGTAAAACAAGTAGAAGGCGGAATTGCAAAATTTATAACAGATGATATTAAAGAAAAACTAATGAATGATTTTGGTGCAAAAGAAAACTCAAGTATTTTCTTTATAGCAGATGAATTTAAAACTGCACAAAAAATTGCAGGTTTAGTTAGAATTGAACTTGGAAAAAGACTAGATTTAATAGAAAAGAATGTTTATAAATTCTGCTTTGTAGTGGATTTTCCAATGTATGAATTAACAGATGAAGGGACATTAGATTTTGGACATAATCCATTTTCAATGCCACATGGGGGATTAGAAGCTCTAAATTCAAAAGACCCATTAGATATAGTTGCTTATCAATTTGACTGGGTATGTAATGGTTTAGAAATGGCATCAGGAGCTGTTAGAAATCATGATCCAGAAATTATGATAAAAGCTTTTGAAATAGCAGGATATAGTAAAGAAGATGTAGAAACACGTTTTGGAGCATTATTTAATGCATTCCAATATGGAACTCCTCCACATGCAGGTGCTGCTCCTGGAATTGATAGAATGATAATGCTTTTAGAAGATTCTCAAAATATTAGAGAAGTAATTGCTTTTCCAAAAAATAAGAAAGCAAGAGACTTGCTTATGAGAGCACCATCTAAAGTTTCAGATGAGCAATTAAAAGATGTACATATAAAATTAGATATATAACAGATTATATGAAAATAAATTTTTGAAGTACATTAAAGTTGGCCTATTTTATAAGCTTGTTTTTATTTACATAATTTGACAAGGCATAGGATTTTTGATATAATTTAAATATTATTTTAGAAAAGTGAAAGGAATAGAAAATGGCACTATCAGATGAGATTTTTAAATTTGTTAAAGGAATTGAGAATATAGAACCGGAGAGCTATTTGAAAAAAATTAGAGAAGCTTCGAATTCAAGCCAACAAGTCAAATATGCAAAAAAACTACCTAATGATGAATATATTTTTAAGGCTTTTTTAGATGCCGACGATATTGATATAAAAGTTAAATTTGCATCTTTATTTAAAAGTAATGAATACCGATACAAAGCAATAGAAAATATAGTTAATAGTATTAAAGCCAGCTTAATGGAGAGTTCGTTTGATTTTTTTAGTTCTTTAATTGAAAAAGGAAGTATAGAAGGAACAAAATATATTAATTTTAATAACGCACTTAGAATAGCTCTTATGATGCAAGATGATGGGAATTATAAATTTGCAAAAGCTATATTAGATTTAATGCCAGAAAAAGCTTATAGAGATTCTTTGATAGAGAAAAATAGTTATTTTGGTAATTGGAAAAAAGAAAATAAAGATTATGAAAATGAAAATGATTTTTTAGCCGAATTAGCTGATTCTTTGAGCGATGAACAAATAGAAGAATTAAATAAAAAAATGGATTCAAAAAAAATAGAAAAGATTGAAGAATTATTAAAAAGAAGTGAAGAGGGAGAAGATCACACATTAGAAATCTTAAAACTTTTAAATGAAATTAAATCGAGTGATGCAGACGATTACAGAATAAAGCTGTTAAGTGCAGTAGAGGATGAAGGACAAAAAGCTAGTATTATAACTACTATAAGTGATAGGGAAAAATTAATAAATGCGGTATCTACATATATTGTTTCTATAAATATGAAAGCAACTGTAGCAACCAAAGTAGAAGATTTTGATACTAAAATTGAATTAATAGAAATGATATTAATTGATGCTGAAAATCATATAAATAAGTTACAAGAAGAAATTAATGAAGAACAAAATACTTATGTTAAATCTTCTAGGGAATTTGAATTGGGAAGTTATATTATAAATGTAAGAGGATTAATAAAAGAAATAGAAAACTCTTTTTTTACTAAAGAATATTATGAATATAAGAGTAAATTAGGAGATAGGGTTAAAGGTGTTTTAGATAATAACAGAAGTAAAATAAAGGATGATGCACCTCAAGGTGATGCACAAGATAAAGTAGTCTCTGAAAATGACTTAAGAACTAATGATAATGGAATACCACCAAGTGATAAAAAAACAACTGGATTTTTTAGTTGGTTAATGGAAAGACTTAATAAAAGGAGATAATATAACAAGTGAGTTATACAATTAATAAAGCCTATAGTGAGGTTTATGATATAATCAATCATTTAGAACCAGAACTGTATAAAAAGATACCTAAAGAATTTATAGAGAAAATAGATGAAAACAGAGATAAAAAATTCAATGTTAATATCGATTATTCAAAGAGTATAAATGATCAGGAATTACTAAAAGATACTAGAATTATTTTATCTGCTATTTATAGAGATTATATATGCAGTAAAGAAAAAAGACAAGAATTAATTAAAAATGATAGAATAGAGTTAGCTAAATTAGATAAAGCAAAAAGAGAAAAATATAATCCAGATGATTTATTTAAAAGGAGAAAAATTAACTAAAACGCTTGACAAAACGAAAAAAACTCGCTATAATAGTTTACATTGATATGGCGAGGTAGCTCAGTTGGCTAGAGCATCCGGTTCATACCCGGCAGGTCGAGAGTTCGAATCTCCCTCTCGCTACCAAAAAAACCTTAAGAAGTAATACTTAAGGTCTTTTTTTATTCTTTTTTATCAGTTAATAATTTTAAAATTTGTGGGTAAATAGTAAAAGCATTTTTCTTCCAATTATCTGAAATTTGTTTTGCTTGCTCATTTGAACCAGCAAAAACTTTTAATTCAAACAATGTAGCATTGTTTTCTACTATTTTACATTTAACAGTATATGATTGTTCATTTTCTGGAATATATTCTGTTACTATAGAATTTTCATCTATAATATGACTAAATTCATTCTTTATTGATATATCAGCTTTTAATTTAATTAAACCAGGTAATATATCAATTGTTAAGTCTAAAGAATTCTTTCCTTCTAATGTGATTTTATAAATAATTTTATTATTATCTTCTTCATCTTTAGTGTAAGTTTCAATAAGTTTGGAATCAACAAGATCTGTTAAAATTTGTTTAAAATAAAAGTAATTAATATCATTTACTGGAGAAATCAACTTAAAAAGATCACTCTCTGTAACATTATAGTTAACTTTATTTAAAATATATAGTATTAATACTTTATCTTGTGCCAAACTATTATCAGTATTTTCGCTCATAATAGCTGCTCCTTACAATAAATTTAAGGTTATTATATCATAAGAATATATCAAAGTAAATAAAATAGGGGCGATTTTTGATAATTAAATAGTGTAATTTTTGACAAGTAAATAATACTATAAAAAAATATAAAAACAATGGTAATTTTTTTGTTTTTGTATTATAATGCGTTTGGGTGTAGCAAAGATGGAAAAACAAAAATTAATTAAAGAAGTGTTTAGTGATTATGATACAAAATCAAATTTAAAGGAAGCAATTATAGAATCATTAAATCTAATTAAAAGTGTTAATGTATTACAAATAAATATATTAAGCCAAGGTTATATTGAAATAAAGGAACTTTGGTTTTTTGAGAAGTTTTTAAAAGAAAGATTTCAGTTTTCAAATATAGATATAAAAATAAAATATGATGAAAAAGTTACTATAAAATCTATAGAGAAAGAATGGGAAAATTTAATATGTTATATGATACATAAATATCCACTTATGAGACCTATGATTTTATTAAAAAGTACAATAGAAGTGAAAAAAAATATAATAATCGTAAAAATGAAAATAAAAGGAGCAGATTTTTTACGTGCAAGAAAGTTAGATAGAGAACTAGAAAGAGTAATAAATAATATTTTTGGCTATAACTATAAAATAGAATTTGTTGAAGAATTAGATGAAAGTGAAAAAGAAGAATTAATTGAAAGAATAGAAAATAGCCAAAAAAGAGCTATTGAAAAAGCATTAGAAAATATGGCTATTGGTGAACAAATAGCAGAAAAGAAAAATAATAAAATAAAAAAAGAAAGAGTTAAAGACAAAAATAAAACAGAAGACAATAAAGAAACTGATAAAAAAGATGTTGGTATTCCAAATGAACAAACTTTATTAGAAAAAGAGTTAGAAGAAAATAGCCCTTTAATCTATGGAAAAAATCCAAATTTAAGAACAAATATAATAAAAATAGGAGACATATCTCCTGAAGATGATATGGCTGCAATATCAGGAGAAATATTACCAGGTACAATTGAAGAAAAAGAACTAAAAAGTGGAAAGTTCTTGGTATCATTTAATGTATATGATGGTACAAGTACAATAAGCTGTAAAATATTTTTAAAGCCAGAGGAAAAGAAAAATGTACTAGGTAAGCTTAGTAAAGCAAAAGGTGTAAAACTTGAAGGAAAATCTGGGATAAGTAATTTTACACATGAGATGGAAATATTAGCAAATGTAGTAATAGAAACAGACGGAATAAAAAAACAAGTTAGAAATGATTTAGCAGAAGTAAAAAGAGTAGAATTACATATGCATACACAAATGAGTCAAATGGATGCGATGACATCAGCAACAGATTTAATAAAAAGAGCTATGAAATGGGGATGGAAATCTATCGCAATTACAGACCATGGTGTTGTACAAGCTTTTCCAGAAGCACATAAGCTTTTAGGTGTAGATAACCCCGATATGAAAGTAATATATGGAGTTGAGGCTTATTTAGTTTCTGATAGTTCAGCAGTAGTTGTAAATGATAAAGGCCAAAGTATAGATACAACTTATTGTGTCCTAGACTTAGAGACAACTGGACTTTCTGCAAAAACAGAAAAAATAACAGAAATTGGAATTATGAAAGTAGTAAATGGAGAGGTTGTAGATATATTTTCAGAGTTTGTAAATCCTGAAAAACATATTCCAGAAAGAGTTCAAGAAATTACAGGAATTACAGATGATATGGTAATAGATAGTCCGAAAATAGAAGAACTATTTCCAAAAATATTAGAATTTATAAATGGAAGTGTATTAGTTGCTCATAATGCTACTTTCGATATAGGTTTTTTAAAGAATATTGCAAAAGATTTGGGATATGATTTTGACTATACATATGTAGATACACTTCCACTTGCAAGAAAGCTTTATCCAAATCTAAAAAAACATAAACTTGGAAAAATTGCAGAACATTTAGGAATAGAAGTATTAGTAGCTCATCGTGCATTAGATGATGTTGATACAACTGTAAAAGTACTAAAGGAAATGATGAAAGAATTAAAGAAAAGAGGAGCTAAAACTGTTGCAGATATTGCAAATAAATGTGAAGATGAAAAAACAAAAGCAGAAGAATATAAGAGACTTCAACCTTATCATGCAATTATTCTTGCTAAAAACTATGTTGGGCTTAAAAATTTGTATAAGTTAGTATCACTTTCACATATAAAATATTTTTATAAGAAACCAAGAATATTAAAAAGTTTATATAAAAAATATTCTGAAGGTTTGATATTAGGAAGTGCGTGTGAGGCTGGGGAGCTTTATCAAGCAATTGAACTTGGAAGACCAGATGAAGATATAGAAGAAATTGCAGAAAGCTATGACTATTTGGAAATTCAACCTATTGGAAATAATGAATTCTTAATTAGAAATGGAATAGTTAAAGATAAAGATGCACTAAAAGATATTAATAGGAAAATAGTTGAATTAGGGGAAAGACTAAATAAACCAGTTGTTGCAACATGTGATGTACATTTTATGGATCCTGGAGATGAAGTATATCGTAGAATATTAGAAGCTGGACAGGGATATAAAGATGCGGATAATCAAGCACCTTTGTATTTAAGAACAACAAATGAAATGCTAGATGAATTTAGCTATTTAGGTGAAGAAAAAGCATATGAAGTAGTAGTAACAAATACTAATAAAATAGCAGATATGTGTGAGCAAATTTCTCCAATTTCACCAGAAAAATGTCCTCCACACATTCCAGGGTGTGAACAAACAATTAAAGATATTGCATATGATAAAGCACACAAATTGTATGGGGAAGTTCTTCCAGAACAGGTTCAATCAAGATTAGATAAAGAATTAGATTCTATAATAAAAAATGGATTCTCAGTTATGTATATTATTGCGCAAAAGCTAGTATGGAAGTCTAATGAAGATGGGTATATAGTTGGATCTAGAGGATCTGTTGGTTCTTCATTTGTAGCAAATATGACAGGAATTACAGAAGTTAACTCTCTTCCACCACATTATAGATGTCCAAATTGTAAATATGTTGATTTTACAGATTATGGATATGGTAATGGATTTGACCTTCCTGATAAGAAATGCCCAAAATGTGGAGCTAGACTTGATAAAGATGGAATGGATATCCCTTTTGAAACATTTTTAGGGTTTAATGGAGATAAAGAGCCTGATATAGACTTAAACTTTTCAGGAGAATACCAAGCAAAAGCACATAAATATACAGAAGTAATATTTGGAAAAGGCACAACATTTAAAGCTGGTACAGTTGGAACTGTTGCAGACAAGACAGCATATGGATATGTAAAAAAGTATTTTGAGGAAAGAAATATACCTGTAAGCCAAGCAGAAGCAACCAGACTAGCTGGAGGATGTACAGGAATAAAAAGAACTACAGGGCAACACCCAGGAGGAATAATAGTAGTTCCAAAGGGAAGAGAAATATATGAATTTACACCTGTTCAGCATCCTGCAGATGATTCAAATTCAGATATAATCACTACACATTTTGATTATCATTCAATTGACCAGAACTTACTTAAGCTTGATATACTAGGACACGATGATCCAACAGTAATTAGAATGCTTCAGGATATAACAGGAATTGATCCAACAAAAGTACCTTTAGACGATAAAGCTACAATGGAATTATTTAGATCTACAGAGAGTCTTGGAGTAACACCAGAGCAAATAAAGTCTAAAGTTGGTAGTTTCGGAGTACCTGAATTTGGAACCAAATTTGTAAGAGGAATGCTTGTAGATACAAAACCTACAACATTTGATGAATTAATTAGAATTTCAGGACTATCACATGGTACTGATGTGTGGCTAAATAATGCTGCGGATCTTGTAAAAGATGGAACTGTAACACTAAAAGAGGCAATATGTTGCCGTGATGATATTATGATTTATTTAATTAAAAAAGGATTGGATCCTAATAAGTCATTTAAAATAATGGAGTCTGTACGTAAAGGAAAAGTTGCTAAAGGAAAAGAACCTAAATGGGAGGAATATAAAGAACTAATGAGAGAACATGATGTACCAGAATGGTATATAAGTTCTTGTGAAAAAATAAAATACATGTTTCCAAAAGCTCATGCTGCTGCTTATGTTACAAATGCTTTTAGAATTGCATGGTTTAAAGTGCATGTACCAAAAGCATATTATAGTGCATTTTTTACAATAAGAGCTATAGAAAACTTTGATGCTTCTTGTATGATTCTTGGAAAAGAAAAAGTTAAAAACAAAATGAAAGAAATTGATATGAAAGGAAATACTGCTACAAAAAAAGAACAAGATATGTATTCTGTTTTAGAGCTTGTTTTAGAAATGTATGAAAGAGGAATTAGATTTCTACCAATTGATTTATATAAATCACATTCAAAGAAATTTATTGTAGAAGATGATGGAATAAGACCTCCTTTTGCATCTATTGCAGGATTTGGACCTATAGCTGCAGAGTCACTTTATAATGCAGCAAAAGATGAAGAATTTATGTCTATAGATGAAATTAGAATTAGAGCTAAACTTGGAGATTCAACAATAGATTTATTAAGACAATTTGGTGTACTTGATGGAATGCAAGAAAGTAATCAGATAAGTTTGTTTGGTTAAATAAAATAAAAATAAAAATATAAATTATAAATTGAAAAAATATCCAAAGACGTGTATAATATACATGTCTTTTAATTATATAAGATACAAAAAAATTCATATAAAACGATTTTCTAAAGATGGGAAAGTAATAAAAATGGCAATTGTAAAGAAAGAAAACCAAGAAAAAAAAGAAAAACGAAAACAAAAAAGTATTATTTATAAAGTAATAGCCGTTATTTTAATAATAATTGGAGTATTTTCATTATCAGAGATAATTAATAAAGATAATCAAATTTTTGAAAATACACAAATTGTAGAAAAGGATGAAAATAGCAATATTAGTAATGAAAATGAAGTAATTGAAAAAAATGAAGAGCAAGAAAATCATGAACAAGAAGTACACGATTTAAGTAATACGGAAAGAATAAATGGGTATAAAGTGATCGGAAAAATAATAATTGATAAAATCAATTTAGATGATTTTATTTTAGAAAAAACAACAGATGCATCCTTAAATTCTGGATTAACAAAATTTTGGGGACCAAATATAAATGAACCAGGTAATTTTTCGATAACTGGACATAATTATAAAATAGGAAGAAGTGCGCTATTTAGTCGATTAAACGAACTAAATATCGGAGATACCTTTGAATTACAAGATAAAACTTATCGAAAGATAACATATAAAATTTATAATAAATATATAGTTGACCCAGAAGATACTTCTTCAATTGATCAAAATAAGGATGGAAAAAGAGAGGTTACATTAATTACGTGTACTAAAGGTGCTCAAAGAAGAATTATTTTTAAGGCAAGAGAAATATAATACAAGATAATATTAAATTAAGATTGATTTTTAGTAGAAAAAAACAATCTTTTTTGATTCTATAAATTGACATAAAACGTTACTTTTGATATAATGCTCCTAAATTATAATATTAGAATTATTTTATGCTAAAAAAGTATTTAAAATGTTTACTATGAACTAAAATATGATATTATTGTAAAATAAACAAATCATTCTAAATCAAAAAGGAGAAAAATTAACATGTTATATACCAATTTAAGTGAATCATGTACAGAGATATTGGATATATTGCAAAATATAGATAAAAGTCTTTATAATAAAGTTCCAAAAAGATTTGTTTCGTTTTTAGAAGAGAATAAATCAAAAACATATATTCCGAATATAGATTACTCAAAAGAAGTAAAAGATTGGGATATTGGGCAAAAAACTAAAAATATATTGGGAATATTATATTTAAATTATTGGAGTACACCAAGCCAAAAAAAAGAATATATTAAGATTTTGAAGAAAAATGAAAAAATATATCAAGAAGAGATAAATAAAAAGTATAATGCTAATAATTTATTTAAAAATAAAAAGGATAAAAAGAATTAATATTGGAAAATGCTTTTTAAATAGAAGATGAAATATATGTAAATAATTAAGGGGGATTAAATGGGG
This sequence comes from uncultured Clostridia bacterium, assembly GCA_947167965.1. GTDB lineage: Bacteria > Bacillota > Clostridia > TANB77 > CAG-508 > CAG-269. The sequence continues at coordinate 2,021 of CAMVJW010000018.1, read as the reverse complement.
GTAATAGATGACCAAAGTGAAATTGCAGGGATATTAGATGAGATATTGAATAATCTATTGAATACTGTGGAGAAGGGTATAGAAGGAGAAAATGGAAAACCTATAGATAAAGATATTAATTATGTTTGTGATAAAGCCTTAGGTTTTCTTACAGATATTTTTAAGAAAGATATATTATATTTAGAAAAAGATAACCAATTAAAAATAGCCTTAGCTATTAATAAGATATGGGATTATATACAACGGAATTAGAGATGAAGAACTTTTTGATGGTGGTTGTTATAAATTTAGAGAACATTTTATAGAGGAAAAACATACAAGATTAGAAGAACTTGCATTGAAACTTACTAATAGAGATGTTATTAATACATTTATAGGATATAACGATAATTCTCTTTTTAATATATATAATATGGAAAAGCTATTGCCAAAACTGCTTGAGAGTGATGGAAGAAGATGGATTGATAATTATAGACCAGTTTTGGGTGATAATGATTATATGAAAGTAATGCTGGATGAAATTGATAAAAAGTATTCGGGAAAAAATTATATACCTTGGGATTGCAGAGTAATTGGAAATACATTAGAATCGATTGAAGAATTATTAAATCTTTGGAAAAATGAGAACAGAGGTGGTTCAACAGAGAAAGCGTATTTAAGAAAATGTGATGAGATTTCCCAAAATTTTTTGGAGCTATGTAACGAACTTCAAGAGAAAATAAAAAAATATATAGAAGAACACCCAACTTTAAGCAAGGCTGAGCAAAGACAATTGGTAGGTTATTTAAACAAACTTTGGAAATTTTATAAAAACGCGCCATTAACATTATCTAGCATAGAGGAGAAGTATATAGATAAGGGTTGGGTATTTGGATTTATAGAAGATAAAAGAACCGAATTATTAGGGATAGCTTCAAAAATACAATCCTTAAATACTCAAAATAAATTAAATATTGAAGATGATATGACAAAAGCTTTGGATATTGAAAAAATGTTAAAAATAATATTACAAGATAAGAATGGTAATAATATATTAGAATGTAATGAAGCAAGTTCGTTACGAGAGGTTGTAACTGCTATAAATAATAAGAAAAATGTGTTTGATAGTCTTTCGGAATCAACTATTGAAGAATTGTATGAATTATTAAGAAATAGTCCTACAGGAAATTTTTATTATATACAAGCGGTTACAAATAAAGGATATGGATCTGTTGATGAAAATGTTAAATCGTTAGAATTTAAAATTAAGTTTTTAAAAGAATATTTTGGCGATTTACATCAATTCTTTGAAATGCATGGTAAGCAAGAAAGATCACAGGTTTCTGATGCAGGGGTTTTGGATGGTATTTTAGAAGTAGCAAAGATAACCCCAAGTGTTAATGTTTCAGGAATTCAAGAATGTGCTACCGAAGTTGAAAAATGTGGAAAAGCAGGTAAAGACGATAAAGGGAATAAAGTTGATGAAATACCTAACTAATTATTATGTTAAAATTTTTTGAATAATTATTCTTAATCTTAATAATATTGCTAAAATAAAAATACTTAAAATAATATAATTAATAATAACTATGACATGTACTATTAAAAAAGCTTAAACATTTGAAATTATCATAAATTATTAAATAAAAAATTGAGTAATTTTCTGCGAAAAAATCTGCAAAATTCATTGACATTTAAGCAAAAGAATGATAAAATATTGCCGTTAATAAGCAGGTAATTGTTTGTTAACGGTAATTTATTTTTAAGGAGGTGAATTTAAGTGCCAACAATTAATCAATTAGTAAGAAAAGGAAGACAAACATCAACAACAAAATCAAAAGCTCCAGCTTTACAACATGGATATAACTCAAAAAATAAGAGAATGACAAATAATAGAGCTCCACAAAAAAGAGGAGTTTGTACAGTTGTTAAAACTGTTACACCTAAAAAGCCAAACTCTGCTTTAAGAAAAGTTGCCAGAGTTCGTCTTTCAAATGGTTATGAAGTTACATCTTATATCCCAGGTATAGGACATAACTTAC
>CAMVJW010000017.1 GCA_947167965.1 uncultured Clostridia bacterium | reverse complement strand
AATCTAATGCTCAAATTATTTTAAGATGGCATACTCAAATGGGATTTATTGTAATTCCAGGAACTAAAAATGAAGAACACATTTTACAGAATGCAGAAATATTTGATTTTACATTATCAGATGAAGAAATGAGTAAAATTACTGAAATAAATAAAAATAAGAGATACTATATTAGAACTGATTCACAATTAGAACAATTCAAAAACTGGGTTCCTAACTTTGATAGTCAAAAATAATATTGGAGGAATTAAGAATGGAAAAAAATGAATTTGATAAAGTAAATGTATTTGGACAAGGAGAATTGAATAGTGGATTTGCAGAATATTTTATAGGTAATTCTTATTTAAATCCATTAGCAAAAATAGAAGATGCAAAATTAAGCTTATTTAATGTTACATTTGAACCTGGATGTAGAAATAATTGGCATATACACCATGCAGGTAAAGGTGGAGGACAAGTTTTAATATGTGTTGCAGGAGAAGGTTGGTATCAAGAAGAAGGAAAAGAAGCAATTAGATTAAAACCTGGAATGGTTATAACAATACCAGCTAATGTAAAACATTGGCATGGAGCAAAAAAAGATTCTTGGTTTTCTCATATAGCAATAGAAGTACCTGGAGAAGAAACATCAAATGAATGGTGCGAAGCTGTTACAGATGAAGAATATAATAAATTATAAAATTAGCAAGAAATTACAATTTATCAAGATGTTTACAATATTTTGGTATTGTTAACAAATTTAAGTAATATTGTTAACTTGTTGGATAAAGAAAAATAGTAATTTTTTGTTTAAATAAAAATATAAATTCACAAAAAATTCACAAAAAATTAGCACTCTACACTTGACATTGCTAAAAATAGTGATACAATATAAATGTAATGAGAATTACATATATGTGCATACCCTTGAAACAGAGTATCAACACATAAAAAATTATTTTGTAAAAGGAGTGGTTTTTATGATGATGATACCAAGAAAAAGGAACGAATTTGATTTGTTCAGAGATTTTTTTGAAGGAGATGATTTCTTTCCAATTAGAAGAGAAAGTGCAATAATGAAAACAGACATAAAAGAGAAAAAAGATAAATACATTATCGAAATGGATCTTCCTGGATATGAAAAAGAAAACATTAACCTATCATTGAAAGATGGATATTTGGAAGTAACAGCTGAGGTTAAGAAAGAAGATGACAATGAAGAAAAGGACAAATTTGTTCATAAGGAAAGATATTACGGACATTGCTCAAGAAGTTTTTATGTGGGAGAGCAAATTAAAGAAGAAGATGTAAATGCAGAATTTAAAAACGGTATATTAAAAATTTGTATTCCAAAAAAAGAAGAAAGAAAAGAACTTCCAGAAGCAAAACATATTGAAATTAAATAATATTTATAAGGAAATGGTTTTATATAGAATCATTTCCTTATTTAATATATAAATTACAGTTTATAGAGAAATATTTGATTAACTTTTTATGGGTAGCTATTATTAACTACCCAAAATCAAAAGAATAATTTTTTGGGGAGCTAACTGTATGCAGTTGTGAAAAAGTCTGAGAATGGCTGTGAAAATCCAACAGTGAAAAATAGTACATTTCAGCTACTCACAGATACTCTCAAAAACACTTGAAAAAATATTCATTTTTATAACAAAAAAACATCCAAAATTCAGTATTTTCAACTAATTTGGATGTTTTTGCTTATGGTCGAGGTGTTGCTACGACACCTCAAGCTATTTTCTATGATATTTAGCGACTTCTAGCGATTTCAACTTGCTTTACGGAACACTTTTACGGAACATTTTGTATCTTTAATTCCTTGAAATTCCGCACAATTCTTTTGTTTTTTCATAAATGTTTTTCGCTATGAATTGCTAATTACTTTGCATATTCAAATATATTTTTATTAATTAAATAATCGACAACATTTTGATTCTCTGATTCAATAAAATCAGTATCAATATCAATATAATATTTCATTGTAACAGCTGTGTCAGAATGACCAAGTATTTCTTTTAATACATTAGGATCAATCTTCGCTTCAGCACATCTTGTTGCAAAAGTACCTCTAAGCATGTGTGTATGTAAATCTGTTCTTGTAACTTTATTTCCTTTAGAATTAACTTCCTCATAAGTTCCAAGATTAAGTTTTATTCCTGCCCTTTTAAGTGCTGAATTTATACTTGATTCTTCATATAATCCAAATTGTTTATTTGTTGAATTATAGAATAGTAAGTGAAACTTATTTGGAATAATGTGTTTTACAGCTTCTTCTAATGCATTTTTGCTTATAGTATTAAGATTAATAATTCTTTGACCTGAAAAAGTTTTAGTTGAATCTCCAATTCTTGATTTACCTTCAGTATCTTTAGTTTGTGTTCTTCTAACAATTATAATTCCTTTTTCTAAATCAATATCCTTTGTATAATCTAATACCAAAGCTTCTCCAATTCTCATTCCAGTACTCATTAATAGTAAAAATAAATACTTATGCTTGAATTTAGAATAATCTACATCAACCAAGAATTGTATTAGTTTCTTTTGCTCTTCAATAGTTAGAGCAATTCTATGATGTCCAACATATTCACTTTTAGGTTTTTTAATTCTTTTATATCCAGCCATAAAGTTATCTTGTATAATTCCTTGATGATATGCTTCTCCAAATCCCATACATAATAATTCATAATTTTGTTTAATAGTAGTTTTTGAATAAGATTTCAGGTTTGCAAGATAGTTAACAACATCCTCTCTTGATATTTTTGCAATAGGTCTATTTGCAAATGAAGTCTTGGCTAATTGCTTCAAAGTATCTAGTTTTCTTTTATAAGTAGATTCCTTAATTTGTCCTAATTTGAATTGTTCTTCTATCATAGGCTCTACTAGCTCTTTTAAGGTTTTATTTGTTTTAGTTACTATTCTTGGTCCACCTTCTTCATCAAGTTTTAACTTACTTTGAAGTGCTTTACTAAATGCTTCTTCCTCAGTTTCGCCAATAAAAGTTTTTCTTTTAATTTTGCCTGTTGTTTGATCTCGTCCAATAGTTAGCAGAGCTTTACAACTTTTAGATACATAGAATTTATCACAAGACTTGCAAATATTATATTGTTCTTCGTTGTCAATGTTCTCTTTACCAGATTTATTTAACTTACATTCAGCACATATTGATTTATTGTACTTTTTATTAGTACCTGGAATCTTCTTTGCTCTCTTATCGTAATATGTACCACATGTAATCCCTTTAAAATTCATCATTTTACCTCCTTAAATAAATTCTAAAGGGGCTATCTGATATGATTTTATACAAAGTAATTATACCAATTTTATAATAAGATATCAATAGCCATCCCTTAGTGAAAATACTAAAAAAGTTAATAGAAGGTTTAATTTTATATACTTTCTTAATTTATTCATTAACTCTTCTAGTACTAAAATATTCTCTAAAATTATCTTCAGAAATCTTAAAAGCTCGTCCAACTTTTACACAAGGAAAGTCTGACCTGTGGAATAAATCTAAACAAGCTCTGTTTCCAATCTTAAGTATTTTCATTACATCTGCTGTTGTATAAAATTTTGGATATGTGTTAACTGTTTTTTCTTCCATATAAATACCTCCTTTCAATTGTTTCCTCACTTAGAAGTGAAAAAGCAGACACTTAAATTAAATTTTCTTAAAAATTTTTTTAACCTTCTACTTATAAAGGCAAAATTAAAATGCAAAAGGTAACCCTTTTTTGAAATTTTTTATCTTCTATTAATTAAGAACGAAAAATTTTGTAAAAAGATTACAAATGATTTTAAATTTTTTTGAGTTTTTTTCACTTCTACTAATATAGGCGAAATAAAATCATAAAAAGTAACCCTATTTTTGAAAAATTTTTAACCTTCTATATATAAGGGCTGTAATCTTTATAAAAACACTACAAATGTCTTTAGATTTTTCAATGTTTTTAAACCTTCTAATAAGAACAGCACTAAAAATTTAAAAAAGATGACATTTAATTATAAATTTTTTATGCTCCTACTAATAAAGGCAAAATGAAATTCAAAAATCTTAACAAGTCTCGAAAAATTTTCTAAAATTTTTAATCCTGCATATAAAATCTCCTTCTACTTGTTTCCTCACTTGTAAATAAAAAATTACCCCCTGAGGTTAAAAAAATTGTAAATTCTTAAACCTTCTATATATAAAAGCTAAAAAATTATCAAAAACTGGACAATTATTTCTAATTTTTTTGACTTGCATAAAAATTTGTACAAATAACAATTGAAAATCATAAAATATTGAATGTTCGCTTTAATTTATTTTGAAAATATGATATAGTTATAAAGAATTTGGAGGAAAAAATGGAGATAGTAAAACCTTTTGTAAAATGGGCTGGAGGTAAAAATAGCCTAATCCCACAATTAACTAAATATTATCCTTTGGAACTAAAAGATGGTACTATTGAAAGATATATAGAACCATTTGTTGGTGGTGGAGCTGTTCTAATTGATATTTTACAAAAATATGAAGTAAAAGAAGCTTATGCTTTTGATATAAATAAAGACTTAATTAATTGTTATAATGTTATAAAAGCAAATGTAGAAAATTTGATTCAAGAATTAGATAAAAAAGAAAAGGAATTTTTAATTCTAGATAATGATGCTAGACAACAATATTTTTATGACATCAGAGCTGAATATAATTCTTATACGTTAAGTGAAGATATTAATGTAAAACGAGCATCAGAATTTATATTCTTAAATAGGACATGTTTTAATGGATTATATAGAGTTAATAAAGAGGGAAAATTTAATGTACCATGTGGCAAATATAAAAATCCTACAATATGTGATTCTAACAATTTAAGAAATTTATCAAAACTAATAAAAAATGTAACATTTGAATACGGTGACTATAAAAAAAGTGAAAGTTTTGTTAATGAAAATACTTTTGTATATTTTGATCCACCATATAGACCTTTATCAATTACATCTGGATTTACATCTTATACAAAAGAAGATTTTAACGATGATAATCAAAAAGAACTAGCAAATTATTTTTATAAATTAGACTTAAAAAATGCTAAATTAATGTTAAGTAACTCAAATCCAAAGAATGTTAATGAAGATGATAATTTCTTTGAAAATATTTATAAAGGTTTTGTTATAAACGAAGTTTCTGCAAAAAGAATGATAAATGCAAATGCAAAAGGACGTGGAGAAATTTCAGAATTATTGATAACAAATTATGAGGAGCAATCAAAATGGGAGTCTCAAAAAAATTCTACTATGAAAATGATAGCTTTAGCCTAATAAATGATGATACATTTAATGCTTTAAACTCATTTGAAAATAGTACATTTGATATGATATTCGCAGATCCACCATATTTTTTATCTGATGATGGAATAACGTGTAGTGGTGGAAAAATGGTTAGTGTTAATAAAGGAGAATGGGACAAGTCTTTATCAATACAGGATAAACATAACTTTAATAAAAAATGGATAAAAGAATGTTATAGAGTATTAAAAGATAATGGAACAATTTGGATTAGTGGAACACTACACAACATTTATTCAATAGGTATGGCTCTTGAAGAAGAAGGTTTTAAGATAATAAATAATATAACTTGGCAAAAAACTAATCCACCACCTAACTTGGCATGCAAAACATTTACACATTCTACTGAAACAATACTATGGGCTAAAAAAGATTTAAAGAAGAATAAATATACTTTTAATTATGATTTAATGAAAGAGCTAAACAATAATAAACAGATGAAAGATGTTTGGACCACTTCTCTAACAAAACCTTCTGAAAAGAAACAAGGAAAACATCCTACACAAAAACCTTTAGAAATATTAGATAGAATAATACTCGCATCTACAAATGAAAATGATTTGATTTTGGATCCATTCTGTGGAAGTAGTACTACTGGTATTGCTGCATCAAAATTAAATAGAAAATACATAGGAATTGATAATAATAAAGATTATTTAGATTTATCTATAAGAAGATTTGAAGAATTGAAGGAGGATTAAAAGTGCAAGACACTAATTACATGAAAGAGCTATGGGATTGTTTAGATTTAAAAAAACTTCATTCTCATATTGAAGAAGGAATAAATAAAAGAAATAGTAATAATGAAATCGAAATTAAACGTTATATAGATAAAATTCAAAAAGAGTACTTTGAATATATAAATATGTATAACAACATTAACAGTTTAAAACATAATAATAGCACAAATCAACGACCTATCATTAAAGAAGGTATAGATGATTATATTATTTTTTTAAAGCAATTAGAAAGTGCAAAAATTTTAGGAAAAGCTTTTGACAAAATCTTTAATTAAGGAGGAAATATATGAAAAGAAATTTTGCAGAATGGCTACTAACCTTTACAGATAGTATTGCTGACTATAAGTATTATATAGACTTTGAAACAATATATAGAAATGCAGAAGAACATAAACTTGAACTAAATATGATGAATTCATTAATTGGTAGTAAAAACATTGAAACTGATTTTGAAAATCTAGTAAAGAAATATCCTGAAGTTCTAAAGTGTATTCCAACACTATTAGCAGTAAGACAATATGAAATAATAGTTTTAGATAGTGACGGAAACAAATTTGAATACAACTTTAAGAAAATGAATTATGATGTAGCACAATATAAAGTATTTATGAAAGAAACAGGATTATTTGACTTAATACAAAATCATCTTGTAAATAATTTGTACGACTATGTTTTAGGCGTAGAGTCTGGATTAAATTCAAATGCTAGAAAAAATCGTGGTGGACATTTAATGGAAGATGTTGTAGAAAGATTTATTCAAAAAGCTGGATTTAAGAAAAATGAAACTTATTTTAAAGAAATGTACTTGCAAGATATAGAAGAAAAATGGAAATTAGATATGTCATTTATAAGCAACCAAAATCAAGCTACAAAAAGATTTGATTTTGTTGTTAAAACTGATAAATGTATATATGGCATTGAAACTAATTTCTATGCAGCAGGAGGATCAAAATTAAATGAAACTGCAAGAAGTTATAAAATGATTGCAGAAGAAGCAGAAAAAGTAGTTGGTTTTGAATTTGTTTGGTTTACTGATGGTATGGGATGGATTTCTGCTAGAAATAATTTAAAAGAAACATTTGATAAAATGGATAATATTTATAACATTGCAGATATGAAGAATGGTGTTATGAAGAAAATGTTTATATAAAAAAACTCGTGATGAACTCACGAGTTTTTTTTCATGTTATTTACTCTTTTATAAATGTATTGTAGTTGCTTTTTGTATGACAGAATAAATAATACTAATAATAGTAATATTAATATAGTATGAGCTAAAGTAGAATTTAAAGCAACATGTTCTTGAACTATAGTAACTATCTTTACAATAAGTAAAAGAAAAAATACGGATATGAAATTTCTATACATGTTATAATCTGTAAATAAAATTTTAATCTTAGGATCTTTTTCTTCAGCTTTATAAAAATCAACCTCTTTTGAACTATACTCTTTATTTAAAATTTTTAATTTCCACAATAATGGTTTTACAATTAAAGAGCCTATTCGACTAATAACTAATCCTACAAAATAATATGCAAAAGCTGTAATAACAACATTGCTAGTAGGAATTATCGTTAAGTTAATATAAGTTTTACAGCCAATGTCAAATATAATGGCTGGTAATATATAATTAAAAATATTATAGTTTTCTAGTTTATTAAAAAAATTTTCCATATCTATTTTATCCTTTCAAAACTATTTTCTAATCTATCTATCATATTGCCTTTATTACAATTATAAAATTCTAATTCTGATAGTGTTATTTTAAAATTTAGTCCCCATTTTGAACCATCATAATAATCGGCTTCATCATTATTTAATTTTGCTATAAATATTGAAGAACAATTCAAAGAAGGCAAATAATGTTCAAAAAAACTATTATTATTTTTTTTACAAGTTATAACAATTAATATTTTGTTAGCCAGTTCTTTTCTTTTACTTTTTATATATCTAATAACAAAATCTGTATCTCCAACAATAAAATAATATTTTTCCCAAATATTTGATGGAAAGCTTTCTAGAATATAATAATTAGGATGTAGAAAATTGTCTATACTATAGTCAGTATATTTTATGATAAAATATGTTTTAAAAATATCATATAAATATTCTTTTCTTCCTTGAATCTCATCACTAAAATTATTATATTCCGTTTTATATGAATGCTGTAATACATATATCATATATATGACCCTACTCTATATGATTTCTCGTATAAGGAGCCTGTTATTCTTTTTGTTTCTTCTGTTCTCGTGTTATATATAACATGTCCTTTATCTTTACCAGATTTTATTAGTTCTTCTGAACCACCAGAAGATTTTCCTTTATTATCGGATATTAAAAAAACTGTATCTTTATCGCCTTTTTTTATTTCGAATAGTTCTTCTGCATGGTCTAGCCTTCCGTGATGGGGAATTTGGATTATTTGATGATTTTTTACATTATTTTCAATTGCTTCTGTGCTAGCATCTCCTACTAACAACATTTTACAAGTTTCTAACTCTACACTTAACTGAACACTAGCAGCATTTACTGTAGTCTCTTTATTAATCGTATCACCTTGTCTTGAATCAAGAGCTTTACTTGCAGCTTCTATAACATAATCTTTTGTTGGTCCCACTATATTAATTCCATTGCAAATTTGAACAAACGAATCATCTGAATTATAAATATTATGTAACAATCCTTGTTGCCCTAATTCTGCAATATTAGAGTATATTTCTAATATTTGTTTCTTTATAGAATCTTTTGTTTTTCTATCATCATCTATTTTTTCTAAGAGTTCTTCATAATATTTTAAAAGCAATATAGTATATACTTTTTCAACTTTATTCTCTTCAATTAATTTTGGAATACCATCAAAGTGATCAGAATCATTATGTGATAGTACTACTATTGCCTTTTTATGTGGTCCATAATGTTCTAACAAATAATCTATAACTTTATTTGCATGTTCTACTGAACCACAATCAAATATGATTACATCATGACCATTATCACATATAAAACAATCTCCAAAATCATGATTTTCGCACTCTTCATATTTTTTTGAACTTAACATTAAAGCTTCCATTGTAACCTCCTTATGTGTTATAATTATATAAATATATTCTTTCAGAAAATTTGAATGAAATTTATATTTTTATTACATTTTGATTATAAAGTGATTTTCTGCATTTGTCAATAGTTTAAGAACAAAAATTACATTTTATTTAAAAAATATTTACATTTTATTTATTATATACTATAATAAACTTTAGTAGGAGGGGGAAATGAACGAGAATAAATTTTCACAAGTAATAAAAAAATTAAGAAAAGAAAAAGGGCTAACTCAACAAGAATTAGCAAATATAGTTGGAATAACTGCAACTGGTGTATCTTACTGGGAATCAGGAAATGCAGTTCCAAATACAGAAACTTTAAATAAACTTGCTAATTATTTTGGTGTTACTGTTAATTTCCTATTAGGGGTAAAAGATAAAATTGAAATGGAAGACAATTCAAGAACAGCTATACTTTTTAGAAAAGCTGAACAAGTAGATCCAAAAGAAAAAGAAAAATTACTTGATATACTAGATAGTACAATAGATATTTTTTTAGGGAAAAATAATAATGGATAAACCTAACTTTTATAGAGCAAAGTTAAAGGCTTATGAAACTTTAATAAAACAAAAATCTTTTTCCTTTCCAATAGAGCCAAGAAAAATAAAATTAGATTCTTACAATATTATAGTAATAAGTTTGCAAGAATACTCACGAATAACAGGTATTTCAATAGAGCAACTTACATCAAATGGTTCATTTAATGATGGATATACGTATTTTAAAAATAATACAGCTTATATTTTTTATAATGATGATATAGAAACTGAAGGAAGAAAGTTATGGACGATTTCTCATGAAATTGGACATATTGTATTGAAGCACACGACACAATGTGAAAAAAATGAGCAGGAGGCAAATTTTTTTGCTTCTCAAGTATTAGCACCACAGTGTGTGCTAAAACAACTTATAAAAAATGGTGCAAAAGTTACATCTGACTATCTATCCTCAAAATTTAAGATTTCTAAAGAAGCCAGTGATAATTGTATAAGTACATTGTCTAAAGTAATAGATAATGAACATATAATAACAGAATATGATGATATTATTGTAAATTTGTTTAAACCTTATATAAGTTCAGATTATTCATTAGATTCATATTTTGATGAATTAGAAGATAGAAGAAAAAATTTCTATTAAAATGGAGCAGTTTGTTGCTGCTCCATTTTGCAAGTGCCTATTCATCAAAACATCCTATAGCTATCTGCACCCCGTCAACAAATCCATTTCTATAATATTTCTCATTCCAATACCCCAAGTAGTCCATAAAATTTTTATCAAGCTCATTTAATTGTTTTTCAACATACTTTTTATTTTGCTGCGGTACATTTTTTAATATTTTTTCAGATATTTCATCAATAAATAATCCGTGTTTCTTATCTTCTGCATTAAGATAGCATAAAATATTTTCCTCTCTAAAATCCAACCATTCTTTTAATATGTCATCATTTACTTCTCTTAAATTTTTCATCTTATATTCACCTCATATTCTAATTTTTTATAAAAAGGGATTGGGAATTGTCCCATTGAACAGAATGTGGAGCAAGCAGAATTCGTGTGAACGAATTCAGTGCTTGCTGGGACAGAAAATTAAATTTTCGGTCTCCCACATTCAATGCTTGCTAGGACAAGAAATTGAATTATAAAATAATTTATTGCACCTATTTTAGTACCTTACTTTGTCCCTTAAGAGGTATTTATTTTTTATTTATTGTTACTTTATTGGAACTTTTTTAGGTACATAAATTCATTTTATAGTACATTTTTAATTCCCCTTTTTTATACTTTTACTTTTCTTATAAATAATTTTTTAGGGACAAAATTTATACATAAATTAGCTCTTTAAGTACAATTTCTTCAGCTCTATTTTTGATATTATTCATACATCTTACCCATTCCATTTGATCTTTTGCTTTTAATTCTTCATTAATATTTTCTTGCTCTGCCATCTGTTTAATTAACTTTTTAACTCTCTCATTTGCAGCAGAATCTATATTTCTTAATTCAAATGGAACAGATCCATTAATCATTAGAAAAGTATAGTAACCTTTCTTATGTTCTTTCAAATACTCTAATCTTAATAGTCCATATTTGCCTATATTTTCAATTTTTTCATCTTCAGCAGGAAAAGATACCTTTGGAAGATAAAAGTCTCCTATTTTTTGATACTCTAATTCTTTTTTACTCATAATTTACTCACTCCTTTAATATTTTTCTTTTAGTATGTAATAAATATTAATACAATTATTTATATTATAATTAGTATTATTACATCGTAATTTTTCCGTTTCTAGTATCGTAAAATTTCCGTATCATAAAACGAATAATTTACGATTCATACATTTTTACATGATTAATCTTACCAACATATATAATGTTGTTCTTCTTAAAACCTGTTCTAATTTCACGAATTAATTTCTTATTTTTTAATTCTTTGAATGCTTTTGTAACGGTTTTATCTGAAAGATTAAGTTTCTCCTGAGCTTCTTTTCTTGCAAATATAATATAAATATCTCCATCTTTATCTGTCCATTTGTTTTTTATAGATAAAGATAATCTGTCTAGTAATAGTCCATATAATACCTTACTTGCTAGGCTTAAATCTGTGTAATATGGATTTACAAATAGCTCTTTTGGTACTTGGAAAAAACTATTTTCCAGAAACTCATTTGCTTTATATGGTATAAAATACATATCAATAGCCCTCCTTTTTGTGTTTTTCTTTCAACACTCAAAGTAGCTAAATATCAAAGTTTTTTGCTTTTCGGAAATTTTCGGAACATTTTTTTATTGTAAAAATTATTTTTCGGAACACTTTTCAGAACAAAAAATTAGAATTTTTTAGAATTTTTAAACATTTTTTAGAATAAATAAAAAAATGCTATTTTCTAAAAACTCTTAGAAAATAGCTTATTTAAAATCATTTGACTGTTTTTGAATTCTAATGAATTTTCCTCAAAAACTGGTCTTTTATGGTCGAGGCGACTCGAAAGCATCACCTCGAAAATCTATATATATCAATATTTTAACACGTTATTTCATTTCTAGAACAAAATTCTAGAAAATAAAAGGTTTTAAATCTTCTTCATCATTCTACATTATACCTTAGTATTTTCTAAGGCTCTAACGATTTTTCTTCTTTTGTATATTTGTTTATAGAATCACCCAGCTCCATTTTAACTCTATCAACATATTTTTGCAACTCTTTTTTCTGAATTTCTAATGGAAGATCTGTATATCTATCTAAAGTCATTCTAATATCTGAATGTCCCAGAGTCTGCTCCATAACTTTATAATCTGTTCCTGCACTATATATGTTGGTAGAATAAGAATGTCTTAATTTATGATTATGAGCATTATCTATAATTCCAATTTTTGCACATATTCTTTTTAAACAACTATTTAAAGCACTATCTGTGTAAACATTACCATTTGAGTTAGGAAATAATAAATCATTTTCATTAGGTTTCATATGTTCAATTGCATGAATTAAGACAGGTTCGGTTAATTCATTCAAAACAATATCACGTTCTCCACTTGGAGTTTTTGTTCTTATTCCTAAAATTGCATGTCCTTCTTTATCGTTTGTTGCAGTTCTTTTTATATGCAATATGCCTTTTTCAAAATCAATATCTTTTTTGGTTAATCCTAGCACTTCACCAATTCTTAATCCACAATGAATTGCAATTAAATATTCATCTCTATGAGAATATTTAAAATCTGGACTATACAAGTATTCAAGCAATTTCTTGAAATCTTCATAAGAAAAAGATGTAACCTTTTCTTCTTTAACAAGACTTTTAGGCATGTTTATTCCGTAATATCCTACAAAGAAATCTTCTGTAATAAATTTTCTTTCAAAAGCTATTCCAAAGGCTTGTTTTAACATTTGATAGTCTTTCTTTAAAGTGTTTTGAGCATAGCCTTTTTCTCTTTCATAATTTAAAAAATCTTCAACTTCAACTCTTTTAATTTGGTTAATAGGTTTGTCAAACCAATTGCCAGAATTTCTTTTGAGACGATTTAAAATTTCTGAATAAGTTCTGTAGGTATTATCATTATTAAGACCACTATTATTTTTCTTTTCCATAAATTCAAGTGTTATTGCTTCAATAGTCATTGGATTTACTTTCTCTTTATTTGGCTTTGATTTTAAACCTCCTGGATTATCCTTTTTAAATTGTTCGGATTTATATATTGCCTCATTGTATGTTGAACCTGTAAATTTTTTTCTAATAACGTCTCCTGTTTCTTCATCTACTCCAACATTAATTGTAACACTATATTGTTCTGTAATATAAAATTTATCACAATGAATTTTATCTGAACAATTATGACAATCTGTACACTTATTCATTAACTTGAGATTTTTTCTATTATTACAAAAGTCTTTATTTAGGCATTTTTTACAGATAGGGCAAATCGGTCTATCTTTTGTAGTTCGTGCTTTTTTTACCAAGTATGGTGCTTTTTCATTATAATTTTTTCTTTTTCTTGCCATTCGTATTCTCCTTTTTTGTAAAATTTCGAAGAACACCTTGTCAAATCAAGTTTTTTAGATTATAATAGATTTAGCAAGGTATTCTTGCAAATGAATCTAAAGTCTTAAGCTTATTGCTTAAGCAAAGTTTTTAGAGGATTTAAAGGGCTAATTTAAATCTTCTTTTTTAATCTTTAGTATTATTTAAATATTTTCTTAAATTATCTTCACTTATTAAAAGTTTTCTTCCAATATATCTTGCACCAGCTTCTTTAGCTTTCATTATAGCATAAGCTGTTTCTTTCGCAACATGCAAATTACGGCAAATATCTTCTGCAGAAAACATTTTTATTCCACTTATTTGTACCATAATTTTGTCTCCTTTCGTTTGTATTTTGTAATTTATATTTTTCTCATACCCTAAATTACTGGGCTTTTGCTAGTCGTCGATAAATCGATTCTCTGGAATTTCACCACCACCCTATCAAGGCTGGCTACACTCTTTGCGTGCGATGGTACTTTTAAACCACTCAAGCTGAGACTATGTAGGAGAGCATTTCTGCTACTATCTAACAACGGAACTATTCAGTTTTTAATGTGCCATTTATAATATTTTTTAATATTCTCTTGACACTTTCTTGTAACTGATGTAAACTATTATTGTAGATAATGACTTATCTATCAGTAGTTTATATCTGAAAACAATAGATTATTGCAGATTAATTACTCTGGATTAGTCTATACCTACTGCTATAAGCACCTTAGTAGACTCTTAACGTCTATAGTCAGCAGTATATAAGTTAGTAATCTATATCTATATGCAATCAGTTACAATTTATAAATATAATACTGTAATTTATTATTCTTGTCAATAGGTTACGCATAATTTTTTAAATTTTTTTGGAGGATTGTATTATGAATGTCAATATTAGACTTGAAACATCTAGATTTTGCTATGTTTATAGCAAATATAAAATTATAGAAATTGGTAATAAAGAATATATATTACCAGATGAAAACGCTACTAAAAAAACAATTAGTTTAACAGAATACTTAAATGACATTTTAATTGATACCTTAAATATAGGTAAAAAAGTATTTTATAAAGAAACAATTGAACAAAATGAATTATTAAACTTTTATTCTAAATATGGCTCTTTTGGGTTTATGATTGACCTTGCAATAAATAAATATTTTGCTTTAGATAGCAAAGTTGCAATAAAAGATTCATTTTATTTAAATAATAAAGAAAATATTAATTTTATGGATATAAATGAATATTTGAAGTTCTTCTATCCAACATTAAATAAAAGAGAAATAAATAGTATTATAAAAAAATGTATTAATACAGCTGAAGATATAAAAAAAGAAGATTATCTAACATCAATGTTAAATGAATATTTAATATATTCTATTGATTATGCAGAACCTGTTGAGTTAGTTTTAAATTATGCAAGATCTTTATATAAAGATTTAGCCTCAACAATAGAAAATAAACCATCAACTATGAAATTGCCCTTTTTAAGTGTAAATCATTTAACACATAATTTTGATGATTTATATAGAAATAAGAGTTTCGGCTTCACAATTAATTACTTAAAACAGGCTATTGACGTAAATTATTCAATTCAAATGGGACAAGATGTTAGATTACTAAAACTATGTAATTACTGCAACAAAGCTTTTATTGCTAAAAACCCAAAAGCTGAATATGATACATATAATTGTAAAAATAAAGCTAATGTTTATAAAAGTAGAGCAAAAAGTTCAAAGGTTATACATACAGATACTGGTCTTGTAGTAAAGTTACCTAGTGATGAACTTATAAAGGGATTAAAAAAGAGAGGTAGGGTTTAAAAATGGAAAAATATCCACCATATACAATAACAGATAAAATGTTAAATTATGTTTCTAGTATAATGAAAAAAATTGGAGAAGCAAATTACTTTGAAAGTTTAAATAGATATCCAGAATTAAGAAGAAAAACAAGAATAAGGTCGATTCATTCTTCTCTTGCAATAGAAAACAATCAACTTTCATTATTTCAAGTTGAAGATGTAATAAATGGGAAAATGGTTGTTGGAGAACAAAAAGACATCCAAGAAGTAAAAAATGCTTATAAGGCTTATGAGCAAATTGATAAAGTAAATCCATATTCTGTAGATGATTTGAAGAAAATACACGGAATAATGACTTATCTAATTGAGGAAGATGCAGGGAAATTTAGAAATCATGGTGAGGCAGTTTATGATGGAGATGTAGAAATATTTATGGCTCCACCACATAAATTAGTACCTACTTTAATGGATAATTTATTTAATTGGATGAATGAAGTAAGAGATACTATAAATCCACTTATAATATCTTCAGTATTTCATTACGAATTTGTATTTATTCATCCATTTGGAGATGGAAATGGAAGAACAGCTAGACTTTGGCAAACTGCAATATTAGCACATTGGGAAAAAGCTTTTACATACTTGCCTATTGAAAGTATGATAAAGAAAAATCAAAATGAATATTATAAAGTTATAGATAATTGCAATAAAGCTGGTAATTCAACAGAATTTATTGAGTTTATGCTCAAAATGATTGATGATACGATTGATGAAACAGCAAAAACGACTACACAAGAAACTACGCAAGAAACTACACAAGAAAAAATTTTAAATTTAATTAAAGAAAATCCTTCGATAACACAAACTCAAATGGCAAATGCACTTGGATTAACTAGAGATGGAATTTCTTATAATATAAAGCAATTAAAAGATAAAGGTATTATAGAAAGAGCTGGAGCAACTAAAAATGGAATGTGGATTATAAAGTAAAACTATATATAAAAAATAGATATGTAATTTGAAAGTTGAGATGTTAAAGAAAATGGAACAAGATTTAGTATATTTAGTATGGACAGATGTAAATACAGGTAATAAATATAAAGTTGCAGAATTATATAAACAAGAAAATACATTTTATTTTAGATACATTTTAGATAATGTTAAGGAAGCTCAAAAAGTTGGATTTAAACTACTTGTAGCATTTCCACAAATAAATGCATTATATGATAATCCAAAACTATTTGCTAATTTTGCAGCTAGATTACCAGAGCCAACAAGACCTGAGATTAAGAAAATTTTAGAAACATATGGAATGACAGAATATGATGACTTTGAATTATTAAAAAGAAGTGGTGCAAAACTTCCTACAGATAATTATGAATTTGTAAGATAGGAATAAAATATTAATTTTTAATGCAAAAAATAAAACAACTACACAAGAAACTACATAAGAAACTACACAAGAAATTATTAGAATAAATTGAAATTGAGCGAGATTATGAGACGCTAAATGAATTTCAAAATAAGAAAATAAATTCAATTGAAATAAATTGGATTGATGAATCAGGAGTTACAATAGATCAATTAGCAAATCAAAATGAGGGAGAAATATAATATGTTTAAAGAAATTATTGAAAAAAATCTTAAAAGAATAGAAAAGGATTTATTTGAGATAGAAGGTTTACAAAATATTGACTTTATTGATATATTTCCTACTAGTGAAGAACATGAAAAACAATTGGATGCTGAGTTAAGCCAAAAATCCAAATTACTCAAAGAAACAGAGAGGGGAAATGTTTATTTATTAAATCAACCTATTAAAACAAAATATGGTGAATTACGACATGTAAAATTAGATATTTTGATGAAACAAGATTAAAATGGGAAGCTGCAGCTGATTTTGTGGTAAAGGACAGAACTGTGTTAATAAACAAGGTAGGAAAAGATGTTAGATATTCATATATAGAAAGACCTGAATGGGATGCAGTAGAATTTAAAACAGATGATACTTTGATTTACTTTTTAAATCCTTTAGCATCAGAGGTTTATGGAAAAGAATAAAAGATACATGCATGTATGGAATGTGGAATATTATCAAGCTTGTAGCGGTTTTAAATAATGGGAGTATAATGCAATGGAAAAAAATATGAGATATTACAGTAGGATAGATGAAATATCAGATATAAATATACTTTCTTCTTTAGCGTGTAAGCAATATGGATTAGGAGATTTAATAGATACATATGTTGTTGAAATAGGATATGAGGATTTTAATGCAATTATTACAACTACAACAGGTAAATACTTTATGAAAGTATTCACAAATTCTCGTGACGATACAGAGGTTAAAGAAGTCATATATAGAGCTTATGTTGCAGAGCAAAATAATGTTAAAGCTCCAAAGGTATATAAGAATGTAAATGGTAAGATAGTTACAAATATCAATTATGGTAGTTCAAGATTTAGATTAGCAATTATGCAATATATTGATGGTGTGAATTTTTTAGAATTAGGTAGGGTAGCAACCATAGAAGAATTAAGAAGAATAGCCGACTTAGGAAGCAGTATGAATAAAATTCCATATAAACCAAAGTTTATATATGATAGTTGGGCTATAACTAGTTTCATTGAAGAATTTGAAAAAAAGAAACAATATATAAGCAAAGAAAATTTAAATCTTATTCAAACAATATATGAAAGATTTAAAACTTTTGATTATAATTCATTGCCTCATTCATTTGTACATGGAGATATAACACAAATAAACTTAATGAAAGATAGCAACGAGGATTTTTGGGCAATAGATTTTTCCGTATCAAACTATACAGCAAGATTAAATGAGATAATTATAATATGTAATAATTTTGCAGTAATACCAGGTAATAAGTCAGAATCAGAAAAAAGAATAAAAATAGCATTCGAACAATGGACAAAAAATGTAAATGCAACAGATATAGAAAGAAACTCATTCGGATTATTATTTGATGTTGCGAATGCAATTTATTTAATTAATTCATCTTATGAGTCTGCAATGGGAAATGATTCAAAAGAAAATAAAATGTTATTTAAACTAGGAACTTTTGGATTGTCTTTAGATGTCGACATGAAAAGAAAAAATGATGTGAAGTTAATATAAACTGAAACGTTAGAAATATACGAGTATATTTCTTTTCAAACTTTTTTATTAATAAAGAAAATGAGATAGGAAATTTTATACTTAATTAGATTAAAAACAAATTGCAATACGAGGAGGTAAATATGGCTAATAAATATGATAGATTATTTAATATGTGTAAAAAAGGTATTCTTTTAACACAAGAAAATGTAGGAGATGGAATGATTCTTGTTGATAGAGAAACATTTCAACTTATAATACCATCTGATAATACTGATGAACATGGAGACTTCTTTATAAATTCAATTAAAGGACATGATTGCTTTTCTTATGATAGCAAAAGTACCCTTGTTTATCGTGTTCTTGATGGTGAAGGTGAGTTTATTATAGAAGATGAATCTTCTTTCGTTAAACCTGGTGATATAATAACAATTCAACCTAATACGATTTTTGCATATAAAGGTAAAATGCTTTTAATACTTGAAATGACTCCTAATTTTATGGAAGAAAACGATCATTTTGTGAAAAAAGTAGATTATGATGTTGATAGGTAGATAATGTTAAAAACAAAGTATGAAAAAGGAGAACGTTATGGAAAAATTAAAAATTGCTACTTGGAATATAAGTTGTGGAATACCAGCAGAGTGGAGCATTTCAAATGGAATACAAAAAGAAAAAGATTATAAAAAATTTGGACTATTAGATGAGGTTATTCAAAAAATAAATGATGAAAATATTGATATAATTGGACTACAAGAATCTGTTTCATTTCGAAATGGAGAAAAATCATTTGCACAAATAATATCAGAAAATACAAATTTAAAATATTATTCTGAATTTGAAGTATCGGATTGTCATTTGTTAGAAAATGCGAACATTGAAGAAGTCATTCTTTCAAAATATCCGATTAAAAAATCGCAAAATATTATGTTTGAGAATGTAAATTTATCTAATATAAGTAAAGATGGAAAAACTTATAAACTATTTGATGATGGTTTTATTCTTGCTAATATACAAATTAAAAGTGATTTATCTATTAACTTTATAACAGGACATGCACCAGCATTTCAAGTTTTTGGAAAAATTCCAGAAGATTATGGATATGTTTATAAAAAACTTGAAAATTATGTGGAAAACTACATAAAAGATAATAAAAAATTTTTTATTGTTGGAGATTATAACACAGAAAAACTTTTAGAAATGCTACCATTTATTAAGAATAATTTTAAGAACTATATAGAAGGTGTAACTTATTTTGAAGGAACAGCAATAGATTATATATTAGCAGAAAATAAAATAAAATATTTATCAAATAAAAAATTAGATAATAAATCAGACCATCTATTATGTATTGCTGATTTCCAGTTATAAATAACAATTTATTATATACATGGAGCAATGATATATGAAAGTATTAACTATAAAACAACCTTGGGCTACTCTTATTGCAAAAGGTTATAAAGAATATGAGTTTAGAACTTGGAACACCAAATACAGAGGAGAACTATTAATACATGCAGGTAAAGGCGTGGATAAAGAAGCAGTAGAGAGATTTAAACGTTATAATTTAGAATATCCTAAAGGCTGTATTATTGCAAAAGTAAATATGACAGATTGTGTAAATGTAGATGAAACAATAAGAAATAAATTGAAACATAAAAATGAATTGGTGTATAGAGGAATACAAGATAGAAATTGGAATGGATATGGTTTTAAATTAGAAAATGTAAAAAACATTAAACCTATTTATATAAATGGAAAATTAGGATTTTGGAATTATGAGGGAGATATAGACTATGAATGATAATGCTCAGGAGGAAGAATAGAGTAAGAATTAATAATAAATCTTAAAAAATAATATGTAAAGAAGGTTGGAAATTATGGGTAGAGAAATTGCAGTAGTTGTAAGTAATGATAATAAAGATGTTAGTGTAATAGAAACAATAAACGCAATAAAAAATGCAGGATTTAAAAATGTATTTATTCAATGGTATAACAAGGAATGGAAACCTTCGCAGGAAGAACAACTGAAATATATTAGAGAAAATGGTTTTAATGTTATTTTTGCACATTTGGGCTATCAAAATATAAACGATTTGTGGCTTGAAAATGATAGTGGTAATAAGTTAGTTGATAGATATAAAAATGATATTAAAATTTGCAAAGAAAATAAAATTCCTATGGTTGTTATGCACTTAACAAGCAAAAGTGTAGCACCAAAATATAATGAAATTGGATTACGAAGATTACAGGAAATTGCTGATTATGCCAAATCTTTAAATATCAAAGTAGCTTTTGAAAATACAAAAATAAAAGGATATTTAGATTATGTTATAGAAAACATTGATAATGAAAATGTAGGAATATGTTTTGATTCAGGACATTACCATGTACATTTTGATGATGACTTGGATTTTGATAAATTCAAAAATCGTATTTTTGCAGTACATTTGCATGATAATGATAAAAGTGATGATTTGCATTTAATCCCCTTTGATGGCACATTAAATTGGGAGAATACTATAAAAAAATTAAAAGAAAGTAATTATAATGGACCAATAACAATGGAACTTTGTTATCGCTATGAATATTTAAATATGGGAATTGAGAACTTTTATAAAAAGGGCTATGAGGTTGGAAAAAAATTAAAAGAAATGTTTGAAAAGGAATGATTTTAATGAGCAAGGAATATTTTGATGTATTAGATGAAAACGGGCATAAAACAGGAAATAATGAAGTAATTACAATGGAAATGGAGAATAAAAATGGATTTAAAAGAATTTGAAAAAGAAATAGAAAATATAAAGAAAAGAAATCAAAGAGTTGAATTAGATAAGAAATGGGAAACATGCTGGACTAGAAAGATATGTATTTGTATATTAACCTATATAGTAGTAATAATATATTCTTATGTAATAAGGAATTCAAATAATATATTTTTAAGTTCACTTGTTCCAGTAATTGGCTTTACACTTTCAACTCTATCATTAAGTTTTGTAAGAAAAATTTGGGAACAAAGAAATAAGTAAGCAAGGGAAGTTGGATTTATGGATATTATGTTTAAATTAACAGATAAAGATTTTAATATTGAACCAAAAGAAATGAATAATTATAGATTAAGAATGGCTGCTAGAGGTATAGTTATTAGAGAAGATGGAAAGATTGCAATACAAAATAAAAGGAATAAAAACGAATACAAACTTGTAGGTGGCGGAATAGAAGAAAATGAAGATCCCAAAGTAGCTTTTAAAAGAGAAGTATTAGAAGAAGCAGGTTGTGAAATTGAAGTTATAAGTAGGTTGGGTATAACAGAAGAATATAAAAGTTTACAAAACCTAAAGCAAATTTCTAGTATTTTCATAGCAAAAGTTATAAAGGATTTACATACATTAAATCTTACCGAAAAAGAAAAAAGTGAAGGTGCAAAATTAATGTGGGTAGAGCCAAGAGAAGCATTACAATTAATTACTGATTGCTATGATAAATTACTACCATCAGATTATGATGATGTATATGATACTAGATTTGTGGTTTTAAGAGATAGAAAAATTTTAGAATATTATTTAAATAACATAAAACAATAGATGAAAATTTTATGAATTTGACATTATAATTATTCCTATTATAATGCATTTCTATCATAATTTCTATAGTTATTGTAATGGATGCAGAAAAAAACTTATAATGCAAAAATCAATGATAGCATAAATATTTTACAGTAAACGAAAGCTATTTTTAAAACATAAGGTTAGATGAAAAAAGTAGATACGATGATACATCCACTTAAACTCTAACCTTTTTCTTTTTTTCAGATAGTATAAGTTCTTGTGTTTTTTGTTTAGATTCCATTTCTTTCTGAAAACCATTTTTTATTTCGTTATATCGTGCAATTATCCTATTACAAGCCTTTTTCTGAGCTTGTATTTTATCAATTTCTTCAGTAAGTGAATTTATTTCTTTTAGAATTTCAGCCTTTTTATTTATATAAGTAGATTTATGTTTTCTCCACAAAAGTTCTCGTTTGCCTTTTAATTCAGGAAGTTTACTTTCAATATTTTCTTGATATTTTGTAACATCAGATATTGAAGAAAAAGAATACTTTGCAAGAAAGTTAAGTTCTTCAAAAATCATATTATTTTTTCGCTTTTGTTTATAATAATCAGGAGATAGTTCGATATATTCATTTTTA
>CAMVJW010000016.1 GCA_947167965.1 uncultured Clostridia bacterium | reverse complement strand
CTGTCCCAAAATTTAAAAATTTAAAAATGAAAGGAATGATTATTATGAAATGTGAAAATTGTGGAAAAAATAACGCAAATATTAAATATACTCAAATTATTAATGGAGATAAAAAGCAAATGTTTTTATGTGAGGAGTGTAGCGAAAAGCTTGGATTAAATGACATTCATTTTAATATGCCAATTAACTTTACTAATTTTTTAACTGATTTCTTTGATGATATGAATGATATTTCTTTGATTCCATCTTTAGGTAAATCAAAACAACTTGAATGTTCAAAATGTGGACTAAATTGGGACGATTTTCTTCATACAGGAAAATTTGGATGTAGTAATTGCTATTCTGATTTTGAATCAAGAATTGATCCTATTTTAAGAAGTCTTCAAGGAGCAACAAATCATATTGGAAGACTTGGAAAAGTAATAGAAGGAAATAGTGTTAAACAAAACCTAGATGACAAAATAAATAACAATGAATCTAGTTCAAATGAGACAAAACAAACTAATGACTTAGATAAATTAAAAAATGATTTAAAACAAGCTGTAAAAGAAGAAAGATATGAAGATGCTGCAAAAATTAGAGATGAAATAAAAAAAATAGAAGAAAATTAATTTAAATAGGAGGCAATATATGAATTGGTATATGCAAAGAGGGAAAAACAGTGATATAGTAATTAGTTCAAAAATATTATTTTCAAGAAATTTAAGAAACTATAAATTTGAAACTAACAATCCTAAAGAAATTGCTGAAATTGAAGAATTAGTAAAGGAAAATCTACCAAGCATAGGATATAATCTAAAACTATTAAAAATTAAAGATATGGACGATATAACTAAAAAAACGCTAATTGAAAAAGGATTGATTGGAGAAGATGAATTAAAGCAAAGACAAAACAGTATATCTATTTTAATAAATGATGATGAAAATATTTGTATTGTTTTAAATTCACAAAATCACTTAGAATTACAAGTTTTCTCATCAGGAATGGAAATAAATAATGTATTTAATTATGCAAAAGAAATTGATCAAAAATTTGAAGAAACATTTGATATTGCAAAAAGTAAAAAATATGGATATCTAACAACATCTCCAATAAATGTTGGAACTGGGTTAAATGCAGAGATTACAGTTCATTTGCCAGGATTAACAAAAACTGGAAATATGAGAAAAATAATTCAAACTGTTACAAATTTTGGATTAAGTATAACAGGAAAATACATAAATGATTCAGATATAATTGGAGATATTTATGTTATTTCTAATAAACAAACACTTGGAATTACAGAAGAAAACATTATAAGAAATTTGGAAAAAATTACAGAAAAACTAATTGAACAAGAAAGAGCAGCAAGAAAGCTTTTAGGAAAGAACAATATAGAATTAGAAGATTTAGTATATAGAAGTTTTGGAATCTTAATTAATTCAAGAAAATTAAGATGGCAAGAAGCATTACAATTATTATCTGATGTTAAATTAGGAACAGATTTAGGAATTATTAAAGAGCTTACAGATGAAAAAATTGCAAAAATATATTTTTATATAGGATCAGCTAATTTACAAAAATATTTTGGACAAAATTTAGAAGCATATGACAGAGATATAAAAAGGGCTGAACTTATAAAACAGATTTTAAATGAGAAATAGAAATAATAAAAATATTTAAATTTAGAAAGGAGAGAGAAATGATTTATAAATTTACAACAAGAGCAAAAAAAGCAATTGAATTAGCACAAGAAGAAGCAATAAATTTAGGACATAATTATGTAGGATCTGAACATATTTTATATGGGCTTGCTAAGGAAGGAGCTGGAGTTGCAAGTAGAGTCCTTAGTAATCAAAATGTAGAATGTGAAGATATAGAAAATAAAATAATTGAAATGATTGGTAAAGAAGTTGTAACTTCAGTTGAAGCATTAGGTTTTACTCCAAGAGCCAAAAGAATAATTGAAAACAGTTTTATTGAAGCAAAAAAATCAGGATATGATTATATAGGAACAGAACATTTATTAATTGGTTTGCTACGTGAAGGTGATAGTATTGCAGTTAGAATATTAATTGATTTAGATGTAGAACTACAAAAAATATATAATGAAATTGTAAATGTAATTAATGAAGTAGAAGACATAAACCAAGAAAAAAATTCTTCAAAGAATCCTAAAGGAAGCTATAATTCAACACCAACACTAAATCAGTTTGGCGAAGACCTAACTAAAAAAGCAATAGATGGAAAATTAGATCCTGTAATAGGAAGAAGTGTAGAAATAGAAAGAGTAATTCAAATTTTATCTAGAAGAACAAAAAATAATCCATGCTTAATAGGAGAACCAGGAGTTGGTAAAACAGCTATAGTAGAGGGATTAGCATTAAAGATTTCTACAGGTGATGTTCCGGAAATATTAAAAAATAAAAGAGTTGTAAGTATGGATATTTCAGGAATGGTAGCTGGTGCAAAATACAGAGGAGATTTTGAAGAAAGAATTAAAAAAGCTTTAGGAGAAGTAAAAAAAGCAGGAGATGTAATTTTATTTATTGATGAAATTCATACTATAGTTGGAGCAGGATCTGCAGAAGGTGCAATTGATGCGGCAAATATCTTAAAACCAATGCTTGCAAGAGGAGAATTACAACTAGTTGGAGCAACAACATTAGAAGAATACAGAAAATTCATCGAAAAAGATGCTGCTTTAGAGCGAAGATTTAGCCCTGTTACTGTAAGTGAGCCTACAGCAAAAGATACTATACAAATTTTAAAAGGAATTAGAGATAAATATGAGGCACACCATAATGTTAAAATAACAGATGAAGCAATAGAAGCTGCTGTAAACTTATCTGTAAGATATGTAAATGATAGATATTTGCCTGATAAGGCAATAGACTTAATTGATGAAGCATCATCAAAAGCAAGATTACAAACATATACAGAGCCAGATGAATTAAAACAAATGAAAGAAGAAATTGATAGATTAAAAAAAGATAAAGAAGAAGCAGTACGTAGCCAGAAATTTGAAAAAGCAGCAAGTTTAAGAGATGAAGAGAAAAAATTAAGAGAAAAATATGAAGAAGAAGAGAAAAAGTGGAAAAATAAAAACAACAAAAAAATGACAACAATAACAGATGAAAGTATTGCAGAGGTAATATCACTTTGGACAGGAATACCTGCTAAAAAACTTACAGAAGATGAAAATATAAGACTTCGTAATTTAGAAAAAACATTACATGAAAGAGTTATTGGACAAAATGAAGCTGTAGAAGCGGTAAGTAGAGCTATTAGAAGAGGAAGAGTTGGATTAAAAGATCCAAATAGACCAATAGGTTCATTCTTATTCTTAGGACCTACTGGAGTAGGTAAAACAGAGTTATCAAAAGCACTTGCAGAAAGTTTATTTGGTGATGAATCTAGTATGATAAGAATAGATATGAGTGAATATATGGAACCACATTCTGTTTCAAAACTAATAGGTTCACCTCCAGGATATGTTGGATTTGATGAAGGTGGACAATTAACAGAAAAAATTAGAAGAAAACCATATTCTGTAATTCTATTTGATGAAATTGAAAAAGCACATCCAGATGTAATGAATATGTTACTTCAAATATTAGATGATGGACGATTAACAGATTCAAACGGTAGAACAGTTAACTTCAAAAATACAGTAATAATAATGACATCTAATATAGGTGCAAGATTAATTACAGATAAGAAAACTTTAGGATTTTCACAAAATGGAGATAAAAATGATGAACAAAAAGAATATGATGAAATTAAAAAAGAAGTGATGCAAGAGCTTAAAAAAGAGTTTAGACCTGAGTTTATAAATCGTATAGATGAAATAATAGTATTCCATAAGCTTAATGATGAAGAGATTCTTCAAATAATAGATATTATGCTAGATGAAGTAAAGAAAAGAATGAAAACACAAAAATATGATATTGAATTCACATCAAATGTTAAAGACTTAGTTGCAAGTAAAGGAATTGATAAAACTTTTGGAGCAAGACCTTTAAGAAGAACAATACAAAGCTTAGTTGAGGATAGACTTGCAGAAGGTATATTAGATGGAAAATTAAAAAAAGATAAAAAAGTAACAGTAGATGTAGAAAACGAACAAATTGTTATTAAATAATAAAATTATTCAGAATAATAATGAAACTATAAACAGTTCTAAAAAATCAAACAAGATATTCTAGAACTGTTTATTTTATGCGTTTTTTAATATCAGTTTTTGAAAAAATAATACAAATATTACAATTATATTACAAAAATATTACAATAAATTTGCAAAAATATTACAAATATGGTATAATTAATTTGTACGTAAGAAATAAAGAGGTGATTTTTATGACAGGATTAGGAATTATTATTTATATATTAGTATTTGTAATTTTTGCTTTAATTGCTTATGCAGTATTACAAATAAAACTATTTGGAATGAATGTTAAAGATTTTTGGAGCTTTATAGAAGCTAACCAAATATTAGAAAGACTATATCAATTTTCAAAAAAATATGAAAAATTAACTGTTCAAGAACAAATCATATATTTAAAACAAGCTGAAACAATATTTAATGCATTTGATAAAGTACCAAATAGTTTATGGGAAGATGAATATGATAAATATAATACAGTTTTAGAAAAATATAAAAATATAAAAATGCTTAGATGGTCAAATGAATAATGTTTAACATAACATTCCTTTAATATAGATTAAATAAGAACTTAAATAGAATTTTAATATTCTGTATAGTTCTTATTTTATTATTACTGCCTTTATGTCATCATAAGAAAAAGTTATAATGACATAAATAATATATATTTTACATATTAAAACAACGAGTATATAATAAATTATAATAAAAGGTTTTTAAATGACTAAAAAATAAAATATATAATATTAGAAAGGAAGGTTAGGAATCATGAAACTTATTGTAATTAGAAATACAGAAGCACCATCAAATGTAAAATATATAGTTGGAGGAAGATGTGAAGAAGATCTTACAACAAAGGGAATAGAACAAGCAGAAGAATTAAGAGAACAACTTAGAAAATACAATTATGATGTTATGATATCTTCACCAGTAAAAAGAGCATATCAGACTGCTGAAATAGTAAATTATAAAAAAATACCAATTATAATTGATGAAAGAATAACAGAAAGAAACCCAGGAAAAATGTTGTTAAAAGATAGAAATCTAGTAAATAAAAGTAAATGGAATTCATTAGAAGAATTAGTAACTTATGAAGGAGCAGAGACATTACTTGCACTAATTAATAGAACAGGAAGCTTAATTAAAGAATTAAAAGAAAAATATAATGAAAAAACTGTTGTTATTGTAACACATAATTCTATAAGCAGAGCAATATGGATGATAAATAATAATAAAGAAATCAATGGAAATGCTAATAATAGTATTGAAGAAATTAATGCATATTATCATAACAGTAATACAATTCAAATATATGAAAACTATTAATAATTAAAGATATAAAACTATAATGCTAATAATTGAGGTAGAAACTATAAAAGATTTTACCTCAATTTTTTTATTATTTAAATTTCATACACTATGCTAGAATGTATAAATAAAATTTGATTTTCCAAATTATCAAATCTTTTTAAATAAATACTTTAAAATTTATTAAATCTCTGATACAATTTTAATACACATATTAATATTTAATATAATAATATTGCTAAATGGATTATAAAATATTTAGGAGAAAAGATAATGATAAATTTAGAATTATATAGAATATTTGTAGTAGTAGCTAATGAATTAAATATAACAAGAGCAAGTGAAAAGTTAAATGTTTCTCAACCAGCTGTTACAAAGCAAATTAAAAATCTGGAAAAATTATTGAATGTAACATTATTTGAAAGAAGTAATTTAGGAATGAAACTTACAAGTGATGGAAATAAGTTATATTTTAAAATAAAAGATGCCATTGAACTGATTTGCAAGGCAGAAGAAGACTTTTTAGATAATAGAATAATAAAACTTGGAACAAGAAATATGATATTAACAAAAATATTCTCAAAAGGAATAACAAAGTTTTATAATTTATATCCAAGTGAGAGAATTGATATAAAGATGTATAATATTGAAGAAATGTTAGAAAAGCTAAATAATGGTATTTTGGATGTAGTTTTAACAAAAAAAGTTGATGATAGTAAATATGGTAATCTCAAATATATTAGTCTAGGTAGTTTACATGAGGTATTTATAACAAAAAAAGGTGCAAAATTTGAATCTAAAGTTTTTTCAAGAGAAGAGCTAATAAATCAAACAATATATATTAATAATCTAAATGGAAATCCTATAAGCATAAGGATATTAAAAAAAATATTTAATATAGATGATTTAAAAAATGAAAATAATTTTATTCCAATAACTTCTACTAGTATGATTGAAATGATAAAAAAAGAAGAAAAAATCGGATTTACTACAAAAGAATTTATCGAAGATGAGATACTACATAATCAAATTGCAATTGTAAAAACAGACTTTGAGATAGAATCTACAGAATATGGGATTTATTATAATAAAAATAACCATTTTAAAGCACTCAATAATTTGATAAAAATAATAACTGAAGAATGTAGCATAGACTAAAATAAAAAGCTTACCAAACTTTATTTAAAAATAGGGGTAAGCTTTGTTTTTAAATATAACTTTTATAATTTTTGTTTTATAGAAAATTTAATTTGCTTTATAATAAAAATAATGATAGAATAAGAAAAAAATGGAAGGAGAATGGTGTTAAAAACATCAAAATAAATATGAGTAGAACAAGAGAAAAGAAAAAAAACAAAGCTTTGAAAGTTTTTTTAATTATTTTATTAATAATAATTATATTAATATTAGGCTCAGGATTTACTGGATATATGTATATAAAAAATAAACTAGGAAAGGTACAATATGAAGAAATAACAAAAGATAAAACAGAGCTAGGTATTAGTGAAGAAACCCAAAAAAAAGAATCACAAATGAATAACTTTAGAAATATAGCATTACTTGGAGTAGATTCACAAACAGATGACTATAGCACTGCATATAGAACAGATTGTATTATAATAGCAAGTATAAATGAAAAAACAGGAGATGTGCAATTATTCTCAATTTATAGAGATACATATGTTCAAATGGAAGAAAAAGGCAAAACAAAGTTTGATAAAATTAATCATGCATATTATGGAGGTGTACAAAATACATTAAAAACAATAAACACAAATCTAGATTTAAATATTACAGAATATGCATTAGCAGATTTTGGAGCTGTAAAAGATTTAGTTGATGCAGTTGGTGGAGTAGAAATAAATATTACTCAAGATGAGTTAAAATATATAAATAACTATATAGGAAATGTAAATGAAGTCACAAATTCATCAGCAAAAAGAATAACAAAAACGGGAAACCAAAAATTAAATGGAGTGCAAGCTGTTGCATATTGTAGAATAAGATACACAGAAGGTTGGGACTATAAAAGAACAGAAAGAATGAGAACAGTGTTACAAAAAGTTGTTGCAAAAGCAAAGAGTATGAGTGTGTCAGAAATAAACAATTTATTAGATGAAATGTTGCCAAAAGTAAAAACAAATATAAAAGCAAATGAAATAATGAGTTTAATTCCAAAAGCAATGAATTTTAATATAAAAGAATCTTTTGGCTGGCCATATTCAACAACAGGAGTACATATAAATGGCGATTTTTACGGGCCTGCTGCAACATTAGAAAGTAATGTTGTAAAACTACACAAAGAAGTATTTGGTCAAAATGATTATGTTGTAAATAGTACAGTTAAAGCAATTAGTGATGAGATAGAAGAAAAAACAGGAGTACATGAGACAGACAAAATTAATATAGGAAACTAATTATTATGTTGCAATGTTATGTATATTGACAATATCATATTATAATGATATATATACAAATATATAAGTTATAAATTGGTAAAATTGTAGATAAAATGCAAGGGGGATTTTAATAACCCGTAATAACAAATATTTCAAAATTGTCGAAAATTGTTGAAAAATACTTAAAAAAATGGTATAATTAAAAAATAATTATGTGAATTATTTTTTGAGGGGGGAAAATATAATGGATGTAAAACCTATTGATATTGGCTATACTACAGAAAACGTTGTAACAGCACTTGTGCCATATCAGGATGTTTCTATATATAAAAGTAAAATAAAAAGAAAATTAGAGATTATTACTAAAAGAAGTTTAGATATTATTGGAGGAATAGTAGGAATTTTACTCCTTGTTCCATTAACTATTGTCTTATTTATTGCAAATTTAATTTCTAAAGATAATGGATCACTATTTTATATACAAAAAAGAATTGGAAAAAATGGTAAAGTATTTAAAATGTATAAATTTCGCTCAATGTGTGTAGGTGCAGATGAAAAACTTAAAAAATATTTAGAAGAAAATGAAGAAGCAAGAAAAGAATATAAAAAATATAAAAAATTAAAATATGATCCAAGAGTAACAAAAATTGGAGAGTTTATTCGAAAAACGAGTATAGATGAAGTTCCACAGTTTATTAATGTTCTAAAAGGAGATATGAGTTTAGTTGGACCAAGACCATATTTAGAAAGAGAAAAAGATGAAATGACATATTATTATAAATACATAGTTTCTTGTAAGCCAGGACTTACAGGATATTGGCAAATTTCAGGAAGAAGTAATGTTACATTTGAGGATAGATTACATATGGATATGGATTATTTTAGAAAACACACTTTAAAAACCGATATAAAAATTTTAAAAAAGACTGTAGAAAAGTGTCTAAAAAAAGAGGGAGCAATATAGAATAATGAAACACATTTTTATTATAGGATGTAAAGGAATACCTTCTAATTATGGAGGATATGAGACTTTTGTTGAAAATTTAACTTTTTATAATGATAATTCTGATATAAAATATCATGTAGCTTGCATTGGATTAAATGGACATGAATATGAACATAACAATGCAAGATGTTTTTGTGTAAAAGTACCCAATATAGGACCGGCTAAAGCCATAGTTTATGACATTAAAGCAATTAAAAAATCAATTGATTATATAAAGCATAATAAAATTAAAAATGCCACTATATATATATTGGCATGTAGAATTGGTCCATTTTTACATCACTATAAAAAGATTATGAAAAAATATGGAATAAGACTATATATTAATCCAGATGGACATGAATGGTTAAGAGCAAAATGGAGTAAACCAGTAAAAAAATATTGGAAAATATCTGAACAGTTAATGGTAAAAGAAGCTGATTTAGTCATTTGTGATTCAAAAAATATCGAAAAATATATTCTGGAAAATTATTCAAAATACAAACCACAAACTACTTTTATTGCTTACGGTGCAGATTTAGAAAAAAGCAAATTGAACAATGAGTCAGAAGAATTAATTAATTGGTATAAAGAAAAGAAAATAAAAGCAGGTAATTATTATTTAATTGTCGGCAGATTTGTTCCAGAAAATAATTATAAAACGATGATATCAGAATTTATGAAATCAAATACAAAAAAAGACTTAGTAATAATAACAAATGTAGAAAAAAATAAATTTTATGAGAGATTAAGAAAAGAAACCGGATTTGAAAAAGATTCTAGAATTAAGTTTGTTGGAACCGTTTATGAAAAAGAATTAATAAAAAAAATAAGAGAAAATGCTTATGCATATATACATGGTCATTCAGTAGGAGGAACTAATCCATCATTAATAGAAGCATTAGCTACAACGAATTTGAATTTACTTTATGATGTTGGATTTAATAGAGAAGTTGCAGAAGATGGCGCAGTGTATTGGAGCTTAGAAGACGGTAATTTAGCGAATTTAATAAATAGATGTGAAGAATTAAATGATGATACAATAAATCAATTAAGTGAAAAAGCAAAGAGCCGTGTTAGAACAGAATATACATGGAAAAAAATAGTTAATATGTATGATAATATTTGGGAGGAAAAAAATGAATAAAGCAGTTGTTGTTGGTGGTAGTAATGGAATTGGTCTTGCAATTTCAACCGAATTAATTAAAAGAGGTTTTTTTGTATATGTAATTGATAAAAGTGAACCAGAAGAATTAATAGGTAATTATAAACATATTAAAACGGATTTATCAGTATTTGATGAATCAGTATTTGATGAAGTATTACAAGATAAAGATATTTCAATGCTGATGATCACTGCTGGGTTTGGAAGAGTGGCAAAATTTGAAGATATAGGAATTGGCGAAATTAAGAAGCAAATGGCAGTTAATGCAGTTTCTATAATGGAAATTATAAATATGTTTTATCATAGAATCAATGATGATAAAGATTTTTATACCGGAATTATGGTATCAATTGCGGGAAGGATTGTGTCACCTTTATTTTCCACATATTCCGCATCTAAAGCTGCTTTGAGTAAGTTTATTGAAGCACTAAATATAGAATTAGAAAAGAATAATAAAACAAATAGAATTTTAGAAATATCGCCAGGCTCTTTAAAAGGTACAAAATTTAATGGTGGTCAAAATAATATAGAATTATTAAATAAAATATCTAATGATATTATTGAACAATTGTTAAATAAAAAAGTATTATTTATTCCAGAATATAATGAAATATATAAAGATGTTATAAAAAGGTATATAGATAATCCTTTAAAATTTGGATTAGAAAGTTATGATTATAAAATTAAAGGTAATAGAATTAGTGGTAAGAAACAAAGAGTAGGATATCTTTCTGGAACCTTCGACTTATTCCATCTAGGACACTTAAATCTATTAAAAAGAGCAAAAGAAAATTGTGATTATTTAATAGTAGGTGTACATCCTAATGCAGCACATAAAGGAAAAGAAACTTTTATTCCTTTAGATGAAAGAAAGGCAATTGTACAATCATGCAAATATGTAGATAGAGTTGTTGATTCATGTCCAGAAGATAATGATGCTTGGGAATTATATCATTATGATAGATTATTTGTTGGTAGTGATTATAAAGGAACAGAGAGATTTAAAAGATATGAAGAGTATTTTAAAGATAAAAATGTTGAAATAGTTTATTTTCCATATACAAAATCAACTAGTAGTACTCAAATAAGAGCATTAATTATGAAAGAAACTAGAAGCGATAATTTAAAGAGGAATTAGAATAGAAATGAAAAATATAGATTTATTACATCAAGTGGATATTGAAATTGTAAAAAATGTGGTGGATATTTGCAAAAAGCATAATTTAAAGTATTATATGTTAGGTGGAACAATGTTAGGAGCAATAAGACATAAAGGATTTATTCCATGGGATGATGATATAGATTTAGGGATGCCAAGAGATTCTTATGAAAAATTTCTTGAGATAGCATCTAATGAATTAAAATCAAATTATAAAATAGTAAATTATAAGACAAATCCTAAATATCATTATTATATAACAAGAATTTTGGATACAGAAACAAAAGTAATTGAAGAAAGAATAGATAATGATATTGAAAAATATACAAATGCTTCTATTGATATTTTTCCTCTTGATGGAACACCTAACAATTTGATTTTAAGAAAAATTTATTTTTTTAGAGTGTTGTACCATAGAGCATTAATGTCATTGTGCTATAAAGATTCTATTGATAGAAAAAGAAAAAGGGGAAAAATAGAGCAAATAGTATTAAAGATTATGGAAAAAATTCCAATTGAAAAGATGACAACTCCATATAAACAAAAAGAAAAAATAGATAAAATATTAAAATCACATGATTTTAATAAATCTAAATTTGTTGGAAATATAATGGGTGCATATAGGACAAGAGAAATTGTTCCAATAGAATACTATGGTAATGGTAGAATGTACAAATTTGAAGATATTGAGTTAAATGGATTACAGAAATATGATGAATATTTGAAATATACATACGGAGATTATATGAAAATGCCACCAAAAGATAAACAAAAAACACATTTTAGGATTATTGAAATTCATGGAAAAAATTTGAATAATCATAAAATATAGAAAACATTCGATTATTGAAAAGGATAAAAAATGAAGAAGAAAAATAAATGGCGAGATTATTTGAAAAAACAAGGTGGGATAAAACTAGTTAAACAATATATTTATTCAGGATGTTTTTTTACAGCATTAAATCAATTTTTAGTGCTAGGAAAAAGTAGAACAGCTTTAGAAATACTTAGGTTATCCGCTTCGTTAAAAGTAAAGAACAAATTGAAAAAAAAATATAAAAGAAAGCTTTTAGAATTAAATAATTCATATCAAGAGAATACCATAAATTATGAAAAAAAAATTTGGGTATGTTGGTTACAAGGCATTGAAAATGCTCCAGAAATTGTTAAAGTTTGCTATAATTCACTTTGCAAAAATATTACAGATAGGAGCATTGTTTTAATTACTGAAAAAAATTATAAGGATTTTATTAAGTTTCCAGATTTTATACAAAAAAAAATTGACAATCAAATAATAAAAGGTGCGCATATGACTGATTTATTAAGATTAGAGCTTTTAGAAAAATATGGTGGAACATGGATTGATGCAACAGTGTTTTGCTCAAATTCTCGAATTCCTAAATATATGTTAAATAGTGAATTATTTTTATTTCAATCATTAAAGCCTGGTAAAGATGGTCATGCAACAGTAGTCTCAAATTGGTTTATAACAGCAAAACCTCATCATAAATATATATATATATTAAAAAACTTAATGTATGAATATTGGAAAAAAAATAATAAGTTAGTGGATTATTTTATTTTTCATGATTTTTTTCAAATTATTATTGATAATTACTCTGATGAATGGAAGAATGTTATTCCATTTAGTAATTCAACTCCGCATATTTTATTATTAAGACTATTTGAAAAATATGATGAGGAAATTTGGAATGCAATTAAAGAGCAAACACCATTTCATAAATTAACATATAAATTTGATGAAAAGCAGATAATTGAAGAATGTTATTATTCAAAGATAATAAAAAGTAATAAAATATAAAATTAATTATATAATTGAGCATAAGTTGGAGGTACAAAAGAATGAAAATTAATTTGGATTTTATAATGGTTATTGTTTTCATTATAT
Organism: uncultured Clostridia bacterium; assembly: GCA_947167965.1. Taxonomy (GTDB): domain Bacteria; phylum Bacillota; class Clostridia; order TANB77; family CAG-508; genus CAG-269. Next base: position 14,539 of record CAMVJW010000016.1, on the reverse strand, counting down.
CAACATTATTAATAAATCCATTATTAGGAAATGAAGTTGTTCAATATGTTGATGAGTTATTATTAATCTTTGCAATTTTAAGGATTATTTTTCAATTTAAGCTTTTGAATAGGCAAAAAGAAAAAAGGTTGTTATTAAAAAAAACAGCATTTATAATTATTAGTTTAACAATTTTAGGTTCATTTTCAAATATATTTTCGAAACTTGCAGATTTTAAACCAGCAGTAATTGATTGGATTGGAATAGTAAAAATTCCAATTGTGTTTATATATGCTTCATGCATTATTAGTCAGAAAACAAAAAACAAAATATGCAAAACACTTTATTTTATAGCATTATTATTTATACCCATTGCTTTTGGATTTGGAGTTTTAAATTTATTTTCAAATATCGGAATGACATATGATATAAGATATGGTATTAGGTCATATGAATTCATATATAGAAATCCTGCAGCATTAAATGAGGCAATATTATGTTTATTAGCTATAGTTTATAAAGAAAAAAATAAACACATGTATATATATTCAATTATTGCAATATTAACGGTTTTATTTACATTACGTGGAGCAACTTTTGGATTAATACTAGTATTTTTTTACTTAATAATTATTATAAAGGATAACAGGACATTTAAGATAAAATTCTATCATATTGGAATAGCTGGAATTTTAGCCTTAGCAATAGGAAAAAATCAAGTTGTATATTATTTATTAAAAGAATCACCAAGATCGATTATGCTAGGAAATTCATTTAAAGTGGCATTGCGATTTTTTCCATTAGGATCAGGGTTTGCAACATATGGTTCAGATCAGGCTTTTAAAAATTATTCAAGTTTATATAGAGAATTTGGATATAATTCAATTTACTGGCTATCTCAAAAAGGAGGCTATGCTGCGAATGATAATTTTTGGCCTATGATTATAGGACAATTTGGATTTCTAGGAATTATTATATATGGAATGTTAATCAAAATACAGTTTGATTATGTATTAAAAAATCAAGTAAATAAGGAAATAAAGGTAATTCAAATTGTTCTTTATGTGTTAATAATAATTAGTTCATTGGGAAATGCAATTTTTACGAGCGTTTCAGGAATGATGGTTATTATTTTTATTTCATTACTGATGACTAACAATGAATTTGAATAATAGGAGAACAGAATTTATTAGGTTTATATATAAAAATATTTATGTAATAAAGGAGAAAAAATGAATAAAATTGCTATGATTTGTCCATATTTTGGAAAACTTCCCAACTATTTTGATTTAACATTAAAGTCTATGGAAAATAATAGTTTTATAGATTGGTATATTTTTACAGATAATGATATTTCTAAAAAAATAAAATTCAAAAATATAAAATACATAGAATATTCTTTTAAACAATTTCAAGAATTGGTGAATTTAAAAATTGGAACATCAATAAATGCACCGTATAAATTATGCGATTATAAACCAACGTATGGATACTTATTCTATGAATACATAAAAAAATATATTTTTTGGGGGTATTGTGATTTTGATGTTATTTTTGGAGATTTATCTAAATATTTAATATTTAATTATTTGGAAAAATATGATAAGTATTATCAACTAGGGCATTTAACAATTTTAAAAAATAATAAAAAAGTAAATGAAGCTTTTAAGGGGTTTAAAAATTATAATGTACCATACAAAAAAATATTAAATTTAAACTATAATTATATATTTGATGAAACCACAACAATGAAAAATCACTATGAGATAAATAGTATTTTAAATGATAATGGGTTTAAAGTATATTTTAATAAAAATGATTTTGCAGATATAAATAAGAAATATAGAAACTTTTATCCGTTATGCGAAAAGAAAAAAAAAGGAATGTATTTCGAACTTTTCAATGGTTCTTTGTATATGTTAAATTTATATGATAATACAATAAAAAAAGAATATGCATATATACACTTGCAAGCCAAAAAAAATATAAAAGTATTTATACAAGAAGGTGATTTTGTAATTACTCCAAAGGGTTTTTATGATAAATCTAAGCTAAGTAAAAAAATGTTTTACTGTATATTTGATTATAAGTTTTTTTGGTATTTAAAATATAGAGTAAAAAGGAAAATAAAAAAAATTTTAAATAAGTCATGAATATAATTTAAAACATATGATTATTAGACAACGAGTATTAAGTATAGGTATTACGTTACTTAAATGTATATAAAATAAACGAAAGGTCGAATAATATGAAATTTTCAATAATAATACCTGTTTATAATTCTGAAAAGTATATCAAAAGATGTTTAGACTCTATAATTTCTCAAAATTGTGATGATATCGAGATTATAGTAATTAATGATGGTTCAACTGATTCAACAATGGAAATATTAAAAGAATATAAGAAAAATCATCTTAAAATTTATTCTATCGAAAATAGTGGAGTTTCAAGTGCTAGAAATTATGGACTAAGTTTGGCAAAAGGTGATTTCATTGTTTTTGTTGATTCAGATGATTTTTTAGCAGATAATTTTTTTGATGAAATAAGAAAAATAGATTTACAATTTGGCAATATATATGTTTTTAATTATCAAGTTCTTAATAATAATATTATTAAGAATAAGGTATCATCTAATCAAATTGTTGAAATATCAAAAGAAGATGCAATTGAGTACAGTATTAAATCTAATAGTAACCCATATAAAAGGACTCGATTTAATACAGTATGGGGAAAAATATATGATAAAAAACTTTTAAATAATGTTAAGTTTGATGGAAAAATTACAATAGGTGAAGATACATTATTTTTCTGTGAAGCAGCATTAGTTTCGGAAAAAGTTATATATGTTGATAAATTGATGTATTATTATTTCAATAATAATAATTCTCTAACTCATAGTTATAATGAAAAAATGCTTATTAACGAAATATACTGGCATAAGAAACTAGAAAAACTATTTGATAAGTTCAATATAAAGAATAAACATAAATTAATAAAATATACAAAATTGAAAGGATTATTAAATGTTATTATATTATATGTTTTAACTAATCCAATACAGTCAATTCAAAAAAAACGAATGAGAATAAAAGAGTTATCAACAGAACAGCATTATAGAGGAATAAATATTGATGCTAAAATACTTAAAGAATTTAACTTTAAAGACAAATGTATTTTAGTTTTATTAAAATTAAAGTTATACTATTTTATTGTTATATTATATAGTTTTAAAAAGATGAATTTTAAAAATAAAGAGAAAAATCCTTGATTATTTTAGATTATACATAGAAGGATATAAGGAAAAAGGTGATAAGTTTGAAAAAAGTTGCAATATTAACAATTAATGATGACAGAAATTATGGTAATAGACTGCAAAATTATGCTGTCCAAGAGATATTATCAAAGTATAATTGTAAAGTAGAAACTATAAACAATCAAAAAGACAGTGTTGGCATGAAAATAGTAAAGAAGAAAATTAAGTATTTTATAAAACTATTATTGCCATTAAAAAAATGTAAGCGTTATAATAATTTTATGAGATTTAATAAGAAGATTAAATTTTCAAAAAAAAATATAGATGAAAATAATATTCCAAAAGGACTTGGAAAAGAATATGATGTGTTTTTTACAGGAAGTGATCAGGTTTGGAATCCAACATTTGGAAGAATGTCAGATATAGATTTTTTATGCTTTACTAATCAAACAAAAAGAAATTCTATATCAGCAAGTTTCGGAGTTAGTGAAATTCCGGATAATTTAAAAGAATACTATAGTAAGAGACTGAAAGAAATGAATAATATATCAGTTAGAGAAGATAGAGGGAAAAAAATTATTGAGGAATTGACGGGGAGAAAGGATGTTGAAGTCCTTGTTGATCCTACCATGATGTTATCAAAAGAGGAGTGGGACATGGTTAGTAAAAAACCTAAACAGATAGAAAAGATTAGAAATAAAAAATATATTCTAAATTATTTTTTAGGAAAATTATCAGAAACAAGAAAAAATGAAATTGCAAGAATTGCAAAAGAAAATGATTGTGAAATAATAAATATTTTGAATCAGAAAGATCCATTTTATGTATCAGGTCCAAGTGAGTTTTTATGGCTAGAAAAAAACGCATTTTTAATTTGTACTGATTCATTCCATTCGTGCGTTTTTGCTCTTATTTATAATAAACCTTTTATTGTATTTAACAGAGAAGACAATAAAGAAAAAATGAATTCTAGAATAGATACATTAATAAAAAAATTTGAATTAGAGAACAGAAGATATAATGGAATAAATATCACGGAAGATAATTTGAAACATAATTATAATAAAGCATATAAAATATTAGAATTAGAAATAAAAAAAGCTAATGAGTTTTTAACTAAATCATTAAACATAGTAGATTAGGAGTTGCTGTGAAAATAGAGAGAACTAAAAGAGCAAAAAATAATATAATATATGGAATGATATTAAGAATATACCAAATCATAGTTCCTTTTTTTATGAGAACATTAATGATATATTATTTGGGGGTAGAGTATCTTGGGCTAAATGGTTTATTTACATCAATACTTCAAGTGTTAAATTTAGCTGAGTTAGGCGTTGGAAGTGCAATGGTATTTAGTATGTATGAACCAATTGCAAGAGATAATACCGAAGTACTATGTGCTCTAATGAATTTATACAAGAAGTATTACAGAATAATAGGATTAGTAGTATTGATAGGTGGATTGATAATATTACCATTGGTTCCATATCTAATAAAAAATGATTTGCCTGATGATATGAATGTATATATTTTGTATTTAATAAATTTATTTGCAACAGTATTATCATATTGGATGTTTGCATATAAAAACAGTGTACTTCAAGCACATCAACGACAAGATGTGATAAGTATTGTTACAATATTAGTTAATACGGGAATGTATATTTTACAAGTTATGTCTATATGGATATTACATAATTACTATTTTTATGTATTATCCATATTAATAGGACAAGTTGTTGTTAATATAATTACTGCATTGTGTTCCAATAAAATGTATCCAAAATTAACTGCTAAAGGAATACTACCCAAAGAGGAAATTACGATAATAAATCAAAGAGTAAAAGATTTATTTACTGCTAAAGTTGGAAGCGTTGTTATTAAAGCAGCAGATACAATTGTTATTTCTGCCTTCTTGGGATTGAAGATGCTGGCTATATATCAAAATTACTATTATATACTAACGGCAGTAATTGGAATGGTTACTGTAATTTATTCTTCATGTACTGCTGGAATTGGTAATAGTATTGTAACAGAAACAAAGGAAAAAAATTACAATGATCTGAAAAAGTTTACTTTTATTATTACGTGGATTGCTACAATATGTACATGTTGTTTCTTGAATTTATTTCAACCTTTTATAGAATTATGGGTAGGTAAGGAACTAATGCTAACTTTTCCATGTGTTATATGTATATGTTTATATTATTATATTTTTGAAGTTAATGTTTTGTTAAATACATACAAAGATGCAGCGGGAATATGGCACAAAGATAGGTTTAGACCATTAATAACAGCAATTGCTAATTTGTTTTTAAATATTCTTTTAGTTAATTATATTGGTATATATGGGGTAATATTATCAACAGTTATAACAATGTTATTTATTGGAATGCCATGGTTAATTAGAAATCTTTTTAGTGAATTATTCAAAATGGATTCGAAAGAGTATGTATGGGTTTTATTAAAATATACTTTATCAATGATGCTTACTGCTAGTATATCATATATTATATGTAATTGTTTTAAACTAAATTTAATTTTTAGTATAATAATTTATTTTATTATCTCGTTATTAGTATCTTTACTAATATGGTGGATTATTTTCAAAGATTCAAAAGAAATGAGTGAGAGTTTTATATTATTAAAAAAAATGTTAAAAAGAAGAGGAGAAGTATGATGAATACATATACAACTGAAAGAAATATACAAATATTAATTAGTTTACTGAAAGCACATAATGTAAAAAAAGTTATTGCAAGTCCTGGAACGACAAATATTAGTTTTGTAGAGAGCATAAGGAATGATGATTTTTTTGAAATTTTTTCTTGCGTTGACGAGCGTTCAGCAGCTTATTTAGCATGCGGATTAGCTTCAGATACAAAGGAACCTGTTGTTATAACATGTACAGGTGCGACAGCATCTAGAAATTATTTTTCAGGATTAACAGAGGCGTATTATAGAAAATTGCCAATAATAGCAATAACAGCTACTCAACATTTAGGTAGAATTGGACAAAATATAGCACAAACGATAGATCGCTATGAACAGCCTAATGATACAGTTAAACTTAGTGTTCAGTTACAAAGTGTATATACAGATGAAGATGCATGGGCATGTAATGTAAATGTTAATAAAGCAATATTAGAAACCAGAAGAAACGGTGGAGGTCCTGTTCATATAAATATGGTTACAACATATAGCAATGATTTTTCTGCAAAAAAACTACCTAGAGAAAGAGTTATAAAAAGAATTCAAAATAATGACATCTTTCCAGATATTATAAACAATAAAGTAGCAATATTTGTTGGAAATCATGAAGTATGGAGTAAAGAATTAACAAAATCTGTAGATGAATTTTGTGAAAAGTATAACGGTGTTGTTATTTGTGATCATACAAGTAATTATAATGGAAAGTATAAAATTTTAGCTAATTTAATTTGCAATCAAGATAAATACAAAAGCCCTCTTATGGATATAGATTTATTAATTGACATTGGAAATGTGTCAGGAGCATATATGAATATTAAACCAAAAGAGGTTTGGAGAATAAATCCTGATGGAGAAGTGAGAGATCAATTTAAGAAATTGAAATATGTTTTTCAAATAGATGAATTACAATTTTTTGAAAAATATAATCATAATATAATAAAAGAAAAAATAAGTGAAGATTATTACAAAGCTTGGTTTGATGAAAGAGAAAAAATTAGTAAAAAGATTGATGATGAAAAATTACCATTTTCAAATATATGGATGGCAAAAAATACTATAAATTTGATACCTGATAACAGTAAAGTACATTTAGCTATTTTAAATAGTTTAAGATCATGGAATTATTTTGATAATAAAAACAACAATAATGTTCAATTTTTTTGCAATACTGGAGGTTTTGGTATCGATGGAGTTATGTCATCAATGATTGGTGCTTCGTATGCAAATCCAAATCAAATTATATATGGTATTATAGGTGATTTAGCTTTCTTTTATGATATTAATTCATTAGGATTAAGGAATATAGCTAATAACTTGAGAATTATTTTAATTAATAATGGATGTGGTACAGAATTTCATAATTATAATCACAGAGCTATGGTGGCAAGCAAAAACGTTGGAGAATTTACTGCTGCTGATGGACATAATGGAAATAAATCAAATACTCTGGTAAAGGATTACGCAGAAAATCTTGGATTTAAGTATATAAGTGCTAATAATAAAAAAGAATATTTAGACAATATTAATGAATTCTTTTCAAATGAATGTAGTAAGTCTATTATTTTTGAAGTATTTACAAACTCAAATGATGAAAGTGAGGCTTTGAAAATTATAAATAGTTTAATTGTAGATGAAAAGTATGTTAAAAAAAAGGAAATTAAGAATAGAATAAAAAAGTTTATTGGTATGAATAATATCCAAAAAATTAAAAATATTATAAAAAAATAAATGAAGGAATAAAAATGAATGTTCTTATATTAGGTGGAACTGGAGCAATTGGTAAAGCTATTGTTCAAGTATTAAGTAAAGATAGTAAATATAAAGTATTTGTAACTTCAAGGAAAGACAATAAATCAGTAGACAATGTATATTATATAAAGGGAAATGCACATGATGATATTTTTTTAAAGGATATTCTCTTAAAGAATAATTATGATGTTATAATAGATTTTATGGTGTATCATTTAGATGAGTTTTCAAAAAGAATAGATTTTGTTTTAAATAATACTAAGCAATATATTTTTTTATCTTCAGCAAGAGTGTATAGCAATGAGAGCAAAGTTATTAATGAAGACACAAAAAGATTATTAGATGTTTGTAAGGATAAAGAATATATAAAAACTAATGAGTATGCATTAGAGAAAGCAAAAGAAGAGAATTATTTGATAAATAATGACAAAAAAAATTGGACAATCATTAGACCGTATATTACATATAATAATAATAGATTACAACTTGGAGTATATGAAAAAGAAGAGTGGCTTTATAGAGTTATAAAAGGAAAAAAAGTTGTGATTCCAAGTCAATTGTTAACAAAAGAGACAACTATGACATATGGTGGAGATGTTTCAAAATATATAGCGAAGCTAATTTTTAATAAAAAATCATTTGGGCAAATATATCAGATCGTTAATAATAATTATACTACATGGAATAAGATATTAAAATTATATATTGATACTTTAGAAGAATATGGTTATAAATTTAAATATATAATTGCTAATCATAAAACAGATTATAAACTTCCAATTAATAAGTATCAACTATTCTATGATAGATATTATAACAGGAAATTCTATAGCGATAAATTAAAAAATGATATTAATGAAGAAATACTTTTTATGGATATAAGCAAACTTAAAAATTGCTTACAAGACTATTTAAATAATTATGACAAAAATAATATAGTATTAAACCCTAAATATACAGGGAAAATTGATAGAATAACAGGAGAAAAAACATCTTTAAATGAGTTTAAAGGACCGAAAAATAAACTTAAATATATTTTAGCTAGGTATACAGATTTTTTTACAGGTCAATGATAATGTCAGTATAGAATATCCTCAAAACGTATATTATCTGATACATAAAAGGAATGAATTAAAAGTTAATGTGAAATATAAAAAAATATTTATTTCACAATATTTAATGCTAATAATAAGAAAAAAATATTTATATGTTTTTATGGATAGATACAACTATATATTATGAAAAGAATGTATTAACTATTTAAATGCTAATGATAAGATTATATACCGAAAAAAATAGAGATAGCAATGAACTTACTTTAAGATGCATAAAAATTTAAAATTAAAAGAAGAAAATTCAATATTTGCAAAGTAATAATAAGTTTTGAAGAAGCTTCAATAATGTCAGATGTGATATCATCTAGCCGTATAGATGATAAGTTGTTTAGTGTCAAAGATATAGTATACACAAGGGGACTTATTTAGTAAAGATTAATTAGCTAATGTATAACAATAATATATAAATTATACAAATTTCCAAAGCAGAAACTAACCTTTCTGCTTTTTTTAAAACTATTTAAAAAGCAGGATTTTTTCTTGCCTTTTTCTTTAATTAATGATAGTATAGTATAAGATTTAGTATGAATGAAAGAAGGTATTAATTGTGAAAATCCTAATCACAGGAGCAAATGGAATGCTTGCAAAAGAAGTAAGAGAAAAGTTTAGTGAAGGTAATGAACTTACACTAACAGATGTTGCAGAATTAGATATAACAAATGAGAAAATGGTATATGATTATGTAACAGATTTAAAACCAGATTTAATAATAAATTGTGCAGCATACACTGCAGTTGACAAAGCAGAAGAAAATTATGATTTAGTTGATAAAATAAATGGTGATGGACCAACTTTCTTAGCTAAAGCTGCAAAATCTGCAGGAAGCAAACTTGTTCATATTTCAACAGATTATGTTTTTGGAGGAGATTTAGATTTATCTAAATCATATAAAGAAGATGATGAAAAAAGACCAGTTACAGTTTATGGAAAAACAAAATTACATGGAGAGCAAGGAATAGAAAATAATCTAGATAGCTATTACATATTTAGAACAGCATGGCTTTATGGAATAGGTGGGAATAATTTTGTAAAAACAATGACAAAATTAGGAACAGAACGTGATGAATTAAATGTTGTTTCAGATCAACATGGAAGTCCAACTTACGCAAAAGATTTAGCAAATATAATTTATCAAGCAGTTAATAAAGAAATACCTTATGGTATATATAATGCAACAAATGAAGGTTTTACAACATGGTATGATTTTACAAAAGAAATATTAAATGAACAAAAAATAGAATGCAAGGTAAATCCTGTAACAACTTCAGAATATATTGAAATGATGAAGGTTACTCAAGCTAAACGTCCTTTTAATTCTCAAATGTCAAAAGATAAATTAAAACAAGCTGGAATTAACGTTCCAGAATGGAAAGATGGGTTAAAAAGATATTTAGAGGAGGCTAAAAATGAAAAATAGAAAAGGAATTGTATTAGCTGGAGGAAGCGGAACTAGGCTTTATCCACTTACACTTGCCATTTCAAAACAATTAATGCCTGTATATGATAAGCCAATGATATATTATCCATTATCTGTGCTTATGGAAGCAGGAATAAGAGAAGTATTAATTATAACAACTCCAAGAGATTCAAAAGCTTTTCAAACACTTTTAGGAGATGGGTCACAATGGGGAATGAGCTTTAAATACAAAGTACAAGAAAAACCAAGAGGTTTAGCAGATGCTTTTATTATTGGTGATGAATTCATAGGTGAAGATGATGTGGCAATGATTTTAGGTGATAATATGTTTTATGGCTCACATTTAACAGAATTGCTTAAAAGAGCAAATGAAAGAGAAAATTCCACAATATTTGGCTATCAAGTTAAAGATCCAAGAGCCTATGGAGTTGTTGAAATAGATGAAAATGGAAAAGCAATATCAATAGAAGAAAAACCACAAAATCCAAAATCAAATTATGCGGTTCCAGGACTATATTTTTACTCAAATGATGTTGTAAAAATAGCAAAAAATGTTAAACCATCTGCAAGAGGAGAATTAGAAATAACATCTATAAATGAAGAATACATGAAACAAAATAGATTACATGTTGAAACATTTGGAAGAGGAATGACTTGGTTTGATACAGGAACTCATGATGCACTTCTAGAAACAGCAAGTTTTGTACAAACAATAGAAAAAAGACAAGGAATGCAAGTATGTTGTCCAGAAGAAATTGCTTATCAAAAAGGTTGGATAAATAAAGAGCAATTATCAATACTTGCCGATAAATATATGAAAACAGACTATGGAAAATATTTGAAAGATCTGATAAAATAATACCGTATAAAAAATATATAATAGAATCAGAGATACTATATTTTTAATTTTATATTAATTGTAAAAGATATTAAATTTATATTGACAATTATGAACAATTGTTTTATTATAATGACATAATAAGGGGGCGATTAATGGAAAATAGTAATATGGTGGGAGAAAGGAAACCATATGAATGAAAATATAGAACTAATTGAAGCAGAAAAAATTCAAAATCTTATTTACACAATAAGAGGAAAACAGGTTATATTAGATAGTGATGTCGCTATGTTATATAATTATAAAACCAAAAGAATTAATGAAATAGTAAAAAGAAATCAAGAAAGATTTCCAGAAGATTTTTGTTTTCAATTAACAGACACTGAGGTTGAAAACTTGAGGTCGCAATTTGCGACCTCAAGTTTAGATAGAGTAAACTATGGAGGTCGAAGATATTTACCATATGTATATACTGAACAGGGTATTGCGATGCTTTCTGGAATACTAAGAAGTGAAGTAGCGGTAAAAGTTAGTATAAATATAATAAATGCATTTGTTAATATGAGGCATTTTCTAAAAGATAATGGTAAATTATTGGAAAGAGTTTCAACTCTAGAATATCAACAAATAGAAAATAATAAAAGATTTGATTTAGTATTCGATCAATTACAAAAAAAGCAAATAGAAACTCAAAAAATATTTTTCCAAGGTCAAATTAGGGATAGCATATAGTTTGATAATTGACTTAATTCAAAAAGCAAATAAGAAAATAGTAATTATAGACAACTATGTGGATAAAACAATTTTAGATATGCTTATAAAAAAGAAAGAAAAAGTTGAGGCTATTATTATAACATCAACAAACAATAATAAAATACAAAATATTGATATAAAAAAATTTAATATTCAATATCCAATACTTAAATTTGCAAGAAAAGATTTTTTTCATGATAGATTTATTATAATAGATAATCAAGAGCTATATCATTGTGGAGCATCTATAAAAGATTTAGGAAAAAAGTGTTTTGGAATAAATAAAATAGAAGACAAAAAGTATTTAGAGGAAATTGTAAAAATTATTTGATATGTAAATTAAAATAATGGAAAGGAATTACAATGGGAAATTTTAAAAGAATAGATACATCAATTGATGGATTATGTATAATTGAACCAAAAGTATATGGAGATAATAGAGGGTACTTTATGGAAACATATAGTAAACCTGAATTTGAGGAAATTGGATTAAATTACGAATTTGTACAAGACAATCAATCAAAATCAAAAAAAGGAGTATTGAGAGGATTACATTTTCAAACAAAAAACACTCAAGCCAAACTTGTAAGATGCTTAAAAGGTGAAATTTTTGATGTTGTTGTAGATTTTAGACCTGGAAGTAAAACATATGGAAAATGGGAAGGAGTAATACTTTCAGAAGAAAACAAAAAAATGTTTATGATACCAAAAGGATTTGCACATGGTTTTTTAGTACTATCAGATGAAGCTGAATTTAGCTATAAATGTGATGATATATATAATCCAGGAGCTGAAGGCGGCTTAAAGTGGGATGATCCAGAAATTGCAATTAAATGGCCAATGGAAAATTTGAAAAAAGAGGAATTAATAACATCAGAAAAAGATGCGAAATGGCCATCATTTAATGAGCTAAAAAATACAGAAATATTTACAGAATTGTAATAAAAATATTAAAAATTATTAAGGAGATTAATTTTAAAATGAAAAATGTATTAATAACAGGTGCTGCAGGATTCATCGGAGCAAATTTTGCGGAATTAATGGTAAAAAAATATGATGGGAAATATAATTTTATTATATTTGATAAATTAACTTATGCAGGAAACATGCACAATTTAGATAGCATAAAAGATAAAATTACATTCGTACAAGGAGATATATGTGATTTTGATTTTGTAAAAAATACATTTGAAAAATATGGAATAGATAGTGTTGTACATTTTGCAGCAGAATCACATGTTGATAATAGTATAAAAAATCCATTTATATTTACACATACAAATGTAATTGGAACACATACTTTATTAGAGGCTGCAAAACAAGTTTGGGGAGAAGCAAGTCCAAATAAATTTGTACATATTTCAACTGATGAAGTTTATGGAACATTAGGGGAAGATGGCTTTTTTACAGAAAAATCTCCAATTAAACCAAATAGTCCATATTCTGCTTCAAAAGCATCATCAGATTTAATAGCTTTAGCATATTGTGAAACATATAAAATGAATGTTTCAGTAACAAATTGTTCAAATAATTATGGGCCTTACCAACATCATGAAAAACTAATTCCACATATGATATCTCTTGCACTTAAAGATAAACAGCTACCAGTATATGGACAAGGATTAAATATTAGAGATTGGCTATATGTTGAAGACCATTGTGAAGCTATAGATTTAGTATTACATAAAGGCAAAAAGGGAGAAAGATATAACATAGGTGGACATAATGAAAAAAGAAATATAGAAATTGTAAAATTAATTTTACAAAAGTTGGGAAAACCAGAAAGTTTAATTTCTTTTGTTGAAGATAGAAAAGGCCATGACTATAGATATGCAATTGATCCTACAAAAATAAAAAATGAATTAGGATGGGAACCTAAAACAAAATTTGAAGATGGTATTATTTTAACAATAGATTGGTATTTGGCTCATCCAGAGTATTTAATGAAATAAGAATAGTATAAATAGTTTGTTATAGAAATAATATATCTATAAAATAGACAATATTCTTAAGGAGTAAAAAATGATTGATTTAGATAAAGCAAAAAAAACATTTATGGAATATATTAAAAATTATAATCCAGATGATCCAAAAATTAAATTAAAAATAGACCATATGTTAAGAGTAACTGAAGTAGCAGGTAGAATCGCAAAAGAATTAAATTTAAGTGAAGAAGATATTCAATTAGCTAAACTAATAGGATTACTTCACGATATAGGAAGATTTGAACAAATAAAACAATATAATACTTTTTTAGATAAAATAAGTATAAATCATGGAGAATTTGGTGTAAAAGTATTATTTGAGGATAATTTAATAAGAGAATTTATAGAAGATTCATCTTACGATGAAATAATTAGACTAGCAATTCTAAATCATAACAGACCACATATTCAAAAGGATTTAAATGAAAGACAGATGCTTCATGCTAAAATTATTAGAGATGCAGATAAGGTTGATATATATTATGTATTAAAGATTACAGATGTTAGTGTTACTTATAATACTGATAAACTAGAACAGGAATCATTTTCACCAGAATTATTAGAAGATTTCTTTAAAAATAAATACATAGATTATAAATTTATTACAACACATGCAGATGTAGTTATTAGTAATTTATGTTATATTTATGATTTGAATTTTGATATAAGTAAAAAAATAATTGGTTCATTGTCAATAGTTGGGGTGGAAAACGCGAAATGTTTTCTGCCTCAATA
>CAMVJW010000015.1 GCA_947167965.1 uncultured Clostridia bacterium | reverse complement strand
GTTTTGTTTCTTTTTCTTGTAGCAATTCTTTTCTTTGTTTTTCTGCAACAGTTTCGCAAATTGCTTTTTGATATGTATAATGTGTATCTTGAGCTATTTTATTCCAATTATATTCATTTCTAACTTTTGTTTTAGCTTTTTTTACTATATTGCTTGCAAGTTGATGATCAAATAATAATTCTAATATTGAATCTGCTATTGAATTACTATTTCCACAATAACTTTTCATACCTGTAACTCTATGTTCTACAATTTCATTTAATCCTCCAATGTCAGAAACAACAACAGGTACTTCAGCAAGCATTGCTTCTAATGCAACTATTCCAAATGGTTCATATGTACTTGGAAAAACAGAAATGTCTGCAGCTTTATACATTTTTCCAACATCTTTTCCATTTAAATATCCTGCAAAACATACTTTGTTTTGTAATCCAAGATTATATACTTCTTGTTTTAATTCATCTATCATTCCACCTTTGCCAGCTATTACTAGTTTTGCATCATGATAGTGTTCTAAAATTTTAGGCATGGCACCTATTAAGTACTGTACGCCTTTTTCATATACAAGTCTTCCCATAAATAATATTATTTTTTCATTATCTAATGCATATTTTCTTCTAAAGTCATAATCTCTTTCTATTCCAGCATAACTTGTAATATTTACACCATTTGGTACAACATTTATTTTTTCAAATGGTAAACCAAATAATCTTTGTAATTCACCTTTCATGTAATTACTATTTACAATTACTTCTGTAGATTCATATGTTAACATCCATTCTGTATCATTTATATATTTTTGATTTGCCTCTCTTATTCCACTATTTCTTCCAGCCTCTGTAGCATGTATTGTAGAAACAATTGGAATTCCATAAGCTCCTTTTATTGTTTTTGCAGCATAAGCAACAAGCCAATCATGAGCATGTATAACATCAAATTTTCCTTCTTTTTGTATTATTTCTCCTACTTTTGCTACCATATTAAAGTTTAACTGCATAACCCAGTCAATAAAATTATTTGCATTTATCATAAAATTATCAACTCTATATACATGAACTCCTTTATCTAGTTCATAATATGGTACATTTCCTTCTTTATATGTCACAACAGTTACTTCATGTCCATCTTTAATAAGTCTTTTTGATAAATCATTTACAACTCTAGCTATTCCTCCTACTACTCTTGGTGGATACTCCCATGTTAACATTAAGATTTTCATCTTTTTCTCCCTTTCAATATTACATTTTCTTATGTTTAGTTCTATTTTTTTATATTTTATACAATCAAACTAGAAAAGTAAATAGTTTTTTTAATAATTATTAAAAAATATTGTCTAAATTAAATGAATATTTTTCTGTTAAATGTTCTAATGCAAATATTGTTTTTTCTAACTCATTAAGTGCTAAATTGTATTCTTTAGATTCTACAAAGATTTTACATGAGGTAAAGTTTGTTTCTAATTTTTCTAATTCATCATGTTCCATATAATATGCTAATACTTCATTTTTTCTGTTAATTTTTTCATGAATATAGTTTATTTTTTCTATAGCTTTAGAATCTGATTTACTAATAATTAATTCCTTTAATTCTTTTAAATCACTATTTAAAGATTCTACAACATTTTTTGTATATTTTTGTGTTACAATCTCGCCAAATATTATTAAGCAAATTATAATTATACATATAATCGTTTCTTTCCACATATATAGCATCTTTCCTTTCATTTACGCAAATCAATATATTTTTTTAGATTTTTTTATATTCATATTTAGCTATTTTTTTTGACAATAGATTTGTCCATTTTCACTATAAGTAACTATTAATGCTTCTTCTGGCATATATCCAAATTTTTCAACTTGTTTTTTTAACCAATTATAATCTTTTCCAAGTTTTTTTAGGTTTTGATTCATAATTTTGCCATCTATTACTAAATCAAAAGGAAGACCCTCATATTCTGAATTAATATTTAAGTCTTCGATTGTAACAATTTTCTTATTTGGTTTTTCTATTACCGAAATTTGCCCACTTGTTTCTAATATTGCAAATTCTACATCTCCTAAATTTACAATATTTTTATCTCTTAGTCTTTCTTGAAGTTCATTTAAAGTTAATCTTTCTTTTTTTAATGCTTTTTGATCTATTTTTCCCTTATATATTAATATTCTTGGTTTTCCACATATTATTTCTCTTGCCTTTAAACTTTTTAGATTTATCCATGAAATTATAATATGCATCAATAAAAGTCCTAATATTGGTACTATTCCATTTGTAATTGGAATTCCAGTATTTGTCATTGGGATAGATGCTAAATCTGCAATCATAATAGCAATAGCTAATTCAAATGGTTGAAGTTGTCCAATTTCTCTTTTTCCCATTGCCCTCATTACTCCTAAAACAAGTAAGTATAATACAATTGCTCTAAAAAAAATTATTAACATTATTCTTCTCCTAATAAATTCTTTTTATATTTTTTCTTATTTCAAGTTTTTTATACTTGTTTAATTTCAAATATATTATTTTTTAATTAAATAAAAACTTGAATAAAAAATTTTTTTTTACAAATAATATCTATATGTAGCTAAAAAAATAATTGATAAAAATAAAGGAGGACTATTATGGAAAGCTCTCAATCTAATACAACTGAATCAACAGGTGCAAGCACAGTTTTACAGATATTAGGTAGATTAGTTACAGCAGCAATTGTTTTAGCTATTACTGCATTTTTCACACCTAATTTTACTATTAATAATATTTGGACTTTAATAATAGCTGCAGCAGTTTTAACAATTATGGATTATTTGATAATTAAATTTACAGGTTTACATGCAAGTCCATTTGGTAAAGGATTTATAGGATTTACACTTGCAACTATTACTTTATATGTTACACAGTTTTTTGTTGCAGGATATTCTATTTCTTGGATGGCTGCTATTATAGGAGCACTTATTTATGGGGTCGTTGATTATTTTATTCCTGGTGAACAAAATATGTAAGTAAATAAAGTTAAAACAATTATTTCTATTAGTATAATCTAATAATAATATAGTTATTTCTTTTTAACTATAAAAAAGGAATTAAGATTTTAAAACTTTTTCTTTGTATCTTAATTCCTTTTTATTTATAATTATATATGTATTTTTTTATTGCTTTATTTTTTTAATAACTATTTCCTTTCTATTTTTGTATATACTATTTTCATCTATTACTCCTCTTACTGAAGAAAGTGGATATATACTTGTATTTTTTCCAATTACTGTTCCTGGATTTAGCACTGAATTACATCCTACTTCTACACTATCTCCAACCATTGCTCCAACTTTTCTCATTTCTGTTTTAATTATATTTTTTCCATTTTTTATTTCAATTAAAGTTTTATCAGATTTTAAATTACATGTTTTTACTCCAGCTCCTAAGTGAGATTTATAACCTATTATTGAATCTCCAACATAATTGTAATGAGGAACTTGAACATTATTAAATAAAATAGAGTTTTTTAATTCTGTTGAATTTCCGACAACAGCTTTTTTTCCAACTATCGCACTACCTCTAATAAATGCACAATGTCTTAAAGTTGCTTCTTCATCTATAATGCAAGGTCCATTTATATATGCTGTTGGAGCTATTTCTGCAGATGTTGCAACCCAAACATTAGGCTTAATTTCTTGAAATTTTTCTTTATCTAATGTCTTCCCAAGCTCAATTATGTATTCTTTTATTTTAGGTAATACTTCCCATGGATATGTGCATCCTTCAAATATATCTTTTGCAATTGTTTCTTCTAAATTATACAAATTTTCTATTTTAATTTTTTCCATCTATTTTACCAACCTTTCATATAATACACTAAAAAAATTTTTTTCCATATAATAGTTTTACAATATTATTTCTATGCAAATTATATTATCATATTTGTTTTTTTATAACAATAATTTTATTATATTTCTGAAATAGTCTAACAAATTTTGTGTTCAAAATTTGTTAGACTTAAACCTATATTTTTTTATTTTAAGAATCATTCATTTAATCTTGAAAAGGTTTCAACAACAAAAAAGCAGCTCTTCACGAGATATCTGCTTTTTTTAAAATAATATAACAAGATTATTCATAACCTATTTCAGTTTCAGATTCTTCTGTCGTCCTCACTGTTTTATACTGATTGTTAGTTCCCATTGCTTCTGTCGCAGCAACAACAGTACCTGCTATCTTATTCAAATCTTCCATAGTTGGGGCTAAAACTATTCCTTCTATTAAATCAGCTTCTACACAATTCAAGTCAGATAAATGTTCAATAGGTCCGTTAATACTTAAGCCATAACTATTACCGTTTTTTAAAAGATTATAATAAGGATTTTGCTTTGAAGAAACTAACCCATTCCACATTGTACTAGGAGAAGTGTTTCCAAGAGTATTATAATGCTCCCAATAAGCTGTAACTAATAACTCAATTAATCTATATTTATAATCACATATATCAATAGTTTTACCATCAGTTGTGATATAATCTCCTTTATCCAAATCTATGCAAGTTGAATCTATATCAGCAGATGTTAATGATTGAAAATATGGATAATCCCTTTCTAAGAAGGAAATTTGTTCTTCATTAAGTATATTAGGTGCCCATTCCAATATTTCATTTTTCCAAGCAGATAATTGTGCTTCACTATAATAATTTTTCCAATCCCATTTTTCACCATAATCTAATGTTTGCATTAAAGTTGAGAAATCTTCATTTTCTGTTTCTTTTAAACCATTACTTGGGGAAAATTCCGATTCTATTATATTATTATTATCATTCTTGGGTTGAGAAGAATTACCACATGCAGTCATACTTGCAGCAACTCCTGCTGCTATTAATGAATAAGTTAGTTTTTTTCTAAAATATTCACTATTTTTTGGTTTTTTTGGTACAGACATATCTATCTTGTTCTCCTTTCTATCTGGTTCTCCTTAAATATTATAAATTTTAATTTTTATCCTAAAAAAACCCAAATTTATTCTTAAAACTCTTCTAGTATTAGATCATATTCTTTGCATTATTTTTTTCATATATTTCAAATGCAGATTCTGCACTATCTATACCTTCTTTATTTTTTATTGGTGCAAATTCTTCTTCTCTCTTTACTCTCATAATTAACATATCTTCCATTGCTTTAAATCCGTCAAAAATAAAAGCTTCAAATTTATATAATCCATTTTTTACTTCTAAATGATATTGTAATTTTTGTTCTGTTATTTGTTTTATTATATTAACATTTAATAAATGGCTAATTATGTTCGCATCTCCATAAACTAAATCGCCATTTGGCTTTTTGCTGTATCTCATTTCTTCTGTTAACTCAACATATTCTATAATAGCTGGTCTACCATTTTTTTTGCAAAAAACTCCAACCTTTTCTTCCGGATATCCTTTTATTACTGATTTTGAAGCTATTTGCATATTATTTTTAACTGTAAGTCCAAGAAATAATGGATCTATATAGTTAACCATAATATTGTCAACTCCTGAAATATATATCCATTCAACCCCTTTAGATTTCATATCATCAATAATATGTTCTTTAATTAGTGCATCATATACAGCCCCATTTCCGTTTGATGCTGTTTTTATTTTATTGTTTTCTATTACTAGCTTTCCTTCTGAAGTAAGTACTGGTATTTCATCTTGTTTGAAAAATTCTACTTTGGATTTGTCTAAACCAAAATAATTCATTTTATCAAAGAATTCGATAGTTTGTTTATTATTTTGTTCACTTGTCATTATGTACCAATTTGGATAAATTCCATATTGGTTTTCGAAATCTTTAAACTTTTCAGCTAAAATTTCAAATATATATTTACCATTTGCAAGCTTATATGTTCCCTTTGGACCATTCCATCCAAGACGAGTTCCTTGACCACCGGCCATTGTAACAACTGCATATTTATTTTGCTTAATAATTTTTAACCCAATTTCTTCTAAAGTATTTTTTTCGCTTTCATTTAATAATTCTTTATCTATACTTTCTACAGGTGTTACCGTCTCCTCTTTATTTTCTTTTTTATTAATATTTTCATATAATTTTTTTATTTCTTCAAAATCTATTTTTAAAACTTGATTTATTAATTCTTCTTTTTCATTTTCATCTAATCTATCTAGTAAACTCAAAATTTCTTCTTGATTATATTGCTTTAATTTATTTTGAGCAAGTTCTAACTTTTGCATTTTTATCACCCTTAATATTATATTTTAATTGCTGAGCATATTCTACAACAAAAAAACAAATTATACAATAGTTTTTTATTTTTTCTTCTCCTCTAAATTAATAGTTCACTGTTTCATTTATAAATTTATAAAACAGTGAACTATTAATCTCTAATATATCCTTGTATTCTCCCCTTTATGATGATTAGGCAAATATTCTTTACAAGCTTTTATCCATCTTTCTTCAGCTATATTTTCAAATGCAGATGTAATATCTGCATAATCAATTGTTTTTACATATTCATTTTTCGTTTTCTTATTACTTCCTTCATTTTATTGCCATTCTGTTGTAGCAGGTGGCTTGCTTGTTACATCATAGATAACAAATTCAATTTTGTCTCCAAATTTTTCTTCTATCTCTTTAACAATTTCTTCAATCTTTATTTTAGATACTTCTCTTCCAATTTCACCTGGTCTACCTGTCATAAAATCATTTGTAACAAAGGTTCTAATTGCAACTGAATACTTTTTAGTAATTCCTATTGGAATTAAAACTGCAAATGTTTGGCTTAGTTTTGCATCCTCTAGTTTTGTTGTTACAATATAGTCTAATTCACGAAGTAACTCTACATTTTCATCTGTAATTCTCATATCATAGCAATTAATATTTCCTTCAATATTATTCTTATTAAGAATATATCCAACTCTATTTATAGTGTTAATTTTATCAGTTATTTCTTTCGCTTTTGAAGTAATATCTTTCCAATTAAACTCTGCTTTGTTTCCTTCTAATAAACATAAATTTCTATAGCTTCTAGCATCTCCTTGAACTCCAACAGATTTAATTGGTAATATAAATCCTTTTTGATCCGTATTATTTAAAATACCAGCTAAAGTTTCAACCTCTTGAGATGTTATTTCTACTTCACTTGATTTATCATGACATATCAATCTTATTGCAAGTCCTGGCCCTGGGAAAGGTTGGCGAGATGCTATTTTTTCGTCTAATCCTAGTTTTCTTGCTACCTTTCTAACTTCATCTTTATGCCAGTCACTGTTAGTTTCCACAATTAGTCCTTTTTTTCTAGCCTGTCTTACTATTTCAACATCATTATGATGTGTTTTAATTTTATGTGCAAATCCGCTTATTTCTGGATTTCCACTTTCTATTAAATCTGGTCTTAAAGTTCCTTGAGCAATAAAGGTGGTTTCTTTGTCTAATCCTAATCTATCAATAACTTTATTAGCAATTTGAATAAAAACTTCTCCTATAATTCTTCTTTTTCTTTCTGGATCTGTTTCATTTACCAATGGCCCAATTGGTCCATTTTCAGTTTCAACTATTGTATTAAAAAACTCATTTTTTGCGTTTTCTCTAATTAAGTGTTTTAATCCTAAATTTTTTAAGTTTTCACAAACTATATCACTTTCATTTTTTCTCATAAATCCTGAGTCTATATGTATTGCATAAATATTTTCAACAGGAAGTGCTTTAACTAGAAGTGCTGTTGTTACAGCCGAGTCAACACCTCCACTGAATAATGAAATTATCTTGTTATTTCCTACTTTATCTTGTATCATTTTTATTGATGCTTGGATTCTATCTTCTAATGCATAAACTTCTTTATATTCTGCTACTTTTCTTATAAAATTGTCAAGCATTTTCATACCATTTTCTGTTAAATCTACTTCTGGGTGAAATTGGAATCCATACATTTTTTTATCTTCATTTCCAATTCCAGAAATTGCATCTCCTGACTTTGCAATTATTTTAAATCCATTAGGTGTATTTCTTACATTATCTCCATGGCTCATTAAAACCATTTGAATTTCTTCTAGTCCATCAAATATTGGCATAGAATTATCTATCCAAACTTCACATTGACCATATTCTTTTTTTATGTTACTATCTATTATTCCTCCAAAATGATCAGACATAAGTTGCATTCCATAACATATTCCAAGAACTGGTATACCCATTTCAAATATTTTTTCATCAAAATTTAATCTTTGACTCTCACCAATATTATTAGGTCCTCCTGATAATATAACAGCTTGATAATCTTTTATATCTTCACTTTTTACATTTATTGGGAATATTTCAGATTTTACACCTAATTCTCTAATTCTTCTATCAATTACTTTAGTGTATTGTCCACCACAATCAAGTATAGCTAATTTTTCCATTTATTTCACCTCTATAAATCTATTTTACGCTCATATACTTATAGTTTTATATAACCCAAAGTATACTATAAAACAGTATGTATGTCAAATTATCAAATGTTAAAAAAGTACAAAACTATAGTCTATGATAAAGTTAAATTAGTTTTTTGTTGGTTAGTTGATCTTAATTGACATAGCATATTTTTTAGTTCATTAAAAACAACGTTATGTGACAATTTATTTCTGCTAGCCTCATCATCATTTGTTGTCAGTCTCATTTGAAATTGCTCAATTTCGTTAAGTATATGATCAATATCTAAACTATCATTTATCTTTATCCTTTTCATTATCATCTGACTATAACATTTAGTAAAAAAATAGTCTAATAATAAATATTCATCTTCATCAATTCTTGATATCAATTTTTTAAAGCTTTCTCCTATATTTTCAATCGGCGTTAAATCATTTTTAAAAACTTCTCTAGAAAGATCATAATATTCTTTGTTAAACTCTTCTAAAGGTTCTCTAGAATGTAAATACGTTGCTTGAAAAACTCTTTTTTTCCCAAGTAGTGCTGTTAAAATACCTCCATATCCCAATATATTTCTATATCCACTAATTGCATGAAAAATATTTCTATAGTTTCCACTATCGCTCAATACCTCTTTTCCTTGTTTCATTAAATATATTCCAGTATTATCCATAGATTCAGTTTCTTGTAATAATTCATCAATTAGCAATAACCCTGCTAACGAGCCACTGCCTATATCCGTATTTATACCACTACCAATAAAAAAAGCGTTTTCGTCACTTAATTCGTTAGGCGATATAACAAAAGACGCGTATTTTCCATTTGACTTTTCTTTTATTCGATTTATTAAATTTATATATGATAAATCTAGCTCAGAAACCCATTTAGAATCTAAAAAGCTTTTTGCATTTTCTTCTCCTAGATAATTTTTTAATACTTTTAAAAAAGCTTCCCTTGTCTTGTCATATTGAACTTTATATCCTCCTTTATATCCGGCTTTTAAAGCATGTCCAATTTCATGATCTAGAAATGTATCTAAAGTTAATAAAATAGTTCCTTTTTTTAAATCCTCATCTAATCTTTCTAACATTGATTCTGAGTTTGATCTAATTGAATTCTTTCTAAAAAGAATCATATGGCATCTTCCATCAAAAGCACTTTGACTTTCATCCATTACTATATCTCTAACACTTAGAAACAATCTATTTAGTAGAAAATCTTCTAATCGATACATCCCATTTTTACTTTTTAAAATATAATTTTTAAACGTATCTTGCTGTGATGATACTTCAGGAAAAACATCTTTATATTTATTATATCTTTTAATAATGCTATTTTCAATACACCATCTTATCTCATTATCAATTTCTTCATCTTCAAAATAGCATTCTAAATAGCATTCTAATAAATCTTTGATTTTATCTATTGGATTATACATCTCTAATTTTGCCAAAAAAAACCCTCCTTTTATTAAATGAATAATTCTTATTCTTTGTTATATAAAATTATAAATTAATTCTTTTTAAGTTAACAACCTTATTTGTGTTATCATCTATTTCAAATAAGACAGAATTTAACTGGCATTCACCACTTGCAACTTTATATCTTTCTGGTAGTGATGTTGTAAATCTTTTAAATGCCACTTCTAAATCCATTCCTAAAGCCGAATATTTAGGCCCTGTCATCCCTATATCTGTAATATAAGCTGTACCGTTTTTTAATATTTGTTCATCAGCTGTTTGAATATGTGTATGTGTTCCAAATACAATTGTCGCCTCACCATCTAAGTAATGCCCTATCGCTACCTTTTCTGCAGTAGCTTCTGCATGAAAGTCTAAAACTATTATATCTACTTTGTCTTTTAAACTATCAATTATTTTTTTTGTTATTAGAAATGGATTTTCTAACCCTATATTTATTTCTGCTCTTCCCATAGAGTTAATTACTGCAATTTTTTTATCTTTACAATTATAAATATTATATCCTTTCCCACAAACTCCTTCTGGATAGTTGTTAGGTCTTATTATTTTTGGATGATCTATAAATTTAAAAACATCTTTTTTACCCCATGTGTGATTTCCCATTGTAATACAGTCTACTCCACATGAAATTATATCATTAAAATTTTTTTCAGTAATTCCCATTCCTTCTGCTGCATTTTCTCCATTTGCAATAACAAAATCTATATTATATTTTTCTTTCATTTTCTTTATTTCATTTTGTAGTTTTTTTATACCACTGTTTCCAACAATATCTCCAACTGCAAGAATATTCATAAATTTGTTTCTCCTCTATTTCATATTTTTACATCTCAAACTGACTATTATAAAGCTCTGCATAAGCTCCTTGTTTTGCCATTAGTTGTTCATGATTTCCTTGTTCTACAATATTTCCATTATTAATAACTAAAATTAAGTCTGCATTTTTTATAGTTGATAATCTATGAGCAATGATAAATGATGTTTTCCCTTTAGTTAATTTATCCATTGCAGATTGAACCATTTCTTCTGTTCTAGTATCAACGTTTGAAGTTGCTTCATCTAGTATTAAAAATGGTGCATTTTGAAGCATTCCCCTTGCTATAGTTAACAATTGTTTTTGCCCTGCAGATACACTTTCATTTTCAGACAAAATTGCATCATATCCATTTGGAAGTGTTCTAATAAAATGATCTAATCCAACAGTTTTACAAACTTCAATGACTTGTTCATCTGTAATGTTTTCATTGTTATATACTATATTTTCCTTAATTGTTCCTTCAAATAGCCATGTATCTTGGAGCACCATTGTGAATAAATCATGTATATTTTCTCTTGTTAACTCTTTTGTTGAAACATCATCAATTCTAATATCTCCAGAATCTATATCATAAAACTTCATAAGTAAATTAACAAGTGTTGTTTTTCCAGCTCCTGTAGGTCCTACAATTGCAACTTTTTCTCCAGGATTTGCAATCATGCTAAAATCATTTATTGTTGGCTTATCATTATTGTCATATTGAAATACTACATTTTCAAATTCTATTTTCCCTTTTACTTTATCTTTTTCAAGTTTTTTTGTAAATGATGATTCATCTGACATTTCTTTTTCATCTACAAATTCAAAAACTCTTTCAGCAGCAGCTGCAGTTGACTGTAAAGAAGTAAAGCTCTGAGCTATTTGTGACAATGGATTTGTAAATAGTCTTACATAAATCATAAATGCTACAATTACACCAAAAGTTATAATATTGTTCATTGTAAGTATTGCTCCAACAATACAAACTGCGACATAACCAAAGTTTCCTATAAAATTCATAATTGGATGCATAAGTCCTGATAAAAATTGACTTTTTAAATTTGCATCATAAACACTTTTATTTAGTTCATCAAACTTCTCATTTGCTTTTTTCTCTCCATTATATACCTTCACTACATTTAAACTTGAATATATTTCTTCTATGTGGCCATTTAATTTTCCAAGCTCTGTCTGCCTTGCTGTAAAATATTTTTGTGACTTACCTAAAATTAAAAACATTAAAACAAATCCTACTAAACTAGCAAAAATAGCAGTTAAAGCCATTATCCAGTTTGTATAGAACATCATTATAATAGTTCCTAAAAACAACGTAATTGATGTAACTAAAGTTGCTAAAGATTGGTTCATAGTTTGTGCTATTGTATCTACATCATTTGTAACTCTTGATAAAATATCTCCTTTTGAATGTAAATCATAATATCTTAAAGGAAGTTTATTTATCTTTTCTGAGATTGATGTTCTTAAATCTTTTGCAAATTTATTTGAAACATCTGCCATAAGGATACTTTGAATATATATAAATAGTGCATTTGCAACATACATTGAACCTAGTATTATTGCAATTTGTTTAACCTTATCTATATTCATTTTTCCAAACAAACCTATTTGTATCTCATCAGTTAACTTTGATAATACATTTGGTGCAGTAATTCCAATTATTGCTCCGAGCATTGCTAAAATCAATGCAACAATTACCATTATTTTGTATTTGTTTAATTCTTTAAATAACCTTGTTATTGCACTTTTAAAATCTTTTGCCTTTTCATTTGGATTACCCCTTCTTCCACGCATTGGTCCCGGCATTATCTACATCCTCCTAAATCTCTATTTTTCTTACCTGTCCCTATTATATAGCCTTCTTTTACAACATTTTCCTCTAAAATCTTCATCATTTCTTCAATACGTAAACAGTTGCACCTATATAGAGCCCATCAATTTTTTTCAATTCCTCAATTTCCTTTTTTAATTCATTAATCTCATTACGTGTCAAATACTTTGGCATATAATAATATATCTTTTTTTCAGTTTCTTTTTCGTCAAAAGATAGTTCTTGTCTTACAGTAATTATTCTATAATATAGCGCCATATTATCATATCCAAACGTTTCAGTAATCAGCTTATTATGAATATAACTATGCGGACTTTCTTTTATTTTATTTCTTGAGACAGGATAAATTTCAAACTTCACACTTGTTGGTGTTATTATTCCACCTCCAAATAATACTTTCTCAGAATTATCATTAATTTCACTTTCTTCAAACAACTTACAAACATCACTCATATATAATTTCTCATTTTAATTTTTAGCAAGTTCTGCTTCAGAAAGCTGTGACAATGCAATTTGTTTGTATACTTCACAATTTTCCAATAATTCTTTATGTTTTCCTTGCCCTACTATTTTTCCTTCATCTAATACTAAAATTTTATCTGCATTCATAATTGTTCCAATTCTTTGAGCTACTATTAAAATAGTTGCATTTTGTGTATATTTATTAAGCTCTTTTCTTAATACTAAATCTGTTTTGTAATCTAATGCTGAAAAACTATCATCAAAAATATAAATTTCAGGATTTCTTGCAATAGCTCTTGCAATTGAAATTCTTTGTTTTTGTCCTCCGGAAATATTTGTACCACCTGCTGCTAAATCTGTTTCATATCTTTTTTCCATTTTTTCGACAAAATCTTTTGCTTGAGCAACATTTATAGCCTCTTTAATTTTGCTTTCATTAATTTTTTCTTTGCCATTTTCTCCATATGCAATATTATCATTAACTGTTCCATTAAATATAACTGCCTTTTGTGAAACATAACCTATTTTATTATGTAGAGAGCTTTGCTTATAATCTTTTACATTAACTCCATCTACTAAAACTTCTCCATCAGTTACATCATAAAATCTTGGAATTAAATTTATAATTGTTGATTTTCCAGAGCCTGTAGAACCAATAAAGGCAATAGTTTCTCCTTTTTTAGCTGTAAATGAAATATCTTTTAAAACATATTCTTCTCCATCAGGATATTTAAAAGAAACATTTTTAAATTCAATTTCTCCTTCTAATCCATCTTTTCCTTGTTCTTGATTTCCATCTTTAATTGTAATTTCTGTATCTAATACCTCATTTATACGATTTGCTGATACTTGAGCTCTTGGAAGCATCATAAATATAAATGCAAGCATTAAAAATGACATTATTACTTGCATAGAATATGAGCTAAATACAACCATATTACTAAATATTGTTAGTTTTTCTGAAGCTCCAGCATTAAATATTAAAAATGCTCCAATAGTGTATATTCCAAGAGTCATAGAATGCATAACTAAATTCATCATTGGTTGCATTATTGCAAACATTTTTTGATTAAATAATTGTTGATTTGTTAATTTAGTATTTGTATCTTCGAATTTTTTTTCTTGATATTTTTCCGCATTAAATGCTCTTACTACTCTAATTCCTGTTAAATTTTCACGAGTTACCTCATTTATTTTATCTGTAAGTTTTTGTACAATCTTAAACTTAGGTACAACTACCTTCATTAAAATTGCCACAACTGTTAATAATGTAATAACACCTCCACCAACTAATGCACTCCATTGTAAATTTTTAGTTAATATTTTTCTTATTGCCCAAATTGCCATAATAGGTGATTTTATTATTAGTTGTAATCCCATTGCCATAAGCATTTGGATTTGTGTTATATCATTAGTTGTTCTTGTAATTAGACTGCTTGTAGAAAATTGTTTTATTTCATTCATTGCAAGGTTTTCTACTTTTGTAAATAATTTTTTTCTAATATTCATAGATAATGTTGCTGAAACTCTAGCTGCTAAATATCCAACAAATATAGCAGAAAGCAAACTTCCTGCTGCACAAAGCACCATAAATACACCATTATGAATTATATCCTTAAAGCTACTTCCTTCTGTTTGAACTAGTCTTGTAATTTGAGACATATAATCTGGCATTTTAAGTTCTAGCCATACTTGTATAGCTATTAACACAAAACATATTAATATAATTAAAACATCCTTTTTATTTAGATTTTTTAGTAATTTTATCATTGATTTTGTCCTTTCTTAAACATAGGTTGAATTATATAATATATTTATTTTGATGTCAATTAGTTATATTTTCTAAACATTTGTATTTTTAAAGTTTACATGTATCTTTTGCCTTGTTATTTTTAAAAAAATCTCCTGGCAATGCCAAGAGATTTTTATTATTTATTACTATAATAATTTATTATTCTTCACTTCCATATTTTTCATCATATTCAATGCTTGCATCTATTGCTTCCAAAATTGCAAGTTCTGCTTCTTCCTCTGCTAAAACTGAAAGTGCAACACATGCTTCTGCATATTCAAGTGTATCATTATATATTCTTCCATTTTAAATTTGTCATATGCTTCTTTTTCAGCAGCTAATTGTTCTTTAGCAACTTCCATGTTCATTTGAGCTTTTAATAATTCAGATGAAACTTTGCTTTTAGCTCTATCAGAAGACATTTTTATATTTTCTTTTAGGGCATTTATATTTCCTTTATGCTCTTTAATTCTTTCATTAATTTTTTCCTTTGTCTCCATGTTTTTTAATAATAATTGATCAATGTCATCATTAATCTTATCATTTGCCTTTTCTCTAAATAGTTTAATTTTTCCTTTTAGTTCTTCTAATTTTTCTTTCATTTCTTCTTTTTTCATTAAAAAAACTCCTTTTAATTTTTATGAACACATTATATCACAATTTTTTACAAAAAAATAATCTTTTTACAAAAATAAAAAAGACTATTTTTAAATCCACTATAGATTTAAAAACAATCTTTTAATAATAATCGTTCCTTCAATAAATGTTTCAAAAGTTGTGCTATTTTTAATACTTTATGCATTCTCTGTTGTATCTGCTGTTCCTGTAGCATTAAAAGGTATAAATTTTTTAACAATGTTTTCTTTAACTGTATCCGCTGGTGCTCTATATGTTATAAATGAATTATTAATTTTATTATCTACCATTTCTTCTATTTCGTCTGTATTTGAATTTTCAGCTAACACTAACTCACTTACTAAAATTTGTTTAGCATTATTTAGCATTTTCTTTTCTCCAGTAGATAATCCTTTTTCTTTTTGTTTAAAACTTAAATTTCTAACAACATCTGCAATTTCAAATATGTTTCCACTTTTAAGTTTATCCATATTATCTCTATATCTTTTGTTCCAATTTTTATTCATTTCTGTTTCGTCTTGTTCTAGTAATTTAAATACTTTATCTGCTGAACCTTTGTCAATTACTGATCTTACACCTACTTGTTCTGCCTTTGCAATAGGTACCATAACTTTAACTTCTCCTGGCATTTTAAGTATATAGTAAGATTGTTTTTCTCCAAAAATGTCTTTTTCCTCTATTGAATCAATTGTTCCTGCTCCGTGCATAGGATATACTATTTGGTCTCCCACATTATACATATGTATTAGCTCCTTTCCAATGTTTGTTAATAAACAATTTCTTCTTAATGTCATCAACATCTTCATTATACTACATTTTGGCAAAAAAGTCAAAATATTGAAAAAGGTTACCTAAGTCCAATATTATGTGAATTTCACGCTTTTTTGTTAATTTTTTCCAAAAAAAATTTTAAAAAATATTTTTCTTTTTTATACTATTTATATTTAAAATTTAGTTGAATTAATTATATTATCAATTAGTACAGCATTAGTAATTACTCCTATACCTCCTGGAACTGGAGTTATAGCATAAACTTTATCTTTAACATCTTCAAAATCCACATCTCCACATATTTTCCCATCTTCAAAATTAATACCAACGTCAATAATAATTGCTCCTTCTTTTACCATTTCTTTCTTTAAGAATTTTGCTTTTCCAATTGCCATAATTATAATATCTGCAGTTTTTAGAATTTCTTCGATATTTTTAGTTTTAGAATGACATATTGTTACAGTTGCATTTTTCTCTAAAAGTTGTGGAATAAGTGGTTTTCCAACAATGTTACTTCTACCTACTACTACCACATTTTTCCCAGTTAAATCTATATTATAATAATCAAATGTTTCAATTACAGCCTTACTAGTACAAGGAATATTTATATTTTTTTCTCCCACAAAAACTTTTCCTAAACTTTCATGTGTAATTCCTTCTATATCTTTCTCCTTTGGAATTTTATTTATTTCAGTAAATAAATGCTTAGGTAATGGTTGCTGGCACATTATTCCTGTAATACTTTTATCTTTAATTGATTCATCTAACACTTTTATAAATTCTTGTTCTTTTTTTGTTATTTTTAAATCAAATCCAATTTCATATTTACTACAATTTTTTTCTATTTTTCTAATATATGACAAATTTGCATCATTTGGATTTAATGTAAGTACTACTAAATTAGGTTTTTTTTCTAATAGTTTTAATTTTTCTTCAAATCTACTTTTGATACTTGCACTAACTAATTTTCCATCTAATAATAATTCCATAATACTATTCCTCTTATTTTAATTTTATTCTTATCTCAAACAAAAAATTCACTAGTTGGTTTCTAAATATAACTCCCTAGCTTGTTTATATATTTGTTGGTATTTTTCAATCATTTTATTTCTATATTTTTCATCTTTAATAGAATCAACATTTATTTTAACATTTTCTATACTTGCTTCAACAGATGTAAATGCATACATCATACATATTTTGTAATCACTAACAAGCATTCTGTTTCCTATTTTACTTATTTTTTTAGCTAGTTTTAAAGTATTATAAGCATTTTCTGTAACAGACATACAAAATTCAGCTGATTTTTTATATACTTTCTCTAGCTTTTCAGGTACTTCTTTTCTATTCTTATATGCTATAAGAATTTCTTTTAAAACTTTTTCATCCATATCTATTGCCTGCAAGGTTTTAGTTTTTAAATCTTCACTTTCTTTTAATATATCTAATACTTCTTCTCTAACATTTTCATAATTCTTTTTATCTTTTGTTAAATTACAGGTATATGTAATTAGTGAATTAATAATGGAAAGTATCATGCCTACTACACTTCCACCTGCTACATCTATATCTTTATTTTGAAGATCTTCTAATATTGGTTCTAGTTTTTCATAATACATATTATAAATTTCCCTTCTATACTATGATTTTTTTCTTCTTAAAATCCAGTTTTCTTTACATTCTATTGGAAGTTCCATTTTAACTTGTTGTCCTTGTTTTCCTGGGTTTACTGTATTTATTTCTTCATCTGTATCTATATCCCATAGTTTTTCTATTACAAATTTAAATGGTTCTAATTTTCCTGGAATTAAGATTTCTAAGTTATCACCTACAGATAATTTGTTTCTAATTTCTATTTTTGATTTTTCTTGGTTATACTCTATAACCTTTCCACCAAATTCATAATCTGCATTATATTGTTTTCCTTCATATTCTTGAATATCTTTATTGTTTCTATCATTAAAGTAAAATGTTGTAAGCCCTCTGGTTTTAATTTTTTCGATTTCTTTTAAATATTTTTCTGGATTATAATTTGTTTGGTTTTCAAAATAATCATCTATTGCTGTTCTATATATTCCTACAATACTTGCTATATAATATTCTGTTTTAAGCCTTCCCTCTATTTTTAAACTATCTACCCCCATCTTTATTATTTCTGGAAGTTCATTTATTAAGCATAAATCTTTTGATGAAAGTATGCTTGTTCCATGCTCATCCATTTCTACTGGCATTAAATTTCCTGGGTTGTTTCTTTCTTCAAGATATACATCATACGTCCATCTACAACTTTGTGCACAACTTCCATAATTTGCTGATCTTCCACATAAAAAGTCACTTAAAAAACACCTTCCAGAATATGAAAAACATATTGCACCATGTATAAATATTTCTATTTCCATTCCTTCTGGCTTATTTTCCATTATATATTTTAATTGATTTTTATCCATTTCTCTTGCCATTATCATTCTTTTACAACCTTGGTTATACCAAAATTTACAAGATTCTAAACTTACTAAATTTGCTTGTGTACTTACATTTACTGGCACTGATGGTGCATATTTTAATATAGCTGATATTACTCCTGGGTCTGCAGCTATTATTCCATCTGGTTTATTTTGTTCTAGTTTTTTACACATTGAGATTATTTCTTCATAATCTGTATCAAATGCATATATATTCATTGCTACATATATTTTCTTTCCTATAGAGTGCGCATATTCTATTGTTTTAAATAAATCGTCATCATTTATTGCTGCTCTTGATCTTAATGATAAACTTGATGTTCCGCAATATACAGCATCTGCTCCATATAAATATGCTATTTTTGCTTTTTCAAATGAGCCTGCAGGGGCTAATAGTTCTGGTTTTTTCATATTGTTTTCTCCTAAAAATTTAATGTTTTTCTAATTTTATCATAAATAATATGATTTTACTAGCTTTCTTTTTTATTTTGTGATATGATTTATTAAAAAATAGAAGATAATTTATAACTATTAATTTATAACTATATTTTAATAGTTACATACAGAGGTGATTAACTATCGAAACAGATGAAACAAAGGAAAATGAACAATTATTATTAAGATATGCTCAAGAAAAGTTTTACACTGCTTTAGCAGAAACAATAGATATATACCAAAAGTCAGAAGCACTAACTAAATATATAAATGATGTTATTGCAGCATTTTATATGGAAGTAAAGTTTGATTTTACATCAAGATCTAATATTCCAAATCGTCAAAAAGGATTTGATAGTTTTATAAATAATGTAAAAAAAGAGATAGACTATAATTTAGAAGTACTTGCACAAACCTCACCTACCAAAGAAGATATAGATAGGATGGTTGAAAAATTTAAACAAGAAGTTATAAAAGATTTACATGGAGCTACTCTTGTAGTACATACCCTTGCTGATTTTTCAGATTACTGTAAAAATTCTAATGATTCTGAACTAAAAAAACTCTATAATCAATATTCAGTAATAGAAAAATATTTAAATGACAATTCTCATAGTAAAGATAAAATTGATATATCAAATGTTTTTATTGATGACTCGATTGATGGTTCAAATGATAATTCTAAAGATTCTACTATTCCTCATGAAATTGTTCCTCTTGATATTGAGAACATATCAACTTTGGAAGATTATTATGAACAGTTAATTGCTTTACTTATTTTGTTAACAAATGCAAGTATGTTTGGCGTTCCATATCAATCTAAAATAGAAAAATTTCAAAATCAATCTAAAGGTTTTTTAAATCCCTCTTCCAAACAACGTATTGTATCAGAAATTGATTACTCTATTTCTGATATAATGGAACTAATAAAGTTATCAGAAGGTTCTAACAACTATTTTGATCAACGTCAAAAAAAAATTTTGAAAGTATTACAAGAATTGTGTAATCAATATAAAGAAATTCCTAAAGAAGTAATAGATATGTTTAAAATAATGGATAAAAGTAAAGAGTATAACTCTCATACGTTATCAAGTAATACTTCTAAATCCGATGGTGGTAATAATCCATTAGAAAAAGAATATGATTCTTTTGATATTCAACTTATAGAAAGTCTTGAAGAAGAAAAGAAAGCTTCGAAAAATCCGGATTTTAGGGATCCTCTTCCGGACAGTGAAAGAAAAGCCTATATTATAAAATTAAGACATTTAAAGGATAATTTGGATCAAATAAAAAAAGACCGACTACATAATTATATTATAAGAAAAAGACTTATAGATTTAATAGAATCTGTAAAAAATGATCCACAATATAGTTTTGATATTCAAATTGATTCCTCTAAAGAAGTTAATTATACCTATGGATATTCATCATTTCATACAGTTTTATCATTAGATGATATTTCTCTAGAATTTATAGGAAGAACTGAATTTCGCGATGATATGACAAAAGAAGGTCCTTCAGAACATAATTCAAATCAACCAGGTAAAACAACATATAATTTAAATAAATTTTTTGAATTGGAAAATCCAACAGATGACGAAAAAGTTAATAGATTATTACTAGCAATTTACTGTAATTTCTTAAATTCAATGTCAAATGCTTCTATCAAAAATAAAACTAATAAAAATGAGAAACAAGTTGATTTAGCTAAGTTAGCTAAATCTCAAATAAGAATTAAAGATAATATTACTGAAGTAATTAAAAGTTCTGCTTCGAATAAATCAACTTTTATTAGTATTCCATTTAAGGAATATATTGAAAGACTTTTAGAATATGAATGTGCAAAAGCTTATGAAGTTCAACCAAATCATTCTGATGAACCTGATACATTAATTATAAAGCAAAAAACAAAAAAAGATGCTTTATTGGCTAGATTTAGAAATCGTGTTGGAATTTCCGCTTTAGCACATATGGTTGTTGATAAATATGTTGAACTTTGTCAACAAGCTGCTAGCGAATTATACGATACTGTAGATTCTAAAGAAGGTATTGATAAATATGTTGAACTTTGTATGAAAGCAGCTAGCGGATTATACGATACTGTAGATTCTAAAGAAGGTATTGATAAAAAAGCAACTACCGATTTAAAAGAAGCATCAAGCCTAATAAATCCAGAACCTATTAATTCTAAATTTTATCCTCAAGGAAATTTTCAATCTTCAGATAATAAAGCATCCAGTTCACCAGAAAATAAAAAAGACAGAGAATAATATTTATTTTTCACTGTCTTTTTTATTTTCTTTTTGTAATTGCAAGTCCATCTCCCACTTCTAAAATTTCAGTTTCAAGATTTGGGTCTTGTGTTACATTTTGAATATATTCTCTTAAATTTCTAACTGCTGTTCTTTGTTTATGTTTATTATAATCACTCATAACGTAGCCTTTATATAAAATATTATCAGCAAAAATAGTACCATTATCAGCTAATAGTCTTAATGATTCTTTTAAGAAAAATGGATATTTTCCTTTAGCCGCATCTATAAATATCATATCATATTTATCATTCAATGTTGGTAATATTTCTACAGCATCTCCAATTATAACATTTATCTTATCCTCTAGTTTTAGTTCTTTAATGTTATTTATTGCTTCATCTGCTCTGTCTACTTCTCGTTCTATTGTATCTATTTTTCCATTTTCTTGTAAAAATTCAGAAAAACATATTGCCGAATATCCTACTGCTGTACCTATCTCTAATATTTTAAATGGCTTTTTTTCTTTCATTCTTTTTTCTATCTCTAATAATGTATCATCCATTATTATGGGTATATGCTCATTTAGTGCTTTTTGTTTTATTGCTTCTATTTTTGTATTCATTTTTCATTTACCTTTCGTAAAATGTATTATTTATAAAATATAATCTCCTATATCCTCTTCAAAATATGGTAATTTGCTATCTGCTCCACTCAATGGTTTCTTTTTCTTATCTGTACTAACTCCACCTGCTCCGTGGAACTTTTACACTTTGTCTAAATTTTGAAGAATACCTATTTGGATCTTCTTCGGCTTCCTTCATTTTCTCATTTTTCATTTTAAAATATCTGCATAAAATTGCTATTCCATTTGGAATTATTCCATTATCAACATTAAGAATAGATGTTTTACATCCAGAACGATCTAATATTTTATATTCATCCTCAAATTGTAAAATTTTATCAAAAGTAGATTTTGCCATCGAAACATTTAATATTCCTCTTTTATCTAAAAAGGTTTCATTATAATGATTCCAAAGTTCTTCCATTTTAAACTTTATTTCATTAATTCTATTTCTTATATCAGATTCTTCCATTTGAAAAATCCTTATCAATATTTGAACAATTTCATCTTCATTTTTTCCTTCCGAAATTAGATACA
Source organism: uncultured Clostridia bacterium (assembly GCA_947167965.1). Lineage (GTDB taxonomy): Bacteria > Bacillota > Clostridia > TANB77 > CAG-508 > CAG-269. Next base: position 9,561 of record CAMVJW010000015.1, on the reverse strand, counting down.
TTATTTCTGACTCTAAATCATCATTTTCTCTTAAGCTATTTCTCATTTCATTTATCATTTCAGTTTTTAATCTACATATCATTCTTTCCATTAGAGTTTTTGCAGTTTTATCATCTAATTCATGAAATACACCTTTATATTCACTAAAATATTTTTCTATAATCTCAGCAGTAGTTCCACCTTTAAGAATATCTTGTTTTATTCTTTCCGTAAAAAGATTCTCTTTTGCTCGATCATCTTTTCTTTTTCTCTCAGAACTTGCTTTCCCTACAAGTCTTTTAGCCATTGCTCCATAAGGATCATGTACATGTACTCCTGGAGGAGCACCATTTTTTGGTAATCTTTTACTTTCATCTTTTCTCATATTAAAACCTTCTTTCAGCATATATTTGTAACATTCTTTTATAAGGTATTTCTTTTATTTCATTATCTGAGCAATTTCTCCTTTTTTCTTTTCCCTATAGCGATTAAATACATTATTTCTAATTTTAAATTATCCTCTTTTTTTGCTCTTTGTCTCATATTATGATTCTATCATCTAGTGTTCATAAGTAATTTTCTAATTCTATTGATTCTTCTTTGTTAATTTTTTTACTTTTATTAGTCAAATAGTTACACTTTATGTATGATAAGATTATCTCATAGCTTGTCTTCTATTCATTGTTTCTCTAATTATATTTTTTGTATTTTCGTCTAATTTTTCAATTCCAAGTTTTTCTTTTATTCTTTTACACATAATAGTAAAGGTTTTAATTTCTTCAGTACTTAAAAATCTCTCGGTTAAGTCTTTTGCAATTTCACATAATGCATTATTCTTACATTCTGGTGAAATATCATGATTGATTTTAGATTCAATTGTACTGAAAATGTCATCTATTTTTTTATCATCTCCAGCTTTGTTGTAGTATTCTAATATTTTATTTAATATTATAGCATTTCTTACACCAACTACTACTGTGTCTTTTTCATCTATTTCTATTCCTGTTTCTTGTATAATTCTATTTAAAGCAGTTCCATTATCATATATATTTGGATATTGTAAATATTTAAATAATCTAGGTTTTATAACATTATATTTAGCATCTTCTATCCATTCATTTGGTATTAAAAAATCCTCACCTATTATTTCGTTTCTTTTCATCTCTTCACTTGCATCTTGCATTGTATGTCCATTGTTCAAATATGCTCTAAATCTATATAATTTAGCGTAATCTATCCATTCATTTGGTATATGGCTTTTAATACTCCTCAATACATTACTTCTTACCTGTTTTAAAGATAAATTTAAATCACTCATATATTCTTTTAACAAATCTTTTATTTTATTGTTAATACATTCTGCAACATATGTTAAAAATCTTTCTTTTGATGCATCTTCTGCTTTAATATCACTTTTGAATCTTTGTCTATTTGTAGCATCACTAGAAATACTAGATTCTACCGTTTCTGTACTTTTGTCTTCTGATACTACTGATTCATTATTCTTTTTTAAATAATCTTCTACTGCACTTTCCACATCATAATTATTACCAGCCAAACATTGTATCATTCCGCCATATATAATTCTATAATTAACAGCTATTTTTTCCGTAATTCTTTCTAAAATATTTTTTCCTAAATCATTACCTTCAAGAGATGGAAGCTTTTCTCTCAAATATTGTTCAACAGTTAAACTTGGACTATTTAAATTTTTCAACAGCATTTCTTCTAATATGTTTTTTCTAGCAACCCAAATCCAATCTTTAGGAATATAATCTGATTCAATATCTTTTTTCATCATTTCAATTGCCATTGCTTCATCATTCTCTCTAAAATAATTTGTAAGTGTTTCTATATTTTCTTCAATAATTCCTTTCGCAATATCATAAATTGTATCATTTACAAGCTTTGATTCTTTACTGCTATATTCAGAAATTGATTTTTCAATATTCCATTTATTATTTTTTAAATACTCTATTATTTTTAGTTTAATACCTTTTACAGGCGCTTTTTTCTTTTGCTTCCTTTTACCTACTGCATAAAGTATCGATTGATATTTACGCTCGACATAATTATTATGATATTTCCTTTCTCTTTGATTTATTTCTTTCATCTTTTCTCCTTTTCAATTTAATATAAAACAATTTGATTACTGTAAACTAACATATTAAATTATAAAAGAATATTCTTTTTTAAGCTTTCTAGAAAATTTAGCTCTAGTTACTAATTAACTTACTATTTTTTTCAGAATTTTCTTGTATTCTTTCTATTGAAGCGCCTTTCATTCTTGCTTTACATATTAAATAAAGTGGAATTTCTTCAACTCCTAATTCTTCCATCATTATTGCTATTGCCTTTTTTTCTCCACTATCATTCTCATCTTTTGTATTATAATCTATGCTATAATAATATAATTGTGTAGCTATTTCATCTAAAATACTGTTAGCAATTCTATTTAATTCCATTTCATCTTGTGAAACTCTAATTCCGTTTATTCCTTTGTTTTGATTGTTATTATTCATAGCTTTAAATTGAATTTGTTCATTTTCCATAAATTTTCTTACTGCTATTTTACTGTCAAAACTATTTTGTTTTAAGTACTTTTTCAATTGTTCTCTTATAATTAAAGCATATATGTAATTACGAGTCAGTTCCTTTAATTTTTCATTTTCCACACTTGATAAACTTAGATAGTAAGATTTTTGATGTAAAGCTGAGGTAAGATAGTTTACAAAGCTCTCTACCTTGCTTTCATTTGATTTTCCTAAATTATCTATAGAACCTAGAACTTTAAATTTAAATGAATATTTTTTTAAACTTGAACCTATTGACTCAAAATATTTAACCAGTTCAAAAAAATATAGTTTAATTAATTCAAGTTGTTCATCATTTAATTCTGGTTTTTGTTGGGCAGAAAGATATTCACTTATACTTTTAATAAAATCAGATTGTATTTCATTTAATGTGTCAAAAATTTCATCCTCTTTTTTATCTAAAATAGCACTTACTATCTTTTCATTAATATTAGCTTGCTCAACATGTCGTTCTAATAAAGTGAGCATTTCTTCTTTTATTAATACTTGATAATATCTATTATATAAATCTTGTACATGACTGTTAATTAAATCTTTTTCCTCAGTAGTTAATACTTTATCTCTATCACCCAAAATATCTTCTTCTATTTTAGATATAACAGTATCTAATTCTTCTGGAAAACCCCCTGTTTTTCTGTCTTTATTTTTTAATACAAGCTTAAAAACTTTGTACTTACAATAAGTATTCTCTACACTTTTACTTAATATACCATTAAAACTCCTATTTCTATTTCCCATTACACTCATTACATCTAATACCAGCTTTCTTTTCAACTATAGATTTCGCATTAACCCTTTTTACCTTTTTATGATATTTCTTTTGTTACTTTCTTAATGAAAACTTGCCAGTTTCTCAGTCAAAATTTTTATTAATCATCTCTTATACAAACATTATTCCCATACATTAATTCTTTGCTTTATCTTTTGAAGTAGTATCTTTTTCTGTTGATTTATCCTTTGAATCTAAATACCTTTTTCTAAAACTATTGTATTTTTCTTCCGAAGTACTAATATTATATCCCAAAACATTTACAACAAAACTATATTCATTTTTTAAAGCTACTTCTACTCTGTTAATAAAATGAACCCATGGATCATTTAGTACTTCAGAATCTAATTCATTTCCATAATATGTAATTAAATTGCTCTTTTTATCTTGATTTAATTGTTCCTTTAATTCTCTTAATTCAATATCCCCATTTGCAACTGCTAAATCTATAACTGTAGCTACTAATTCACGTATTTTGGCAATTCTATTTACAACAAAACCTTTACTAACAGTAAAATCTGCTCTAGAACTCGTATAATAATCACTTGTACCTTTTGTAGTCCTATTTACTTTTTGTTGGTCCTTTGTATACCTTTTTGCCATTGTTTTTCCCCATTCATTAATAATTAAATTTATTTCTACACTTATTATTATTTTGCTCGATGTCGCTACTTTTTATTATTTTTGTTCTGAACGATCTTTACTGTTTTCTCCTTGGTTCGTTATCAAACCTTCACGCATACTTTTAAAATCATCAAAATCTTCTCTTTTAGATTTAATATCATATCCAAGTGTATTTTTACACATATCATAACCCAACTTAAAAGCAGCTTCTATTCTATCAACAACATCCAAATTATAAACCGTAAAATCTCTTCTTGATATCCTACATCTATAGTAGTCTATGTCAGTTTGTTCTTCTGTTCTTTTTTCTTCATCAATTTGCTTTTGCACAGCTTTCTTTAATTCTTCTAATGTATAATCTTTATTTTCGATTGCTATATCTATTATTTTTGCTAATATTTCTCTTTGGGTATTTATTCTTTTTTTTTCTTTTTTTCGACCAATTCCTTCCGAATCAGCCAATTTTTGAGCCACTTTACAATCCCCTTTTTTTACCTTACTTTGTCTAGTAAGATTACTGTATGGATCTCTCATAATTACACCATTTATGTTTTAAAATTAATATAACATTTTAAAACATCCTTTCCTTTTTTATTATTTTTATATTAAATCTTAAGCATCTTACGTTTAAGTACCTTCAATATTTCTTTCTTTTTTCATCTTTTAGCAAGTTATTATGTTTTTATAATAATCCTATTATAAACTGCATTTAAACTAACCATCCACTGTATTCTCTGTACTGCTTTGTTTTTCTTTTATTTCTTTCAATCGTCTTCCGATGAATTGTTCAGCATTAAAATTGTATCCCGCATTAGCAATTTGTTCAGCAAACTTACTTAAAGCTAATCTAATAATTTCTTCATCAGATACTTTACTATTATATAGTTCACTTAAATAACCTTTAATCTCTTGACATAATGAAAAAAAATTATTACCATCATTTTCATCGCCACGAGTACCTTTAGGATCATTATTTTGAACACAAGGTATCATTTGAAATCTGAATAATTCATTAGGAGTCTGTCTACCGTCATCATCAATACGTAAGTCACAATCATAAATCCTTTGTATAATATCTTTAACTATTTGTTCAATATCACTAAATTCAGAATTTGCTAATTTAATCTCTCGGCAAATTTGTCTTGTTAGTTTCTCAATTTCAATTTCTTGGTTTATATGCGGTTTTTTAAAATCTAATATTGTATTTTTATAATTTTCTAAAATGTATATTTCTAATTCTTCTATAGATTTAATAATAATCCTTTCTTTTACATCTATTTGTGATCTTACCATATTATATATTTCTTTGGATATTAATTCATCTAGTCCGTATTTTTGAGCCTTCTCCTTACATGCATTAAAAATATCATCATCGTCATAATTAACATTTCCTTTATTTCTGTAATAGAACTTAATTGTATCTTGTATTACTTCACATATTATGTCATGTTTAACTTGTGCAAGTACAGATTTAATTATACCTTCTAAATTATCAATTTTAAAATTACTATAACATTGTTTAAGATTTATAATAAGTTTATAATCATTACTTTTTTTTAAATAATACAAAGGAGCAATTAATAAAGATTTTATTCTATCATACAACTCTTTTTCTAATTTCTCTTCATCTTCTTTCGATAAATGATTACTCATATTATTTCCCACTATTTCTAGCGGCCCTTTCTCTTTCTTTATTATTTAAAATTTTCTTTCTTAATCTAATAGACTTTGGTGTAACTTCTACTAATTCATCATCTTGAATAAATTCAATAGCTTTTTCCAAGCTCATTTGAATTGGTGGTACTAATCTTAAAGCTTCGTCAGAACCTGATGCTCTAGTATTTGTTAGATGTTTTTCTTTACATACATTTACAGCTAAATCTTCTGAACGAGCATTTAGTCCTACAATCATTCCTTCATATACTTCTACACCTGGTCCAATAAATAAGTCTCCTTTTTCCTGTGCATTATATAATCCATAAGTAATTGATTTTCCAGCTTCAAATGCAACTATTGTACCTCTAACTCTAGCTACTACTTCTCCTTTAAATGGCTCATATCCTTTAAACATGCTAGCCATAGTTCCTTCCCCTTTTGTATCTGTTAAAAACTCTGTTCTATATCCAATTAATCCTCTTGCTGGAATATTAAATTCTATTTTTGTATGTCCATCTTCTGCCGGCTCCATATTAACCATTTCGCCTTTTCTTCTTCCAAGTTTTTCTATTACAGTACCAACCGAATCATCTGGCACATTAACAACTAATGATTCTATAGGTTCACATTTTTGACCATCAATTTCTTTAATTATAACTTTTGGTCTAGAAACAAGTAATTCAAATCCTTCTCTTCTCATAGTTTCTATTAATACTGATAAATGAAGTTCTCCTCTTCCAGATACTTCGAATGAATCTGGTGTTTCTCCTTCTTTTACTCTTAAAGAAACATTTCTTTCCAATTCTTTAAATAGTCTATCTCTAATATGACGAGATGTTACAAATTCTCCTTCTCTTCCTGCAAAAGGTCCATTATTTACAGAAAATGTCATTGTAACTGTTGGCTCATCTATATTTACAAATGGAATTTTTTCAATATTAGATGGATCACATACTGTTTCTCCTATACTTATATCTGAAATTCCTGCAAATTCTATAATATCTCCTGCTCCTACTTCTTCTACTTCAACTTTTTTCAATCCATCATGTGTATATAATTTTGCAATTTTACCATTATATGTTGTATCATCTGCTTTACAAATTGTTACTTGTTGTCCTAATTTAAAAGTTCCTCTTTCTACTCTTCCTACTCCAATTCTTCCAACATAGTCATCATAATCTATGTTTGATACAAGCATTTGAGATGGCCCATCTTGGTCACACTTAGGTGGCTCAATTGTATTTATCATTGTTTCAAAAAGTGGTGTCATGTCACTATCTTCATCAGATAAATCTAATTTTGATGTTCCATTTTTTGCAGAAGCATATACTACTGGGAAATCTAATTGTTCATCTGTAGCATCAAGCTCTATAAATAATTCAATTACCTGATCAACTACTTTTTCTGGATTTGCTCCAGGTCTATCTATTTTATTTATTACTACAATTGGTTTTAAATTTAGCGCTAATGCTTTTTTTAATACTTCTCTTGTTTGTGGCATTGCACCTTCAAATGCATCTACTAATAATAAAACTCCATCTACTGTTTTTAATACTCTTTCTACTTCACCACCAAAATCAGCATGTCCTGGAGTATCAACAATATTTATTTTTATATCTTTATACATAACAGATGTATTTTTTGAAAGTATTGTTATTCCTCTTTCTTTTTCTAAATCATTTGAATCCATTATTCTTTCTTGTACTTGTTCATTATCTCTAAAAATGTGACTTTGTTTTAACAAACTATCAACAAGTGTTGTTTTCCCATGGTCTACGTGAGCTATTATAGCTATGTTTCTAATTTTTTCGTTTATCATTTTTTTCTCCTCTTTTTTCTCTCATTTTTATATTCTTTAACTCCCATATTATACCGCATTTGTCGACTTTTGTCAATCTGTAAAAGCCTTAATTTTCAGTTATTTTCGATTATTTTTCTATTACAAATATTTTTTGTAGAATTTTTAAGTTGATAAACAAAAATTAAATACATTTTTTCTTTTAATGAATAAAAAAGAGGCAGAAACCATATAATTAATCTTCTACCTCTTTCACTACTATTATTTTATTATTTACCTTCTACTGCATCAGCTGTCTCATCTGAAGTATCTTCTTCTTTTTTAAGTTCTGTATTTATTGTTATATCTTGGTACTTTTTCATACCAGTACCAGCAGGAATTAATTTTCCTATAATAACATTTTCTTTAAGTCCTACTAACTCATCTTCTTTTCCTTTTATTGCAGCTTCTGTTAATACTCTTGTTGTTTCTTGGAAAGAAGCTGCTGATAAGAAGCTCTCTGTTGCAAGAGATGCTTTTGTAATTCCAAGTAATACACGTTTACCTGTAGCTGGTCTTAATCCTGCATCTATTGTTTTTTGATTTTCATCTTCAAACTCATACATATCAACAAGTGTTCCAGGGAACATATTTGTATCACCATTATCTTCAACTCTAACCTTTTTAAGCATTTGTCTTGCAATTAACTCAATATGTTTGTCATTTATATCAACACCTTGGTTTCTATAAACTTTTTGAACTTCTGTAGTTAAATATTCAAATACACCTTCAGGTCCTTTGATAGCTAAAATATCAGCTGGATTTAAAGATCCTTCTATTAAAGCATCTCCAGGTTCTACCATATCTCCATCTTTAACTTTTAGTTTTGGACCAAATGGAATTGTATATGTTTTTGAATCATCTTTAGATGTAACAATTACTTCTTTTTTCTTCTTAGTTTCTTTAATTTTAACTTTTCCTGCAATTTCAGTCATTACAGCTAGTCCCTTAGGTTTACGTGCCTCAAATAATTCCTCTACTCTTGGTAAACCTTGAGTAATATCTGTACCAGTAGCTCCTCCGGCATGTTTTGTATTCATTGTAAGCTGTGTACCTGGCTCACCAATTGACTGAGCAGCAACTATTCCTATAGTTTCACCAATTTCAACCTTATTATGTCTTGCTAAACTCATACCATAACACTTTTGACAAACACCATGTTTAGAATGGCATCCAAGTACAGAACGAACCTCTACTCTTTCAATTCCTGCATCTACTATATCTTGTGCCAATTTATCAGTAATCATTGTTTCTGTATCAACAATTACTTCATTTGTTGTAGGATTTACAATATCTCTTACAGGATATCTTCCAACTAATCTTTCTTGAATAGGTTCTATTAATTGATTTCCATCTTTTATGTCATAAACAATTAGTCCTTCATTAGAACCACAGTCTTCATCTCTAACAATTATTTCTTGAGCTACATCAACCAATCTTCTTGTTAAATATCCAGAGTCAGCTGTTCTTAAAGCTGTATCAGCAAGACCTTTACGTGCTTGGTGTGACGAAATAAAGTATTCTAAGGCGTCTAGACCTTCTGCAAATGATGCTCTAATTGGTATTTCAATAACTTTACCAGTAGTTCCAGCCATAAGTCCTCTCATACCAGCAGCTTGTCTTAATTGGCTTAAATTACCTCTGGCTCCTGATGTAACCATTAATAATATAGGGTTTAATTCATCCAAACTAGTTTCTAATGCTTTACCAACTTTATTTGTAGCTTCATTCCATACATTAACTACTTCTTTAAATCTTTCTTCTTCAGTAATTAAACCTCTTCTATATTGTTTTCTAACATTAGTTATTTTTGCTTCAGCTTCTGCAAGTATTTCTTTTTTCTCTTCTGGAACCTTAACATCTTCCATAGAATAAGTAAGTCCTGATATAGTTGAATATTTAAATCCTTTTTCTTTAATATTATCTAGAACTTCTGCAGATACCGATAAACCATGTAATTTAATACATCTATCAATAATAACTCCTAATTTCTTTTTACTTACTGGGAAATCTATTTCATAATCAAACATTTCATCAGGATTTGTTCTATCTTTATATCCTAAATCTTGTGGAATGCCATCATTATATATAATTCTTCCAAC
>CAMVJW010000014.1 GCA_947167965.1 uncultured Clostridia bacterium | reverse complement strand
CAAAACCCAAGTGAAGGACAAGAAGGCCAGAATCCAAGTGAAGGACAAGAAGGCCAAAACCCAAGTGAAGGACAAGAAGGCCAAAATCCAACTGAAGGTCAAGAAAGTCAAATAAAATCTTATAACTTATTAGATTATAAGATTGAAGGAATAGCACCTACATATTATACTGGAAAAAATGTAGAATTAAATATATCAATAACAAATGGAAATACAAAATTAACTAAAAATGTAAATTATAAACTTACATATGTTAAGAATAAAGATATAGGAGAAGCAACAGTTAGAATAGATGGAATTGGAGGCTTTAAAGGTAGCATAATAAAGACATTTAAAATAATAAAAAAACCAAGTATAGATACAGGAAAAGAATATTTTATAACTTCAGTATCTTCAAATGGTAGAACAATAGATGTAAAAAATGGTAAATTACAAAATGGAAATAATATGGTAATTTATACATTAAATTGTGGAGATTCACAAAGAATTAAACTAATAAAAAATAATGATGAATCATATTATCTACAAAATTCTAAATCACAAAACTATTTAGAAGTTGCTAATAATAATACAAGTAAAAAAGGTGAAAATGTTTTGCTAACAAACAGTATTAATAATTCACCACAAAAATGGTATATTGGTCAAAATACAGATGGAACATTAAGCTTTTATACATCAGAAGGTCTAGTATTAGAAACATCTGGAGAAAAGAACAATTCTAATATTGTAATTAACAGTACAAATAATAGTGCTGCTCAAAAATTTAAGATTAGAAGTACAGAAGAACTAAGTGCAGTAAATATAAATTCAAATAAATATTATTGTATAGTTTCAAGTATTAATTATAGAAAAGCAGTAGATGTTTATGCAGGAAGAAAAGATAATTTTACTAATATAAGTATTTATGATTTAAATAGAACAGATGCACAAAAATATAGATTTGAAAAAAATGATGATGGAAGTTATACTATTATAAATAAAGGAAGCAGTAAAGCTGTTGATGTATATGCTAATAGAACTGTAAATATGACTAATGTAGATATATATACATCTAATAAAACTTCAGCTCAAAAATGGAACATCATAAAGAATTCAGATGGAACAATTACAATTTTAGGATTAGAATCAGGAAAGGCATTAGATTTATATGCTGCAAATGTAAAGAACTTTACAAATATTCATATTTGGGATTGGAATCAAACAAATGCACAAAAATGGAAATTAGCAGAATAGAAGAAAAAATATACATTTAGAAAGGGTAAAAATTATATGAAAAAATTATTTACTTCAGAAAGTGTTACTGAAGGACATCCAGACAAATTATGTGATTATATATCTGATAGTGTATTAGATAGTTATTTAAGATTAGATCCAAATTCTAGAGTAGCATGTGAATGTGTTGCTGGAAAAGGTGAAATATATATTACGGGAGAAATTTCTTCATCTGCTAATATTGACATAGAAGCGGTTGTTAGAAATGCTATTAAAGAAGTAGGATATAATGACAGTGAAACAGGAATAGATTATAAAACATGTAATGTAATTGTTAAGCTGTCAAAGCAATCTGAAGATATAGCTTTAGGAGTAGATAAATCTATGGAAACTAAAGAAGGAGAATTTGATTCAAATGGTGCAGGAGATCAAGGATTAATGTTTGGTTTTGCATGTTCCGAAACAGATGAACTAATGCCACTTCCAATATATCTTGCACATAAACTAGCAGAAAGATTAGCTTTTGTACGTAAGAATAAAATTATTGACTATATTAAGCCAGATGGAAAAGTTCAAGTTACTGTAGAATATGAAGATGATAAGCCTATAAGAGTAGACACCATTGTTATATCAACACAACATATTAAAGATATTGATATGGATATTCTAAAAAAAGATGTTATTGAAAATATAATCAAAGTTATTGTTCCGAAAAATCTGTTAGATAATAAAACAAAATATTATATAAATCCAACAGGAAGATTTGTAATTGGCGGACCATTAGGAGATAGTGGACTTACAGGTAGAAAAATTATAGTTGATACTTATGGTGGATATAGCCGCCATGGAGGTGGAGCTTTCTCTGGAAAAGATCCTACAAAAGTTGACAGATCAGCTTCGTATATGGCAAGACACATTGCGAAAAATATTGTAGCAAATGGTTATGCTAAAAAATGTGAAGTTCAGCTTGCATATGCAATAGGAGTTGCAAGACCTGTTTCAGTTTATGTAGATACGTTTGGAACTAATACAATTTCTGAAGATGAAATTTCTAACAAAATAATGAATCATTTCAATCTTACTCCAACTGGAATAATTAATTATTTAGATTTAAGAAAACCTATATATAAACAAACTACAAATTATGGACATTTTGGAAAAAAAGAATTACCTTGGGAAAAGATTATAAAATTTTAACATAGAATAGGGACAGTTTTCTTTACCAAATTTGGAAAAGAGAATTGTTCCTATTTTTTAAAAGGAGGATTATTATATGGGAATGGCTATTAGAAGAGGAATAGTAATAGTAATAGGCATTATATTACAAATACTTTTAAGTTTATTTAGTTATCTATTTATAGGAGAGATATTCGCAGTTGCAAGGTTTTTATATGTTATATTAGGTTTTTTATTAGTACTTAACTTAATTAAAAATAGTAAAAGCTATTCTTATATTTTACCCTGGATAATTATTATATTACTTTCTCCTGTAATAGGTTCACTATTATATGTAATAATTGGAAGAAATAAGAAAAAAAGTAAAATTTTAAAAAATATAACTAAAATGACAAAAGAAAGTAAAAAATACTTGCTTCAAGATGATAATCAAAAAGATAAAATCGCCCAAAATGGAAAAATAAAATATCTAACAGATTATTCCGGATATCCAGCAAGTAATAATAATGATATTGATTATTATTCTCTTGGAGATTATGCATATGAAGATATTTTAGAAGAATTAAAAAAAGCTGAAAAATTTATATTTTTTGAATATTTCATAGTTGCAAAGGGAAAATTTTGGAATTCAATTTTACAAATTCTTGAAGAAAAAGCAGCAGATGGTGTAGATGTAAGAGTTATGTATGATGATTTGGGTTGTATTTCGACATTAAAAAGTTCATATCCAAAAGAACTTAAGAAAAAAGGAATTAAATGTGTTGCTTTTAATAAACTAAAACCTATTGGTGGAGTTATTATGAATAACAGAGACCATAGAAAAATATTAGTTATAGATGGAAAGGTTGCTTTTTCAGGAGGAATAAATATTGCAGATGAATATATTAATATAAACAGTAAATATGGGCACTGGAAGGATAATTGTATAAAAATATCTGGAGATGCAGTATGGAACTATACAGTTATGTTTTTAACAATTTGGAATGCATTTAAAAATGAAGACAAAGATTTTATGAAATATAAATTTGATTTTAGTAATAAAAAAACAAATAGTGGGTACGTAATTCCATATGGAGAGACACCATTAGATGATGATATTACAGGAGAAGATGTCTATTTAAATATAATAAATCAAGCTGAGAAATATGTATATATTATGACACCATATTTAATCATTGATACAGACATGATAAATTCTTTAATATTAGCAACAAGAAGAGGAGTAGATGTTAGAATTGTTATTCCGGGAATTCCAGATAAAAAAATGGTTTATATGGTTTCAGAATCCTTTGTTGAACCTTTAGTAAAAGGTGGAGTAAAAGTATATAGATATACTCCGGGATTTGTACATAGTAAGGTTTTTGTTTCAGATGATAAAATTACAACAGTAGGAACCATTAACATGGATTTTAGAAGTTTATATTTGCATTTTGAATGCGGATGTTATATAGAGAGTTTAGATATTGTACAAGAAGTTAAAAATGATGTAATAGATACAATAGAAAAAAGTAGAATAATTTCTGCCAAAGAAGCAACTCCAAAGTTTTTTAAATCTATTTGTCAATCTTTGCTAAGATTAGTTGCACCACTTATGTAATTATACTATAATGTTAAAAATAGGAGGATAAATTTTATGAAAGATGTTTTTAAATCAATAATGCTTAAAAGAGCAAGGGAGCTAGAAGAAAAGGGATTTAATAACACTAGTATTATTAGTGTTGAATTTCTAGGAATTGGAAATAATACAAAAAACGAATATTTTAGATTAATAGAAAATAAAAAAGTTGGAGAATTAACTGAAACTTGGGAGATACTTTACAGAGTAGATAAAGAAAAATCTAAAATAATAAAAGTAGGTAGTATAAATACTCAATCACAAGGATATATGGTTAAAGGTGATGAAAAAGGAGATTTAGCTCATTGTATTGAAGAGAGGGAAAAGCAATTAGAGCAAATTGCAAATCAGCTTGGAATAAAAAAAGAAAAAATTGAAAATTTATCCGAAATAGAATTATCTCAAAAATTAGAAGCTAAAACAGAGAAAAAAGAATCTGGAGAGCTTAAATCAAATGAAATAGAAAACAATATATTACCTGGTTTAAACGAAATATCATTGAATACAGTTATTAATAATTCAGGGACAACATTGGGAGAAACTTTAAATATGAATGATGAATATAAAAAATTATATGTAGTTCATTCTTATAAATTAGCAAATCTTTTAAGTAATGGAAAAAATGATTCTGAAATAAATAATACAAAATTTGGATTAGTCGCTCAAAAACAAGATGGAACATATGAGAGAGTACCACAATCAAAATTATCATTATATAGAGGAGAAAATAGAGAAGTAACAAATATTAAGAATTCGGGGGATGTTGAAGTAAGTAATCAAGATTGTATTTTTTGTGTTCCAGGAACTGATAAAAGAATTATAATAAGTCAAAATGGAGCATTTGATATTCCACAGGTTTCTTATGCAAAAAATACAACAGATAATGATGGACTGATTGCAGAAACTTTACCTGGAGTTAAAGAAGGAATATCAAAAATAGATATAGAATCAAGAGCTATATTTAATGTGAATAAAGGAATTTATCAATCTAATGCTAGTATAAATGAAGCAAGGCATAATGAAGGAGATAAAAGTTTACATGTTGAAAATGTAGATGGAAAACCCAATGAAGGAAAGTATAAATACTATAATCCTGATTGTGCAGATCATTTAAGTACAATATTTCAAATTATGTCTAGAGGAAAAGTATCAAAGGATGTAGCAATAGAAAAATTTAATGATAGTTTTGAGATACATTTTGCTAATAGTAAAGGAAAAGTTGACTATGAAATAATTATAAATGATGCATTAGAAGAAATCGAAAGTGAATTTCGCAATCCAATGAAAAACCATACTGCTTAAATTTAAATGGAAGCTTTAGAAAATATTATTAAAATATTGGAGAACTAAATGAGTGAAGAAACTAGATATAACAAAATTCTAAATGATCCTGTAATAATTAATTATTACCAATTAATAGCAAAACTAGAGGACAGAAGGTCAGATGGTTGGGCTCATCATGATTTAAATCATGTTAAAAATGTTGCAAATCTTGTTGAACAAATTTTAAATAAGTTAAGAGAAGATAATGATAATTTTATATATGATGATAATTTTATTGAAGAGGCAAAAATAGCTGCTATTTTACATGATATCGGAATGTTTAGAGGAAAGAAAAAACATAATGAATATGGAGCTGAATATGCAAAATACTATTTAAAAAAAAGAAACATTACATTAGAACATGAAGGAGAAGTAATAGATGCAATTCAAGTTCACAGAGAAGGATTTGAAACTAATAATATCATAGCTATAATTATAATTTTAGCTGATAAGCTTGATATACAGAAAACAAGAGTAGCTAAAAATGGTAGAAATATTCCAGGAATGAGACAAATGCTTCATATTACTGGTATAGATATAAAAATTGAAAATAAAGTTTTTATTGTAAATTTTATAAGTGACAATTATATAAATAAACCAGAACTAGAAGGTTTTTATTTTACAAAAAAAGTTTTTTTTTGCGATTAGAGAGTTTTCAAAAAAGATGAAATTAACGCCAAATATCTTATTTAATGGGGTACAATGGGATTTACACAGCGAGAATCAATTAGAAAAGTGAAAATTGGAAAAAAATTTCTAATTTTTAGAAAGGAAAAATTATGATTCAGATTAAAAATGTTACAAAAAAATATGGAGAAAAAAAAGCATTAGATAATGTTTCTTTTGAGGTAAATGATGGAGAAATCTTTGCATTTATAGGACATAATGGGGCAGGAAAGACTACATTAATTAAATCAATAGTTGGAATACACGATTTTGATGAGCGGAGACATATTAATAAATGGTAAATCCATTAAGGATAATCCAATAGATTGTAAAAAAGAGATGGCTTTTGTACCAGATAATCCAGAGCTTTATGAGAATATGAAAGCAATAGATTTCATTAATTTTATATGTGATATGTATGAAGTAGAACAAGCTGTAAGAGAAGAGAATATTTTAAAATTTGCAAAAATGTTTGAAATAGAAAATAATTTAAATGATACAATAAATTCATTTTCTCATGGTATGAAACAAAAAATTGCTCTAATTGCTGCACTTGCACATGATCCTAAAGTTTTAATTATGGATGAACCTTTTGTTGGATTAGACCCCAAAGCAGTGTTTGATGTAAAAAAGGTTATGAATGAAATGAAAGAACAGGGAAAAATAATATTTTTTTCAACTCATATTTTAGATGTTGCAGAAAAGCTATGTTCTAGAGTTGCAATAATAAAAAAAGGGCAATTAATAAAAGTTGGAAGTATGGACGAAATCAAAGGAGATAAGTCATTAGAGAATGTATTTTTAGAATTAGAAAATTAGAAAGGAATATAACTTATTATGAAAAAATTATTGTCACTAATAAAAGCTTGTATGACTGATAATATGAAATTTTTTAATATAAGAACTAAAAATAAGAATAATAAAACATCAAATAAATTGATTCCAATTCTTTTAATGTTTGCAATTTTTGTATCAATTTGGTCTTATGCCAATATGATGATGGAACCTTTGAGAGATATGCACTTAGAATTTATTCTACTAACTTTGTTTGCTTTATTTACAAGTTTATTTGTATTAATAGAAGGAATATATAAAGCAAGTAGTTTATTATTTAATTGTAAAGACGATAATTTAATGTTCTCTTTACCTATAAAAAGATCAACTGTACTTTTTATAAGAATTTTTAAATTTTATGTATTTGAACTTTTTTTTAATACGTTATTTTTAGTACCTGCAATTGTAGTATATGTAAGTTATATGAATCCTAATATTACTTTTTATATTGTTTCAATAATAGCATTATTGTTACTTCCTATTATGCCGATTGTAATATCTAGTATTATTGGAGGAATAATATCTATTACATCATCAAAATTTAGACTTAAGAATCTAGCTCAAATATGTATTACAATGCTATTTCTATTAATAATAATGTATTTATCATTTAATTTACAAACTGTAATAAAAAACATTGCTCAAAATGCATCAAGCTTAAATGATATTATAACAAAATTATACTATCCAGTAGGCGCTTATATTAAGCTTATAACTAATTTTAACATTAAAGATTTAGCTTTATTTATCATAATACACTTAGTAGTATTTATAGGTATGATTTTTATATTAAGTAAAATCTATTTCAAAATAAATTCTAATGTAAAAAGTGTAAAAACAGTACATAACAAATCTGGATATATAATAAAAACTAGAACGCCTATGTTAGCACTTATAAAAAAAGAAATAAATAGATTTGTTAGCACACCTGTATTTGTTATTAATTCAGGATTTGGGCTTGTTTTCTATATTGCTTTATGTGTTTTGGTTTCATTAAAAATTGAAACTTCAATTCAAATGATTTCAGGGCAAGGGCTTGATATTAGTTTTAATGTACAAGATGCAATACAGCATATTCCATTAATTCAATTTGGATTAGTATGTTTTGCATCACTTATGTCATCAATTACATGTTCAATGATATCATTAGAAGGAAAGTCTTTTAATATTTTAAAAAGCTTACCAATTAAACCAGCAAAAATTATATTATCTAAAGTTTATGCTGCAGTAGCTATTATGATACCATTTATATTAATTGGTGATTTGATAATGTTTATAAGATTTAGGTTTAGTATATTAGAAATGATAACTATAATAATTGCATCAATTATATTACCACTAGTTTCAGAACTAATTGGAATAATTGTAAATTTAAAATATCCTAAAATGGATGCAGAAAATGATACAGAAGTTGTAAAACAGAGTATGAGCTCATTTGTAGCTGTTTTTGCAGGAATGATATTGCTTGGAGTTACTATATTTTTACTTGTTAAAGCTGTTCAATTTAATATACAAAACAGTTTGATTATTTTGATTGGATTATTAGCTTATACAATAATTTATATTATATTATTGCTTTATCTAAAGAGAAAAGGAGTTAAAGAGTTTAATTCAATTAATGTATAGTAAACTAATAGAAATATTTTAGAATTTGAGGTGTATAATTTGGAAGAAGATATCAAGTTTATGAATGAGGCTATAAGATTAAGTAAATTAGCAAAATATCCTTATGGAGCTGTAATTGTAAGAAAAGGAAAAATAATAGGAAGAAGTAGTGCAAAAACTCCAGTATCTAGTACGATTTTTGAACATTCATCAATGGTAGCATTAGAGGATGCTTTGCAGGGTTATTCAATAATGGGGAACTTAAAAGGATGCACTTTATATTCTTCTATGGAGCCTTGCATGATGTGTATGGAAGCAATTATGTATTCAGGTATTGATAGATTAGTATATGGAGTTGAAATTGAAGCAAGCAATCTGTTTTACAATCATATAGAAGATTTTAGTGTAATGGATTTTGTGAAAAAAGTAAAACCTGATTTAGAAATAGTTGGTAATATTTGTAGAGATGAAGCTCTAAATGTTATTAAAGAATACAATAACAAATTTATTGAGGAAGATAATAAGTTTATAGATATGGCAATTGATATTAGCAAAACAGCTTATTATCCATTTGGGGCTATAGTTGTTAGAAATGGAAAAATAATTGGAAAAAGCACTGATGATACACCAATAAAAAATACACTTTATACGCATGCAGAATTAATTGCAATTGAATCAGCAGTTTCTAATATTAAGGATAGTATTTCAAGAGGAAATCTGCATCAATGTACATTATATACTTCGTGTGAGCCTTGTATGATGTGTATGGAAGCAATTCTTTCAGAAGGAATAAGTAGAGTAGTTTATGCAGCAACTATTGAAGATAGTATAGAATATTTTTGTGATGAATTTGCTGTTCCATTTGAAGAAATAGTAGAAAAATCAAATTGTAAAATAAAGATTATTCCAGAATTACATCGAGATAAAGCAATAGAAGTATTAAAAAAACATGGAAGATTATAAAAATTATGTAAACAATTGACAAAAGCTTGATTAGATGTTAAACTTTATATATGGGTTAATTACCTTAAATATCCATGAATTTTAGAAAAAGGAGGTAAAAAATATGAGAAATTTAGTAAATGAGGTAACAATTAAATAATTAGAGTGTAAAAAGTAAAGCTGAGATTAATATTGATAGTTTATTTGTTATGCTCTAAATAAGCAGACACAAGTAAACTGTATTATATATAAATATATAGCAGAGTGCTTTGTTTGAAAGCCCTGCTATTTTTGTGTCTGTTAGAAAAGGAAAGGAGGAAATCATGAAAAAGATATTTAATATAGATATAAACAAGAAAATTAAAATAGTAGAGGAAGGAAATATAAACAGACATGGAAGGAAAAGATTTAACAAAGGGAAATTTACTTAAAAATATGCTGTATTTGCTGATTCCATTATTATTAACAAATTTGTTAAATTCAATTTATAATATTGTTGATGGAATTTGGGTTGGAAATTTAGTAGGAGAAGCGGGAGTATCTGCTATAACAAATAGTTTCCCTATTATTACAATTATAAGATCAATTGGATATGGAGTGTTTACAGCAGTATCAATATTAGTGGCTCAATATTATGGAGCAAAAAAGTTTGAAAAAATAAAAGACTTATTAGGAACAGTATATTTAATATCAATTATAATAGGTGTAATTTCAATAATTGGAATATATTTAACATCTAATATATGGCTTAATTTATTAAATACACCTAAAGAAGTTTTTGAAGTTACAAAGCAGTATTTATTAATTAATATAATAGGACTATTATTTAATATGATATTGACAGATATAATTATGGCACTAAGAGCGATTGGGAATACAAAAATACCATTGGTATTTGTTACGATAACATCAATTTTAAATATAATACTTGATCCTATTTTTATTAAAATAGGTATGGGAGTGACTGGAACAGCAGTTGCAACAACGATTTCTATATTTATAGGACTAATAATTTCGATTATATATGTTAATAAAAAAAGTAAGTTACTAAATATAGAATTTAATTACTTGAAATTAAAAAAGGAAAACATAAAACAAATTATTAAGCTTGGATTACCAATTACTTTTGAAGAAATATTTTTAGCTATAGTTGCAGTTTTTTCGGTTGGAATATCTAATCAAGCAGGAACAGCAGGTAGTGCAGCTTATGGAATACGGAGATAGATATGCAGATACAGTTTATGTAATGGCACTTTCATTTGAGACCATGGCTACAGTAACAGTTGGACAGTTTGTAGGTAATAAAAAGAATGATGAAATTATGAACATAGTAAAACAAGGGCTAAAACTATTAATTTTACCTACTTTATTTATAGCAATAATTACATTTGTTATACCAAAACAATTTTGCATGATTTTTGTAAAATCAGATGAAGTAATCTTAATGGCTATAAAATATTTAACAATTATTGGTGTTCCTCAAATATTTGGACCATTTAAAAAATTAATACAAGGTGTAATTGCAGGGATAGGACATACTAAAATATTAATGATTTCAATTTTTATTGCAAATTTTGTAGAATTGTTTACACTACTTATATTAAAAAGTGTTAATATAGATAGTATTGTAAAAATTGGACTTAGTGCATTATTTTGGCTAATTACAGACTTTACAATTTGTACAGCTTATTTTTTGTCAAAGAGATGGAAAAAAATTTGAAATAAAGGTAGATTTTTAAGCTGAAAGATGCTAAAATATGTGCCAGTCAAAATGAAAAAAAGAATATGCTAAAACAAATGATTTAATAGACAAGGATGAAAGGATATACTAAAAATGAGGACTGATGTGTTAAGTTTGATTATTTATGGGGTGTGTATTGTACTTTTTATTACTAATAAATTTCCAAAACCTTTAGTTGCTTTGACAAGTTTAATTATAATGATTTTATTGAATGTTGTAAGTTTTGGAGATGCTTTCAAAAATTTTGCAGGGAAGACAACAATTTTAATTGGTAGTGTTATGATTATCGGTAAAGCAATTAATGAAACAGGACTTGCTTATTCCATTAGCCGAGGAATTCTTAGGTTACCTATAAAAAAAGAAAGAACTTTAGTTATTATAACTACATTGTTAACAGCAGTACTATCTGCATTTCTTTCAAATTTGGTTGTTTATATGTTAATTGTATCTATTATAGAGCATTTATGTAGAGAAAAAAAAGAATATAACAGTCTGAATTTTATATTACCTATTGCTATGGCTTCGGTTGTTGGAGCTACTATTACCTTAATAGGGGGAGCTGTTTTACCAACGGCTTCTGGAATTCTAGGAGAATATATTGGAAAAGAATTCAAATTTTTTACAACATCTGGAGTATCCGTTATTATCAACCTTGTTTTAATATTATATGTAGGAATTATTGGGTATCCATTAGGAAAAAGAATATGGAAGAATCGTGTTCAAAACATTAAACAATACAAAGAAAAAAATAATATTAGCATATCTAAAAGTAAGTATAAGAGAATGATTATAATACTATGTGTAACTTTAATAGCTTTTATTTTTGTCGATAAGATTTCTAGTATTAATCAAAATATAAACACAGCTACTATTAGTTTAATATCTGCTTTATTATGTATTTTAACAGGATGTATTAGTTACAAGGAAGCAATGAAAGGAATAGATTTGGATGTTTTAATTTGGTTAAGCGCAACACTTGGAATTGCAGCAGGACTAATTAATAGTGGGGGAAGTAAACTAATGGCTGATATATTAATGAGTAAAATTGGAAATAGTATTTCTCCATTATTATTATATTCTATTTTTGTTATAATTGTTGCAATTTTAACACAGTTTTTATCAAATTCCGCTACAGTATCACTTGTTTTACCAATAATGTGTTCAATAACTATTGATATGGGATTAAATACATATTCATTTGCTATTGGAGTTGCTATGGCAGGAACTTTAGGAATTGCAACACCACTTGCTAGTTCATCTTTGTCTTTAGCAGCAACAACAAATTACAGATTTACTGATTTTTTAAAATATTGTTTGCCTATAACTGTAATTGAAACTGTTGCACTGATAACAGTTATACCGATTGTATACCCGCTTGTGTAATAAGATGTAAATATTAAATTTTAAGGAGCTAATATGGAACAAGTATTAATATGTGATATGTATAGTAATAAGAAAACTGAAATAAACAAAATAGATTATGAATCATTAATTAGTAAAAATATTCAATATATTGGAAAAAAGGTATATGCAAAAATTGATAGACCTCTAGGGTGTATTCCAAAAAAAGAGTATCCAAATTTTGTTGAAGAATTAAATTACGGGTTTATTCCAAATACAATAAGTGGGGATGGTGAAGAACTTGATTGCTATATATTAGGAATTGATAAACCATTAGTTGATTTTGAAGGAAAATGTATTGCAATAATTCATAGAATAAATGAAGATGATGATAAGCTAATACTTGTACCTGAAAATTTCAATATAACTATAAATGATATAAAAAAACAAGTATATTATAGTGAAAAATATCATAAAAGTTTTGTATATACAAATTTATTCTAAATTTTATAACTTTTATATAGTAAATAGGAGATTTATAATATCTCTTATTTTTTTAAATAAAAAATGTAACCTTTTATATTTAAAAAAGCACTATATAAATATAAGGTATCTTATTAAAGTAAATAAATAAATTATATTTTAACTATTAAGGAAGGAAGTAAAAAATTGAAAAGTACTAAACAATTAGAAAACTTTTATAAAGATAATGAAATTGATATAGATAGAATAATTGAAGCCTATTCTCCATATATTACAAAAATTATAAATAATGGAACAAATAATAAAATGTCATTTGAAGATAAAGAGGAAATATATTCTGACACATTTTTTATTATATGGAAAAACAGAAATAGATTAAATATAAATGTATCTTTAAGTGCGTATTTAGCTGGAATAACAAGAAATCTAATTAAGGAAAAATATAGAAAACTTAAAATTGAATATGATATTGATGATTATGAAAATGAACCAATAAATGATTTGAATATGTATGATAATGATAGAGAATTGATTTATGATGTTGAGCAAAAGATAAAAGGATTAAAAGATATAGATATTAGAATTGTAAATTTATTTTATTATTCATCTATTTCAATTAAAGATATAGCAAAAGAATTAAATATTTCTGAATTAAATGTTAAAACAAGATTACACCGAATACGAAAGAAGATTAAGAAAGAATTGAATGGAGGTATTTAAAAATGGAATTTGATAAAAATAAGATTAAAACAAAAATTGCTATATCAAAAATTTTAGAGGAGAATGATATAGTTATGGAAAATAAAATGCAAAAAATATTTAAAGCAATAGCAACAGCTATTATTGGGATATCATTAAGTACAGGAGTTGTATTTGCAGGAGTAAAAGTATATGAAAAAATTTGGAAAGAACCACAAAAAGCTGAGTTTTCAAATGAAATAACAGAAGAAGCCAAAAAAGAGAATATGTCGGAAGAAGAGGCTAAAAGAACAGCAACAGACACATTAAATAAATATGGAATTAATTCAAATATAATTAAAACAGACAACTATAAAATGAGCCCTACATCAGATATAATAGTATATGCTTTTACTACAGAGGATAATCATAGTATAGAAATTCATGGACAAACTGGAGAATGGAGAGGAATTTATAAGAAGAGTAGTTCAGAAGAATTAAATGAAAAAAATGAGAAATATATGACTGCAGAACAAGCAAAGGAAATTGCAAATAAGTATTACAAAAAGTTTGGATTTAAAGATGGAGAATATGAGATTGTAGATATAGTTTCAAATCATTCGAGTGGGAAAAATAAAGTTGATCCAGGAAATTATATGAGAGTAGTATATTATAAAAAATATGGAGAAGCATTAAATCCTTATGAAAGTATTATGATTACCACAGAGGCATATAATATGGATATGTGTGCATTTAATGTAAAAAGAATTCCATTTGAGAATAATGAAATAGTTAAAACAGAACAAGAAGCGGTAGATATTGTATTAAAAGAAGATAAAAAAGTAGAAACAAGCAAAGTTAAAGATGTAAAAACAAAGCTAATGATAGTTAAAATGAATGCAGATGCTTATGATAGATTAAAAGATAAAGATAATTATTATAAATCTATATATACAAGTGATGCAAAAAACTATTATAAGGTAGATAATAGAATTAGAAATGCTTGGGTTGTAGTTTTAACATATGACGATAATTTTGAAAATGATACTAAAAAACGATATACCCAAGGACAATATAGCTATTTTGTTGATTGTACAACAGGAGAAATAATAGGTGGACATATGATGGATTTTACAACTAACGGATTTTTGGATGCACCTTATACTTCATAATAAAATCTAATATAAAAAAGAGTGTTAACAAGTTAAAATGTTAATACTTTTTTTAGTTTAGTATAATTTGAATGGGATTAGATATATTATTTTTTTTTGGTAGAAGCGGATAATAGTATTTGATTTTTTAAAGGGAATTCAAAAAAATAATTGACAATCTATAATTAATTTTATATAATACAAACAATAATTCGCAATAAAAATTATAAAACATTTATAATAAGAATTAAATGATTAATGTAAATAAGAAATAGAGGAGCTATTTAACTATGAAAAAAAGATTTGAAAACCCATCAGCTGTAATATTATTATTATCAAGGATGAAAGATGGAAAAGAAGAAATATTACTTCAAAAAAGAAAAAATACAGGATATTTTGATGGATATTATGATTTTTCTGCATCTGGTCATGTTGAAAAAAATGAATCTATGGCAGATGCAATGTGTAGAGAAGCAAAAGAAGAGCTAGGAATTACAATAGATAAAAGAGATCTTCAATTTGTATGTTTAGTCCATAAAAGCGATAAAGATGAACCTACATACTATATGGGAACTTTTAAAACAAAAAAATGGACAGGAGATCTTATTGTTAATGAATCAGAAAAAATTGAAGAATTAAAATGGGTAGATATTAATAATTTACCTAATAACCTTATTGGAGATAGATATATGGCAATAGAAAACTATAAAAATGGAATAAGCTATAGTGAATATGGTTGGGTAAACAAAGAGGAGATTTAGTTATGAATAACAATTTAATTAAATTTTATTTGTTAACAAATAAGCTTAAAGGTAAAATTCGTACAGGATGGCAAGAACTTGGAATATCAAGTAATAGATTAGAATCTGTAGCAGAACATGTATATGGATGCTTAATGCTTGCAATAGCTTTAGATAGCGAATACAAATTAGAATTAGATATGTATAAAGTTTTAAAAATGCTTTCATTACATGAACTAGAAGAAACAATTATGAAAGATTATACTGTAAGAGATAATATATCTCGAGAAGAAAAACTAAAAAAAGGCAGAGAGAGTGTTATAAAAGCTACAGATGGGTTAATAAAGCGAAATGAAATAATAGAGTTGTTAGATGAATTTAATGCCCATCTAACAAAAGAATCTATTTTTTGTTATCATATAGATAAAATAGAGTGGGATTTACAAGCTAAAATTTATGATTTAAATGGAGAATTTGATTTAGAAAATGCTATTAAAGATGCAAAAGCTTATCAAGGAGAAAATTTCAAAATACGAGATAGAATAACAGCAAGTGATATTGGGATAGAATATGACAAAAGATATTATTTAGGTGATAAAATATTTGAAGATTTAATAAAAGATATTCAGAACATTCAAAATTTACAATAAATATGCTATAATTATATACATCGTTTTGAAAAGAGGAAATAGTAAAACAAATGGAACAAAAAATTAAGGATTTAATAAAATTTTATACTTTATGTAATAAATTAAAAGACATAATTAGAAAAGGTCCAAAAGTTTGGAATGCAAACAGAGTAAGAATAGAAAGTGTTGCTGAACATGTATATGGTGTGCAAATGCTAGCAATATCAATTTATTATCAATTAAACTATAAATTAGATATAAATAAGGTTATATATATGCTTGCAGTTCATGAACTAGAAGAAATAGAAATTGGTGATTTAGCATTTTTTGAAATTTCAAAAGAAGAAGAAAGAATTAAACGGAAAAAGTGCAATAGAACACATACTAGATGGTTTTATGGGTAAAGAAGAAATATCATCATTGTTAGAGGAATTTAATGAAAGGAAAACACCTGAAGCAAAGTTTGCATATCACTGTGATAAATTAGAATGTGATATTCAAATAAAACTATATGACCAAGAAGGATGTTTTGATTTGAATAATCAAAATAATAATCCTGCATTTAAACTTCCAGAGGTTAGACAAGCATTGGATAATGAAAAAAGTTTTTCTAATGCTTGGATAGAGTTCAATAGAAATAAATATAAAGACGATGAAAATTTTATAAAAATGCTAGAATACTTAAAAGATAATAAAATATAGAAGTGTTAATACATATTTAATATGCTAAAATGTATATTTTTTTATTTTGTTTTTATTAAAATAAAAAAGGAGAATGAAAAATATAAAAATGTTAAAGATTATTGTAATTTTATTAATTATTTTTTTAATAATTTTTATTATAATAGGGCTATATTGTGGCTTAACAATTAGAAATTATAGTATAGAATCTGAAAAAATAGTGTCAAATGTTAAGATTGCATTAGTAACAGATTTACACTCTTGTTATTATGGGAAAAATATGCATACTTTGGTAGACAAAATAAAAAAACAAAATCCAGATATAATTTTACTAGGTGGGGATATATTTGATGATAAGCTTTCAAATTCAAATACAGATATTTTTTTGTCTAATATTTATAAAAAATATCCAATTTATTATGTCACAGGTAATCATGAATGTAGAAATACATTAAAAAATTTTAAAGAAAAAATGGCTATATTAGATAAATATAATGTTATAAGGCTTAAAGGTGATGTAAAAGAACTCAGAATAAACAATAGTATAATTAGCTTATGTGGAATAGATGATCCATCAATTTCAAATATAAATGAAATAGATAATAATTACAAAGTACAACTTCAAAGAGTTGGAAGAAAAGCAGATAAAAACACATTTAAGATATTACTTACACATAGACCGGAGTTAATAGAAAAATATGTGCAAAACGAATTTGATTTAGTTCTATGTGGCCATGCACATGGAGGACAATGGCGTATTCCAGGGATTTTAAATGGACTGTATGCGCCAAACCAAGGCTTATTTCCAAAATATGCTGGAGGGTATTATAAGATTAATAATACAATTATGGTGGTAAGTAGAGGTCTTTCAAAAAAAAGAAAATATATTCCAAGATTTTATAATCCGCCAGAACTTGTTATAGTAGAACTTAAAAACAAAAAATAAAAGTAATATTTATAATAAATGTCATAAATATGTTTCATATAAAATATTTTTATTTAAAGAGAAATAAAAAAATACTTAAACTTTGATTATTTAAAATTCAACTATTTTTAATATTATTTTAATACTCTTTAGAAAGGAATATTGAGAATGAAGTTTATAAAAAATAAAAAGAATATTTTATTTTTAACAATTACAATTATAGCTTTTTTATTAATTACACTAAGTTTTACAACATCATTTGGTATGCAAAATTATTATAATACAGGATTTTCAACAGGATTAGTAACTGCAACCACTCTAAATGTTAGATCTGGACCAGGAACTGTATTTAAAGTTATCGCGACAGTTAAGAAAAATGATTATATAAGGGTATTTGCTGGAGTAGGGGATTGGTATATAGTTCAAGTTGAAGGTGACTATGTAGGAGCTGTAAGCAAAAAATATATAAAACCAATTTATCCAAATAATTCAAACCAAACCCAAAATACTAATATATCAAACAATATTAATAATCTATCAGATTTAACTAATGATGAAAAAGAAGTATTTAATTTAATAAATACACAAAGAACAAATAATGGACTTTCAGCTTTAAAAATTGATAATGAAGTTCAAAAAGTAGCTAGAATTAAAGCACAAGATATGGTGGACAAAAATTATTTTTCACATAATTCACCAACCTATGGTTCTCCTTTTGATATGTTAAAAAGCTTTAAAATTTCATACAAAACAGCTGGAGAAAATATAGCCGGAAATTCTAGTAATTCAGGGGCTGTAAATGCTTGGATGAATTCTTCTGGGCATAAAGCAAATATTTTAAATGGTAGTTTTAATTATACAGGAATAGGTGTAGTTTCAAGTCCTAAATATGGAAAGGTATTTGTTCAAATGTTTATTGGAAAATAAAAAATATTTAATAATAAAAGGAAAAGTATAATTATGGAGAGTATTAGATTTGATGGTTTTTCAGATATATATGAAAGTAGCAGACCAACATTACCTAGACAAATGTTTGAAATATTAAAAAAATATAAATCAAGTATTGAGACAATTGTTGATATAGGTTGTGGAACAGGACTATCAACTAAAGTATGTGAAGAATTTGCAGATAGAGTAATAGGTATAGACCCATCAGAAGATATGTTAAAACAAGCAAAAAGGAAAGAAAACGATAAAATAAAATTTATACAAGGATATGGAGAAAATACCACTCTTTCAGATTCTGTTGCAGATATTGTTATATGTGCTCAATCATTTCATTGGATGAAAAAAGATGAAACATTAAATGAAGTATATAGAATTTTAAAGCCAAATGGAGTTTTTGTAATAATTGATGCAAATTATCCTCCTATAATAAATAAGGAACTTGAAAAATTGTATTTTTCTATTGTAAGAAAGGCCAAAAAACAGGAAGCTTTTGAAGAAAAAATTTTGGTTAATAAAGAAAAACATATAGATAGCATAAAAAATAGTAATTTATTTGATTATGCAAGAGAAATATTTTTTTCAAAAACGGAATTATATGATAAAGAAAGGTTTAAAAACTTTATATTAAGCCAAAGTACAGTTCAAAAATGTATAAAAGGAAACTATGGGATTTTAAAAGAAGATTTAGAAAATCTAGATGATAGATTAGAAAGTGTATTTAAAGGAACAAGTCTAGAAGCAATATTTTCTTATGAAATGAGAATAGGGATTAAATAAAAATATTTATACAGATTAATCTAATATTTTAATAGTTGGAGAATATGTATTATGAAGAAAATAATAATTGGTGAAAAAGATGATACTAAAGAGTATAGCTTTAGAGAAACATGTTTTGGTATTGTTGTTAAAGATAATTTATTATATTGTAATGAAAAGAAAGAAGAGTTATCATTAATTGGAGGGGGATTAGAAAAAAATGAAAATCATTTAGACTGCCTTAAAAGAGAGTTTTTAGAAGAAGCAGGGCTTTTTGTAGAATCTGCCAAACCATTATGTATAATAGATTGTTTTTGGATAACTAAGGATAAAAAATATATGGAGTCACTAACTAATATTTACATTGTAGAAATATCAGACAAATTTGTAAAACCACTAGAAAAAGACTGCAAATTAAAATGTATTAAATTAAATGATGCTTTAAACGCTCTTCCATTACCGTACCACAAAAAAGCATTAGAAGAGTATATATCATATATATGTATATAATTGGTAAAATTTCATTGTAAGATATAAAATATTGAAAGGGACTCAAAAGCTAATAAGTTCATTATATATAGGAAAGCTCTTTGCAGATAATAAAAGCAAACTAACTTACTTAAATAAAAATGTTTATGTATTAAAAAAATTAAAAATTTTAAAATATGCACATTAAATAATAAAAAACATAACCTTTTACAAGTTATGTTTTTTATTATTTTTATTTA
The DNA here is from genome assembly GCA_947167965.1 of uncultured Clostridia bacterium. Classification (GTDB taxonomy): domain Bacteria; phylum Bacillota; class Clostridia; order TANB77; family CAG-508; genus CAG-269. The sequence goes on along the minus strand of CAMVJW010000014.1, from coordinate 12,408 downwards.
TTATGAATTTTTTCTATATACTCATGAAGTTTTTCTTTATGAGTGTTATGCTTTTCTTTATATACTTCCAAATATTCTTTTAAAGATTTGGTTTGACTAAATGGGTGGATGAAAGAATATTTTTCTCTTTCTTTATTTTGAAAATCTTTAATAGACATCTTAAGTTGTTCATATTTAACAATAATACTATTATCTTTAGCAAATTTCTGAATTTTTAAGTAAACTCCAGTTGAATAGCAGAAGTCAATTACAATTACACCTGTAAAGATTCCAATGAAATATGAAAAATAAAGGTTATGACTGAACCATTCTAAATTTTTTATTACAAATGGTGCTAGAACATAATAAAAAACCGCACCAACTAAAGTCCAAATTGCACTAAATAAAGGACATATAACTCCTTTATAATTCATCCATCTATTACTATAATCCCAAAGCCTTACATTATCTTTTAAAGCTATTAATCCACCTATAAGTTCAATTAATGTCATTATTAGCCCCATTAATAGTATAATTATAGCGGGATTTAGTGATTTATTATTTAAGAAAAAGTACATTAATGAAAGTGCAACAAGACCAGTTCCATAAATTGGTAAATATGGGCCTATTAAAAATCCAGGATTAACCCATTTACCATGTACAATTCTTCGGAAAAATAATTCTAATACCCAACCAAGCATGCTACCCATACAAAATAAAAAAACTAACTCTAAAAAAACATACATATTTCTACCTTTTCCTTTCGAATATATTATACATTAGTTTTAAAAAAATTCAAGAATTCAAGATAGATTATAGAAAAAGCAGAAATAACTCATTTATAGTTGAATATTTGTACTAGATTTGTTAAAATTATTTTTAAGAAGAAATAATTGGAGAATAAAAATGGAACAATTATCAAATGAAATGGGAACAATGCCAATAAGAAAGTTGGCTTTTAAAATATCTATTCCAATGGTTATATCAATGATATCTATTGCGTTATATGGGATCATTGATACTATGTTTATATCAAAAATAAGTGATGAAGCTTTAACTGCTGCAGCACTATCTATGCCAATACTATCAATAATTACAGCAATAGCATTAGGAACAGCAATTGGATTAAATGCCTTACTTGCAAAAACATTAGGAGAAAAAAATGATAAAAAAACTAAAGATATAATAAAAATTGGATTTTTAATTACAATTATAAGCTGGATTGTAATTATTATAATAAGTAAGTTAGGGTTAAAAAATTTTTTTAGCTTATTTACACAAAACGAAAACATTAGGAACTTAGGATTTAATTACTTATCAATTATTAGCATGTTTTCAATTTGGAGTTTATATCAAATCTTATTTGAAAAAATTTTGGAAGCATATGGAAAAACAAAATCTAGTATGCTAATTCAATTTGGCGGAGCAATAATTAATCTAATTCTAGATCCAATATTAATATTTGGATATTTTGGCATGCCGGCATTAGGAATTAAAGGAGCTGCAATTTCATCAGTATTTGGACAGTTTATTGGAATGTTAATAGGATTAATCATAATCCTAAAATATAAAATGATTAGTTTTAAAGAATCCTTCAAAATAAAGATAGATAAAATAATACTTAAAGACATATATAAAGTTGGAATACCTACAATGATTTTAGAATCTGTTGCATCATTTATTACATTAATTTTAAATAGAGTGCTTGGAGAATATTCAGACAAAGCAATCTCAGTGTGGGGAATATATAATCAACTACAAAAATTTGTAATCATAATTGTATATGGATTTAATTATGGTATGATACCTATAATTGCTTATAATTGGGGAGCAAAGAACAAAGAAAGAATTATAGAAACTATAAAAATGTTTTTAAAAATATCAATAGCAGTTACTGTAATTGGGCAAATAATATTTTTATTTGGTACAAAACAGATTATTCAAATATTTAATGTCTCAGAAGATATACTTAATATTGCAATTCCAGCCTTTAGAATTTTAGCAATTGGATTTGTATTTGCAGGGATAAGTTTAACATTATCTGCAACATTTCAAGCATTTGGAAATGGGGTATACAGCTTGATAGTAAATCTATCAAGACAAATTATTTTCACATTACCATTAATAATTCTATTAAAAAATATTTTTGGAATAAATGGAATATGGATTTCATTTACAATTGCAGAAATTATTACAATGATGATTTCTATTATGTTATATTTAAAAAATAAGAAGAAAGTTATAAATAGTGTTCAAGTTGAATCTTCTATTTAAAAGTATTAAGAATAAAGCTAGGAAAATGAGGAGAAAAATGAAAATATTATTAGTAGATGCCACCTTTTATAAAAAACAAATTGATGATGAATTAAAACAATTGAAAGAAAGATATTATAAAATAAAAAAATATGTGAGAGATAGCTATTTTGGCAATCTAGACTATAATAATTGTTTTAGTTTCTCTCAAGGATTATTAAGAATAGCAGCATTAATAAGAAGAGCTGGCGAACAAGTTGATTTTACAAGTTTAGAAGAATTAAGAAATAATAAAGATTTAAACAAAAAATAAATAATGGTATATATAAAGGATATGTTAGAATCCATATAAGTGGAACTTCAAGAATAATTGATGAAAACGGTATTGAAATAGAAAAAAATAAAATCTATTTTATTTGGTATAGGAAAGAGGATTTGGCTAAAAGTGGTAAGGTTTTATATCCAGATGGAGTTTTAACAGATAAAGATAGATGGATTGAAATTTTTAATGACAGTATAAGTCCAGAATCTATAGAAAGACGACGATATGTAACACAAGAAAATAATCCCATGATAGTTTCTGTTGAAATAGATACTGATTATGAAAGCAATGACAAAGACGGTAAATCTTTTAATTTTTTATTTTTAAGGGGACGGAGATCTTCGGAGATGATCTTGGTTTAATTACACCTAGAAAAGCAATATTATATCAACTAAATGATTTCATGATATATCGCGATCCGTCTACCAAACGTTGTTTGGAGACTTATTTGCCAGAATCAGATGATAAAATAAGAATAGAAATAGCAAAGCTTCTGAATAACGCTAAATATTATGGAGTTTATGGAAAAAAAACAGTTGATGCTTTGAAAAATATACTTATAAAAAAAGGTTTGTTAAATGGAACGCCAAAAAATACACTTCTAAAGTGTTAAATTAATTAGATAATAAAGACTTTAAATAAAAATTGCATTTAAGATTTATATATTTATGTACATTAAAACTTTTTCCATCATGTTCATTAGCATAATTTTTGATTAAAACTTTAAAATCTTTCTTTTTGGGGACGATAATTTTAGGATATGCATCAACTTTAACTTTAAGGTATTTAGGCAAGAAAAACGACATAATCTAGGGGAGACATTAATGGGACTTGGCGCAAAAGCACCTGGTTCTATTTTTTATATTGAATTTTGCTAAATAAATGACAAAACTGCTCTTTTTATGATAGTATACTATAAAAAGAAAAGTGCAAATGAAGTGGTATTCATTAAATAAATAAGAAAAGGCTAGATAGATATAGCTGAAAAATAAATTGAAGGTATTCTATATTTTACTCTTATCTCATTTTGCAAAAAACTTTGATACTGGGCTATCATTTGTACTACCTTTTAATGTAAAGTGTGCGTTACCATTCAGCCATAAGCATCACAAATAGAATTAGTTTTAAAAGCTAAGTGTGGTACATCTTCTAGAATTTTTTATAAAATTTGTTGACAAATATCAAAATATTAAATATAATAGAAACAATAGTTCGCGAATAATAAATAATGGATTTTAAAAGTACATATATTGTAAGAACTAAATATATAAAAAAGGATGTGTTCTTATGGACGAAAAAAAAAATGAAATTATTTTATTTGAAAACCAAGGAGTAAAATTAGAAGTAAACTTAAAAGAAGAAAACGTTTGGATTACTGCAAATCAAATGGCAATACTTTTTGATAAAGATGAAACCACTATTAGAAAACATATTAATAATGTTTTTAAAGATGGTGAATTAGAAAAAGATAACAACACGCAAAAAATGCGCGTTGATGGAGTAAAACAACAAGTACCTTTCTATAATTTGGATGTAATTATATCAGTAGGATATCGTGTAAAATCAAAAAATGGTGTAATTTTTAGACAATGGGCAAATAAAATATTAAAAGACTACATGCTAAAAGGCTACGCTATTAATCAAAGAAGATTAGAATATTTAGAAAAAACAGTAAAATTAATAGATATTGCAAACAGAATTGATGAACGATTAGAAGGTGATGATGCAAAAGAAATATTAAAAGTTATTGGAGGATATTCAAAAGCATTAGATTTATTAGATGATTATGATCACAGAACATTAAAAAAGATTAAAGGAAATACTGATGAACGTATGATTAAATATGAAGATTGTTTACAAGTTATCGAAAAATTGAGATTTAATCAAGAAAGTACCCTATTTGCAGTAGAAAGAGATAAAGGATTAGAATCAATAATTGGCAATATTTATCAAAGTTTTGCAGGACAAGATATTTATAAAAGCATCGAAGAAAAAGGAGCAAATTTTTTATATTTAATAGTAAAAAATCATGTATTTGCAGACGGAAATAAAAGAATAGCTGCAACTCTATTTATATATTTCTTGAACTTCTATGGAATTTTATATAAAGATGGCAAACAGTCTATAGATAATAATACACTGGCAGCATTAACGCTTTTAATAGCCGAATCAAATCCAAAAGAAAAAGAAGTTATTATTGATTTAGTAATGAATTTTTTAAATGATTAACTATATTATACGAGGAGAATTATTATAAAAATGTTTCAAGAGTATATTGATAGAATAGCACAGCTAACAAATTTCGAAAAAGAAGATATATTGAATAAAAAATTTCTTTTGGAAGAAGATACTAATATTAAAATTTATTATGCTCCTCATAATGAGTTTATTAATAAACAAGCCAAAATTCTTATTGTAGGTATTACACCAGGATGGACACAAACTCAAATTGCATATAAAACAGCCAATCAAGAAATTAAGAAAAAAAACAAAATGAATGATATTTTAAAACAATGTAAATATAATTCTCGATTTTCAGGTAGTATGAGAAAAAATTTGATAGACATGTTGGACCAAATCAAGCTTAACAAAAAACTTAACTTAAACTCAAGTAGTGAATTATTTGAAGAAGGAAATAATTTAATGCATACTACATCATTAATAAAATATCCTGTTTTTATAAATGGAAAAAACTATAATGGACACAACCCAGAAATTTTAAAAAACACACTATTATGTAACTATATAAATAGATATTTTATTAATGAAATTAATGAATTACAAAATATAATTATAATTCCATTGGGAAAAGCAGTTGAAGAAGTATTAACAAATATGTCAAACAATTCTTTAATAAAAAATAATTATACAATATTATATGGATTTCCTCACCCTAGTGGAGCAAATGGACATAGAAAAGAAATTTTTCAAGAAAACAAAAAGAATTTGATTAATATAATTAATAATATTAATATAGATTGAATTAAAATTTTCAACTTGGATAAAAAGGTAGAGTAGGGGGGAATAGAGGATTTTGTAAAATTATAAATTGTAATTTTATAAAAAATAAATTACAAAAATGAAAATTTTAAAAAATAGATTCTAAAAATATAAAATTGAAAAATAAAAATAATTTTAAAATTTGAATTAAAATTTGTGCAAAGTTTAAATTTTTAAATGTTCGATTAATAATTCTAAAAAACGAACATTTGTTATTTGATAAATTTTTTAATACTAATTTTAAATATTATAATTATTTTATAAATCTAAGCCTTTGAAAATCGTTTTTAAGACATTTTTATAATTAACTAATAAAACAATCATCTAAATAATTGATACTTTAATTTACAATTACTAAAAATCTTGATTTTATAATGCTTATATAAGTTTATAATTGTATTTTTATACATATATACAATTTAAATGTGTAAATTTTAATGATTTATATAAATCTATGCAATTATTGCAGCAACTTGGATTCAGCTCCAAAATCGCTAAAATATCGACGCACGAGAATCGATTTTAAGCTATTTTTAAAAATTAGCCATATAGTTTGTTGTCTAAAAAAAATGGTCATTTTAAGACGAGGCGCTAAAATCGTTTTTTAGGCGTTTTTTTATTTAAGTAATATAAGTTGTTGTTTAAAATATATGATCTAATATAAGAATACAAATTAAGGAATAAAAATTAGCCATCATGAATACTAAATATAGTATAAATAAAAATAGCCGTTATACTGAAAATACTGAAAATGGATAAAATGAATATAAAATAAAAGAAAAATAACTAAATATAAGATACTATTAAGAACTTGTAAGCAAGCCGTCACAAGACTTGAAGGGGATACCTTAATCAGGTATTCTATATTTTACTCCTATCTCTTTTGCACAAAACTTTGATTTTGTGCAATGTTATATATTTCTTTTTTGACAGCTTTGATCCATATCCCTCTGCCTCTCCTATGTTGTTTTTTTAATTTAAAGTAGTCTACAATTAAATTATATTTGTTATTAAATTTAATAATTTATTTTAATTTTTTATTAATCACAATCAAATATAGTTTTATTTTCTATATATTTCCCATAGTTATTTTTCCAATCATAATGAATAGATGAATTGTCAAAACTTTGTAATCCATCAAAAGTTAATTCCATTTCAATCATTAAATCAAATCGATTTTCCCTATTTGAATTAGAGCTTTTAATTGTTATTTCTTCAATTCCATCTATTTTTTTAGCTTCATCAAATAAATTTTTAATATTATTAATCTCATATTTGTAATTATAGTTATTTTTAAATTTAACAATTATATAATGTTTCATATCTTTCTCCTTCAAATTATAATTAATTACATTTTAATTACATTTTAATTTCATTTACAATAATAGTCTGTATCTCCCAACTTTCCCCATTATGATTTAGTTTTTAAATATTCTTACTATTTCTTTTATTACATCAATTGTGTCTTGAAAACTAATATCACTTGCATAAGTAAATTTCTTTTGATAGTTATTCCAAATTTCTTTTAAATCATCACTATTTTCAATTTCAAAAATTTGCTTATTGATATTTTCTAAATAGTATGTAGTTTCACGTTTTTTAAAAGTATTAATAATAGCTTTCTTTAATATTTTCATATCAATATTTTGTTTTTGAAGCTTCATTAAAATATAAATATCATAATAATCTCTTGCCCTTGTATTTGCAACGCCTTTACTTATTATACCTTCAAATTTTTCACTTAATACCGTTTCAAGGTTATATGCCAATACACATATTTGTCTATCTTCAAATAGTAGTTTAAAATTATATTCTATTTCTTTTGGTGTTATTGCATCTCCAGTACTAATATCAACTTTAAACTTTTGAAAGATTTTATCGAATGTCCCATTTAATGTAACCCTATAACCACTATATTCAGCTTCTTCTCTAATATCTTTAATCATTAATATTTCAAAACTAACATTATCATTTAAATTAACAGATATTATTTCTTCTAATATTTGCTTTAAATTATGTTCATTGAGATTAAATCCTTTGATTGTTGCATCCATATCTAGTGTATTTCTTAAGTCTATTCCAACTATTGCACTTATGAGCATTCCGACCTTTAAGTACAAAATTATTTTTATACTTTGATGCAGAAATTCTTTCTAATAGTCTTTCCAACATATAATTTTGCATAATAATATTAGCAGATACATCTTTTTCTTTAGATAATTTTTTTATCCAATCTTTTAATTGTGTTGGTGATGTTGGTGTCATTATTTCCTCCTAATTTAAAACTTCTATATATTTCTTTACCTCATCTTTAATACCAAATCTTTCTGCATATTTATATAATTTGGCAATGTCTTTAACCTTTAAGCTTGTATATCTTTTCAAAGCATCAACAAATTGGTATTTTTCAATTTTGTTTTTGTCTCTAATAATATCACAAATTGTTCTTTCTATATCATAGCAAAATACGTCATTACCATATGGAGTTTTAATTACAATTTTTCCAAGTTCATATAGGTCTTCTTTGATATATGAAAATTTATAATTAGCATCTTTTAGAAGTCTTGAATTATATTTTGAAGGAACTGTAACCATAAATTCTATAGGTGTTCTATCTGTTAAATCATGAAAATATAATGCAGTTTCGTGAGAAAAGATTGCTTTTGGACATTTATATTGAAATACATAATATGAATCTTCAATTTTTGTAGAATCAATATATAAACCACGTTCTATTCTATCAATTAAACCTTTTTTCACTAGTCTTACTAATGCCATTTTATTGATATTCTTTGATGTTATATCAGATGTTTTAATCAATCCGCCGTTTTTCTTAATTAATTCTAAAATCTTTTCTTCATCACTCATTTTGTTACCTCCGTTCGTATATATTTTATCACATACGAACAAAAGTAACAATACTTTTGTCAAATTTTTTTTATTATGATATATTTAGTTTTAGTAAAAATTTGTTAAAATATTGAAATATCAATATTCTAATTCTCGAAAACTTTGATTTTGTGCAATGTTACGTATTGCTTTTTGGACAGTTTAACCTTATATTTCCAACTCTCTTCTTCCCTTTTTTTAGTATTTTTATTAGAATCTATTAAATTTAATTTTTTTAATTTTATTATATTTAGTTTTTATTTTATAAACTCTTATAAATATTTTTTCTATTATTTTATTATATATATCCTGTACAAATCATTTTTTTATTAATATAAAAAAATTGCAATTTCAGAAATGTTTTTTTCAAAAACTGCAAATATTTGCCTATTCCCTGTTTATATTTTTTAAATTTAATTTTTTATTGATTCTATTTAGACTTTGTAAATATTTCCTTTTGTATTAATAGATATTTACTTACATTTTCATCATATTTTGGATAAGCATATTTTAATTTTTCAGCTACTTCTTTTGAAACTTGTCTAAATAAATCCAAACATAATTCAAATGATTTCCACATTTCTTCATAAGAATTCATCGAATATGTTGCAAGTAAATTATTCCATAATTCATTTGAAATATACTTATTTAGAAATTTATATTTTTTTCCAATACTAAAATCAAAACCTCTTTCGGTTCCAACTTTCCAAGATATCATTCTTAATAATTCTTTACGTAAAATATTATTCATATAATCAATTGCAAATATAATTTCATTTCTTAATAACCCTTTACAGACATAGGTTGATACAAACCAGAATTCATTACAACAATCATCAAACATTCTTTCAGTTAGAAATTTTATGTGAAAGTCTTCATCAGTGGGAACTACATTCCAAGTAATTATATTATCTTTATCTAAAAATACCTTAACTAATTTGTCCCAAGTAAAGTATTGTTTTAACATTGAAACTGGTAGTAAAGTTAAATCAATTTTTATACCATCATCAAATAGCATTAAATAAGAAAATCCTCTTCCATCTGGCGGAAAAAGCTCCATATCTTCTGGTTTTTGCATCATCAATCTATTACCAAAAACATCAAGCCATTTTTCATTTTCTATAAAAGATGTCATGTCTGTTACAAAAAAAGTAATATCATAATCTTGAAAATCATCTTTAGGAATATTTATATTAGTTCTTGAACCTTCTAATGTAACAACTCTTATTCTGTCATCATTTTCTGCAAATTTTAAAAATAAATCATACATTTCTTTTTCATTTCTCATTATATATTGACACCACCTTTCACATTATAAATAATTTTTTATAAATCAATGTTTATATCGTATTTATCATCAATAAGTATATAATTCAAATTATGTTCTTTTACAAGTTTTAAGTATTGTCTATTATCGTCCAAAACACTTTCTAAAGTGCAATAATCATCATCTATACGATTTTCAATTGCATTTGCATATTTTTTTATATCTATAAAGTGATTATATATATAATCTTCACTCATCACAAGGCAATAATATTTTATATTATCTAAATATTCTTTTTTAAAATCTTTTTCCCAATTATATGGTATATAACATCCCTCAATAATTAAATTTTGCTTATTTTCTATTGCAGTATTAATCATTTCTCTAACAATAGGCCATAGATAATTAGTAAGTTCGCAATCATCACTCATTGGAGTAAGATTTGTATTTCCACTTCTAATTAAGCCCATTTTTAATTGGTCTATTGATAAATATGGATATTTATATTTTTCAAGTAATTTTTGAGCAAGAGCAGTTTTTCCTGTATGAGATGCTCCTGTTATTAAAATAATCATTTTTTCATTCTCCTATAATTTTTTTTACTATATATTTTTTACTTTTACTAAATTATAAATTAGTTCATATTGTATAACAAAAGACTGATAATTACAACTAACTATCAGTCTTAAATTTCAAAATCAAAATGCATGTATTGCTTGATAAATCAACATTCTAATTCCTGGAAACTTTTATTTTGTGCAATGTTATATATTTCTTTTTATACTACCTTTAAACCATCTCTCCCTGCTTTCCTCGATTGTTTTTGATAGATTTAAGTAATTCATACTAATTATATTTAGTTATTAAATTAGATTTGTAATTATGTTTGTTATTTATTCAAAAAATCCAAATTTAATTATTATTTTAAAATATTTTTTTGAATAAATTTTTAATTTTTTATATTTTTATATATTTGAAAACTCCTCTATTTCACCTATTTTCATATTCTTAATATCAAAAATATAACCATTCATACCACATTCTTCAGCTGATAAAATATTTTTTTCACTATCATCTATAAATAAACATTCTTCAGGAATAAGTTCATACTTTTCAAATAATCTATTATATATGTTTTTATTTGGCTTCATCATTTTTTCAATTGCAGATATTATAAATCCATCAAAATATTTTCCAATATCTAATTTTTTAACATATTCATATACTTGTATATGTGTATTTGATAAAGCATAAACATTATAATTGTTTCTTTTTAACCTTTTAATTAAATTACAAATTTGATAGTTTATTGGCATTTGTTCATACCATGAATTTAATATTTCATCAAGCTTTCCTTCTAAATGTTTTGATATTTTGTTTTTAAATATCTCTTTAGCTTCATTGTAATTTAGTGTTCCATTATCCAACATAGACCATTCATCAGATTGAAATATAATTTCTTTTAACTCTAATCTGTCTTTTTCATTATCAGCATAATGCTTTACAATATCATCGATATCCCATCCAAATAATACATTTCCAAAATCAAAAACAAAATTTTTTATATTATAATCTACTTTAGAAATTAATTCACGTAGATAATTTCTTTTTGGGTTGTTATATGTATCCAATTCTTGAACAGCGTTTCCTCTTTTTAGATATATTAAATTATTGAATTCCACTTCTAAATGATTTTTTTCTAAAAATTCTTTATATTGTTTAAAATGATTTTGCAACTCATTTTTTGTCATATTTAAGTTACCAATTGCAATAAATCCATAAGCATTTCTTTTGTCGTCTGGATATTCAATATACTGAAATTCATATTTTATTTCATCTAGATTAAGATTCATTTCTTCTTTTAATTCACGCTTTAAATTTTGTGTTAAATCAATTTTCGTATTGTATATATCTTTTTTATCAATTCCACCACCAGATATTTGAAAACCATTCGGAAAGGAAGTTTTTTCACTTGCTTGTCCAAACACCCAATAATTATCGTTTGTTAAAAGTAAAATTCCACTCCATGGGCAAATACATCTATATTTTTCATCATCAATTCCAATTCTTTCATCATATAAATAATGAGCATAATTTGTTTTGGAAACATTCATGATAATTTCATTTTCTTTTTCTGTAACATCTTCTACTGCATAATCTTCTCCATTATATAATGTTGGAGTTTCTATAATTGCTTTACTCCAAAAAATTTTAATTTTATCATTTAAATCTTTAGGAAGATTCATATTTTGACCAGTGTATTCTAAATTGATTGATTTCACTATTCTTTTAATCATTTAAAAACCTCCGCTTCAATTCCCTATATTATATAAAAATTTTTTGCAAGTTATTCTGACATTTATTCTGACATTTAGTATGCCAATATTTTTGTATTATATTCTTTTTTTAAAAAAGATTTTGAATAATCTTTGAAAATATTGATTTATTAACATTCTAATCAGCGAAAACTTTTATTTTGTGCAATGTTATATATTTCTTTTTATACTATTTTTAATTTCTTACAGATATAGAAAATTAAAAATATTTTGATTTTTGTGGAATAACACTTTATCTAAACTATTATATAATATTTTTAATATTTCCAATCATATATAATGGAATATTAATTAACCATTCTTCTTCCCTATAATCAGATAAAGAAGTTCTTATATTTATTTTTGTGTTATATTTTTCTACA
>CAMVJW010000013.1 GCA_947167965.1 uncultured Clostridia bacterium | reverse complement strand
AACTATAGGAGATAATAAAAAGACTGATATAAATTTGGTTTATATTGGTCTTTTTATTATAGTTAAAAAATATATAAGACAATTTCTCATATTGTATTATAAAAAGTAGACACGGAGGGTTAAAAAAAAAATGTGTAATAATATTACATAAATCTGCACAATAAGAAATAAAAAAAGTGCACAATAAAAATACAAAAAAATGCACAACAATATTGAACAAAAACAAAAAATATGTTATTATTACATTAAGAGGTGATTCTAATGAAATTAACCAAAAAAGGATATAAAAATAGAATTATAGATGAGAGAATAAAAGAAGATTTGAAAATATTTGGGGCAATTAGTATAGAGGGACCTAAATGGTGTGGGAAAACATGGACAGCTTTAAACCATGCAAATAGTGTTGCATATTTAAATAATTCAGCAGACAATTTTAGAGAAAAAAAATTGGCTCAAATGGATGTAAATTTAATTCTAAACAAAGAACGTCCAGAACTGATAGATGAATGGCAGGAGGTTCCAGCAATTTGGGATGCAGTAAGATATAAATGTGATGAGGATAAAGAAAAGGGTAAATATATACTAACTGGTTCTGCAACTCCTGTAACAAAAGATATACATCATTCTGGAGCAGGAAGAATATGTAAGATGAAAATGTATACAATGTCTTTATTTGAATCAGGAGACTCAAGTGGAGATGTATCTTTAGGAGATTTATTCAATGGAAAATTTATTAATAAATTAGTAGAAAAAACTGAGTTAATAAAATTAGCCGAATTAATTGTTAGAGGGGGATGGCCGGAAACTATAGATATTACTGTAAAAGGTGCAAGTAGAATAACTAAGAGCTATTTAAGTGCAGTACTTGATAAAGATATTTCTGAGATTGATGGAGTTAATAGGGATAAAAATAAGATGGAGATGCTTTTAAGATCTCTTGCCAGAAATGAAAGTACTATTTCATCTAATAGTGTATTAATAAAAGATATTGCAGATAATGTTACAGAAGAAGAATTAACAATAAGTAGAAATACTGTTGCTGATTATTTAGATGTACTGAATAAATTACACTTAATAGAAAATCAAGATTCATTTATGTATAAGATCCGTTCAAGAGCTAATGTAGGTAAAAATTCGAAAAGACATTTTACTGATCCATCTTTGGGATGTGCAGCATTAAATATAACACCAGATAAATTAATGAAAGATTTAGAGACTTTTGGATTCTACTTTGAGGCACTTTGTGAGAGAGACCTAAGAATTTATGCAGAGAGTTTAGGTGGAAAACTATATCATTATAGAGAAAACAATTCAGGTTTGGAAGTTGATGCAATTGTTGAAATTGCAGATGGAGAATATGCGGCATTTGAAATAAAGCTAGGGTCAAATCAAATTGAAGAAGCAGCAAAAAACCTAAACAAATTTTATGAAGTAGCAGAAAAAAAACCAAAATTTATGTGCATTATTTGTGGATTATATAATGCAGTTGTAAAACGTCCGGATGGTATTTATGTAATACCAATTACTGTATTAAAAAACTAAATGTAGCTTGAAAGCATTCAAAGAATATTATTTCTAAATCTAATATATGCTATAATACAAGAATTCCTAAGTAAAATGAAGTTATGTAACAAGAATATAATAAAAAATGTAATAAAATAAAAATAAAAAGCCTAATAAATACTTCCGTAAAGGTATTTAGGAGGCTTTTTATTTTGTGGTATTTACATCCATTTACTAATATACCTTTATATTGTATAGAAAATTTAGATAAAATAATAAATCAAATGAATTAGATATATATTAGTTTGGAACAGACATTTTTAGAAAAAAGAAAATATAAATAAAAAACATAACATTTATATATAAACAAAAGTTAAAAAAACTCACACTCTTTGATAAGTGTGAGTTTTATCAATATAGATTATTATTTTACAACAATATTATAAATTCTATTTTTAACATAGATTTCTTTTACAATAGTCTTACCTTCTAATCGTGATTCAATTGCTTGATGAACTTTTTCTTTAACTTGAGCTTCATCTTCATCTAAAGAAATAGTAATATTTGCTCTAAGTTTACCATTGATTTGAATTGGAAGATTAATTTCATCATCAATTGTTTTAGATTCATCATATTCTGGCCATGTATAAGTTGAAATATCATTCTCAAATCCAATTAGCTTATTTAATTCTTCAGTTATATGAGGAGCAAAAGGATTTAATAAAGTTAAAAATGTTTTAAATTCTGCTTTATTAATTCTTTTTAATTTATAAAATTCATTAACCATTGTCATAAATGTTGAAATACATGTGTTAAATTTCATTTCTTCAATATCTGATGATACTTTTTTTATAGCTTTATGCATCAATTTTTCAGCTTCTTTAGTATATGTATCACCATCTACTAAAATATCTTGCATATTCCAAACTCTATCTAAAAATTTGCCACAGCCTCTAATACTTTCCATTGACCATGCAGCAGTTTGATCAAAAGGTCCCATAAACATTTCATATACTCTAAATGTATCTGCTCCAAATTCATTAACTATATCATCTGGATTTATAACATTTCCTTTTGATTTAGACATTTTTTCTCCATTTGTTCCAAGTATCATACCATGTGAAGTTCTTTTAGCATAAGGCTCTTTTGTAGGAACAACACCGATATCATATAAGAATTTATGCCAAAATCTTGAATACAATAGATGAAGAGTTGTATGTTCCATTCCACCATTATACCAATCAACTGGTGACCAATATTCTAAAGCTTCTTTTGAAGCTAAGGCATTATCATTATGTGGATCCATATATCTTAAGAAATACCAACTTGATCCAGCCCACTGTGGCATTGTATCTGTTTCTCTTTTGGCTGGTTTACCACATTTTGGACAAGTTGTATTAATCCAATCAGTTTGTTTTGCAAGTGGAGATTCACCATTTTCTCCTGGTTTAAAATCCTCAATTTCAGGTAATTCTAAAGGTAAATCTTTTTCATCAATTGGTTGCCAGCCACAACATTCACAATAAACCATTGGAATAGGCTCACCCCAATATCTTTGACGAGAAAATACCCAATCACGAAGTTTATAATTAACTTTCTTAATTCCAATATTATTTTTTTCTAAATAATCAATTATAGCTTTTTTAGCATCTTCAACAGATAGACCATTTAAAAAATCTGAATTAATTAAAATACCTGTTTCAACATCTGTAAAAGCTTCTTTAGATAGGTCGACTTCTGTATTATCATTTGGTTTAACAACTTGTATAATTGGTAAACCAAATTTAGTTGCAAATTCAAAATCTCTAGAATCGTGAGCAGGAACTGCCATAATTGCTCCTGTTCCATAGCTAGATAATACATAATCTGAAATCCAGATAGGAATTTCTTTATTTGTTAGAGGATTAATTGCTTTTATTCCTTTAATTTCGCATCCGGTTTTATCTTTATTTATTTCAGAACGTTCAAAGTCAGATTTTAATGAAGCTTTATGTTGATATTCTTTAACTTCATCTAAATTTGAAATTTTACTACTTAATTTTTCAATTAAAGCATGTTCTGGAGCAATAACCATATATGTTGCACCAAATAATGTATCTGGTCTTGTAGTATAAACTAATATTTCTTCATCAGAATTTGCAACTTTAAACTTAACTTCAGCTCCTTCTGAACGACCTATCCAATTACGTTGTTGAGTTTTAATTTTTTCTAGATAATTTACATCATCCAAATCATCTATAAGTCTTTGAGCATATTCTGTAATTTTTAACATCCATTGAGATTTTTCTTTTTGTATTACAGGGCTTCCACATCTTTCACAAACACCATTTACAACTTCTTCGTTTGCTAGTCCTACTTTACAACTTGTACAAAAGTTTATTGGCATAGTAGTTTTATATGCTAATCCATGTTTAAATAATTGGATAAATATCCATTGAGTCCATTTATAATAACTTGGATCTGTTGTATCAACAACTCTTGACCAATCAAACGAAAAACCAAGAGCTTTTAGTTGCTCTGTAAAATGTGCTATATTTTGTTCAGTAACTTTTTTAGGATGAATATTATTTTTTATAGCAAAATTCTCTGTTGGAAGACCAAATGCATCAAATCCAATTGGAAATAATACATTATACCCTTGTAAACGTCTTTTTCTTGCTATAATATCAATAGCTGTATTACTTCTAGGGTGACCAACATGGAGTCCTGCACCAGATGGGTATGGAAATTCAATTAATCCGTACCATTTCCTTTTAGAATAATCATTAAGAGCATTAAATGTTCCTTCTTTTTCCCATTTGTCTTGCCATTTTTTTTCAATATACTTAAAATTATATGCCATATTGATACCCCTTTATTAAAAAATTTAGATTTTAAAGATTAATCTATAAACTATTTAAAAATATTTTGTATTATATATCAAAATATACCGTAAGTCAACCTATAATGCACATTTGTAACATTTTGCCCATTTTTTATGACATTGATTAATAAAATAGCTAAAATTACTGAATTAAGGCAGTATACATTGCTCGGATTCTATATTTTTCTTAATTCATTTTTCTTTTCTTTTTCAAGTTGCTTTAGACTTTTTTTAGGTGTAGGTAAATCTTCTGGCATAGTTCCACCAATATCAGCAATTGCTTTTCTTACTTTTTTACCAACCTCATAGTGAGTAGAATTAGCTTCTTGTTCGCCATGAATATTATCTTTTCTTAATTTTTGCTCTGTTTGAGAAATTCTAAATAAATTAGCAATAAGTTCATCGCTTCCCATATTATCTAGAATATCTTCTCTATATCTTAATCCCTTTCTTTTGGCAATATCATCAGCAGTTTCTCCATTATATAACCCCTTATAGCCCGCATTATGAAATTTATCAAAATTTTTAACTCCAGCTTTTTTTGCTGTTTGATTTAATGAATAATTTCCTTTTCGTGTTAAATTTCTTTGATAAAATCGTTTTTCATCTTCTGTTAACATACTGTATTCTTTTTCTGTAATTTCCTGTTTTCTGGTTTGAACTGCAAAATAAGTTTGAGCAAGAGCAATTACTTTTTTTCTGCTATCTCCATTTTGTGCTATTAAATAGCAAGCATATCTTGATAATTTATAATCTTGTTGTTTTCTTTCAGCTCCTGATCCTATTTGAACCATTTTACTGACGTCAATAAAATGGTCTAATACATTAACATCACTATTTTCACAAGATATTTTTGCTTTATCAATTATCTTCTCAAAATTCTGCCAATTTGAATATTGTAGAATAGGCATAAGTTCTCTAGCATACCAAAATTCAATGCCGTTTTCATCAATATGCTTAGTTTCTTCAAATGATTTATTATTTTTGTCTATTTCTTTCAATAGTATCAGCTCCATTTCATAATTTTATTTTTTATCATTATAAAACATCTGTTCATATTTGTCAATTGATTTTCAAAAAAGTTCCCTATTTTTTATGACATCAATTAATAAAACATCCGAAATTACTGAATTCGGGCAGTATACATTGCTCGGATTCTATATTTTTTATGCTATATAATTTTATTATTCCATTATTATCATAATTAAATATTTTATTTAATCCTCATATAATTTCTTTAAATAAAGCCAAAAATAGTACAAATGATACACATGAAGAACTGTATAATTGGCTAAAATTTATTAATAATCCTGAGGAGGAGACTCGGTATGGAAAGTGAAGAGATAAATGATGCAAAAAAAGTTCTAAAAACAATTAGTCAAGATGAAAGAGAAAGAAGGCTAACTTAACTTAGAAAAAATATAGAATGGATCAGCATGCAATAATGTTAGCTGGATATGATAAAGGTTTAAAAGATGGAATAGAAGAAATAAAATCGATTTAATTTCCTCCTATAAGAAGCACGGGAGGAATACATATCAAAAGATTAATCCAGAAATATAAATGAAAAATTAAAATAAAATGGTACCTATAAAATAGCCAATATAAAAACTGTAGCTATTATATAAGACCATTTTTTATTGTATTATAAAAAATGTATATAGATTATTTTTAATGATGTATTAGTGTTAAAAAGCATAGTCTTACTAATTTGTGACAAAATGATTTAAAAAAATATAATTTTTAAAATTATATGGTAGACAAAGAAGTGATTTGCGTGATATAATTACGGAAATTGATGTAAGAAATAAATTATTAATTATAAAATAACAAATACAAATAGACAAAATTTGGTTTAAGTGGAGGGAACAAATTGGGAAAGATAATATCAATAGCAAACCAAAAAGGTGGAGTAGGAAAGACAACAACTGCGGTTAATTTGAGCACTATTTTAGCAAAAAAAGGGAAAAAAGTTTTATTAATAGATACAGATCCACAAGGAAATGCCACAAGTGGACTTGGAATAGAAAAAGAAGTTGAACTTTCAACATATGATTTATTAATTATGGAAGTGCCTGCAAAAGACATAATTCAAGAAACAAAAATAAAAAATTTATATATTTGTCCTTCAAATATGAATTTAGCAGGAGCAGAAGTACAGCTTGTATCTATGATGTCAAGAGAACAAAGAATGAAGGAAAAGCTAGATGAAATAAAAGAGTATTTTGACTACATATTAATAGATTGTCCACCATCATTAGGGTTAATAACGTTAAATGCATTTACTGCATCTGATAGTGTTTTAATACCAGTACAATGCGAATATTATGCATTAGAAGGATTAGGTCAATTATTAAACACAGTTGAACTTGTAAGAAAACATTTAAACAAAAACTTATACATAGAAGGTGCACTTTTAACAATGTATGACATTAGAACAAACTTAGCAAATCAAGTTGTAAGAGAAGTCAAAAAGTTTTTTCAAAACAAAGTGTATAAAACAGTAATACCTAGAAATGTTAGGGTTAGTGAAGCACCAAGTTATGGCATGCCAATAACAGTATATGATCCAAAATCTAAAGGTGCAAGAAGCTATGAAAAATTTACTAGAGAGTTTATTAAGTATAACGAAGCTGAGAAAAAAGAGAAAATGAAATAAAACTATTATAATTAGAAGGGAGTTTATTATGGCAAAAATGACAGGACTTGGAAAAGGTTTAGATGCATTATTTTCAATGCCAGTAGTAGAGGAAGAAAAACCAAGAGAAAATGATATATTAAAAAATTTAAATGTTACAGAAATAGAACCAAATAGAGATCAAGCAAGAAAAATATTTGATGAGGAATCAATTCAAGAGCTTGCAAATTCAATAGAAAAATATGGCTTAATACAACCAATTGTTGTTACACAAAAAGAAGGATATTATTCTATTGTTGCTGGAGAAAGAAGATGGAGAGCAGCTAAAAAAGCAGGGCTTAAAGAAATTCCAGTAATTATTAGAGAAGATGATGAAAGAAAGAATCAAGAAATATCTTTGATAGAAAATATGCAAAGAGAAGACTTAAATCCTTATGAAAAAGCTGCAGGTATAAGAGCATTAATGGATGATTATCATCTAACACAAGATGAAATTTCAAAAACATTAGGAAAAAGCAGAAGTAGTATTGCAAATACAGTTAGAATATTAAATCTATCTCCTGCGGTATTAGAATTTGCAAAACAAGGTAAGCTTACAGAAGGCCATTGTAAAGCATTACTTGCAATTACAGATCCAAGAAAACAATTTGATATGGCAGTAAGTTTCATCGAAAAGGGAGAAAGTGTTAGAATTGCAGAAAAAAGAACACATCACCAAAAAGTAAATAAAGAAGTTGCAGAAAGATATGCTGCTGTATATAAAGATATAGAAAACCAATTCCAAGGATTTTTTGGAACAAAGGTTAAAATAGATGCAGGAAAAAGAAGCGGTAAAATAATAATTAATTATACTAATAACGATGATTTAGAAAGAATACTAAATTTAATTAAATAATATTATTTACAATTCACAGTTTAGAAAAGTCTTGAATATTTATTTTAGTTTATTTCTAACTGTGAATTGAAAAATAAAAAAACTTAAATTTTGCTATTGACAAAACATTAAATAATATGTTATTATAGACAAGGTTTCGCTTTATGGAGAGGTGGTCGAGTTGGTTTATGGCACCAGTCTTGAAAATTGGCGTGCGTTTGTAGCGTACCGTGGGTTCGAATCCCACCCTCTCCGCCAAACCTTTTTTAAAACGTAGAAAAGTTGTCATAAGCAATATTCTACGGTTTTTTTAAATAATTATATATATTCAATTTGGAGTAGTACCCAAGTGGTGAAGGGGACTGTTTGCTAAACAGTTAGGTCGTTAACGCGGCGCGGAGGTTCGAACCCTCTCTACTCCGCCATTATTTTTTTAAAAAATACTTTGTATGCAATAGATTAAGTCTATTGTTTTTTTTTTAGGAAAACAAGTATTTACATTTTCTATTAAAAATGGTAGATTAATTTTAAATGATATAAATTTTTATTTAATAAATTGAATATCGTTTATCAAAATATATTAAATGACAGGAAGTGAAATAAATGAATGAAAATATATTTTTAAAACTATTATGTAGTTTACCAGTAATTTTAGTGGTTTTATATTTTATTCCTTTTTTAGGGATTTGTTTAATAATATTTAGATTTTTTTTATATTATGATAAGTTTTATAAAACACCAATACTGCTATTAATAAGTGGATTATTACTTCTTATACCAAAAATAATTGATTCAATAATAAACTTTTTTAAAATAAATAATATTGAAATGTTAAATAGCATAATCAACACAAGTATTTACAATAAATTATTAGGATATAGTAAATTGCTAATAACAGTTGGAATAATATTTTTAATTCTTTCATTTATATTTAGAAATATCATTGAAAGCATAATTAATAAAATAAGAAACTATTTTGAACAAGACTTAAAGAAAGACTACGAAATAAGAAAAGAAAATGATTTAAAAATGCAAGAAAAAAGGGAAAGAGCAAAAAATACTCATGTAGTTTATTGTCCATATTGTGGAGCTGATAATTTACTTACTAAGCAAACAGGAACTTGTAAATATTGTAGAAGAATGATTGAATATAAACCAGAGAAATGATAAAACACGAAACAAATGGAATAAAAGTTTATGCGGAAATTGATGATTATTATTCAAGTAAAGAATGAGATATAGGTAGAGTAGTAACTATTTCATCTCGCTCTGCTAGTTCTTGTTTAAACTGTTGTACTTCGTCATATAAAGATGTTGAAGGAGCTGAAGGAAAAAATTTGGTAGAACCTGAGGGAGTACGGTATGGCCTTAAAGCGGGGAATTTTTTTAATCTATTTAAAGCAGATTTATAATATAAATGTACGTTCTGTTTAGAACAATTAAATTCTCTTCCAACTTCGGAAAGTGATTTAGTTTTTGTGTTATCGAATAAGCTACTTATAATCTTTAACTCTTTATCTGGAAGTGACGAAAGAACTATAATTAAATCTCTACGAAGTGTATCTTGTAATTCTTGACTTTCAACATATTTGTAAGGGTCTATTGAATCTGCTCCAGATGATAATAAAGGTTGATAATTATTATATTGCTCTTCTGGATAAACTCCGCCGGATATTTGCAAAGCAGGGTCATCAATTACATTGCCAGTATTTAAGTTCTCAAAACTTTCAATAAGACTACTAGTTGATCTTTTTTTTGCTTGTACTCTAACTTTTTCACGTTTTAGTCTATTAAATATACATTTTTTTGCATAATTTGAAAAGGCGGATTTTGTATAATCATATGAATCTACTGCATCAATTAAACCCATAATGCAAGTTTGTATAAAATCATATATATTAGTTGAACCAGTTAATTCAATGGAATTTTTACTAATAGGAGGGAAAAATCTATAAATCAAGGGGATATTCCCTTCAATCATCCTTTTTCTTGCCGTTTCCTTTTGGACGGGAGTTGTAACTGGAGAATTAATGATTTTACCTAATTCACTGTTTTCATCTTGAGTACATGGAGATATCTTTAAATCATTATAGGAAAAACCTGTTTTGCGAGTTTGCACATAAAAATCTTTAGTTTCGTTTGTATAAAAAAGGAATCTTGTCCAGTTACTATTATATTATGATCAATAAAATATCTTTTTAAAAATTCAAAAATTGGCTTTTCAAAAATAGTTCCATTAGTATAATCATCTTCGGTAATACTGTTATCATATTTATTAATTATTTGTTTTAATCTACTAAATGGTAGATTACTATTATTTATTTCTATCATAGAAGCTATATCGTTAATTAATTCATTTATATAATCTAAATCTTCATTATTATCCATTATTCATCCTTATTGAATTATATGCGATTTTGTTTAAATTTTAATTATTAATTTGCTTTTGATAATTTCTTTATAATAATTTCGTTTTTTTCTATTATTTGATTTCCATACTCTATAAAAGATTTAAGCTGTTCATTAGATAAGTTTTCAAGTAAATTTGGATTTTTAATTATTATATCAAATAAGTGCTTTTTTTCTATTTCCTTTGTAACATTTGAATTTATTTTAATTTCTTGTAATTTATCAAATTTAGGTTTTTTAACTTCAATATTAACATTTGTGTCATTTTTTATTTCGACATTTGAAATATTTGTACTGGTGGATGACTTATTAAAAAAACCTTTTAAAATTTGTCTTATTCTGGTAAATAAACTTTTTTTACTTTTTATTGTTAAATAATTATTCATAATTAACCACAATTCCTTTTTTTCAAAGCTCCAAATCTTATAAAAATAATAAAATATAAAATATATTCTAACACCAATGTGACACGGATGCAAATTAAAATCATAAAATATTTAAAATATTTTAATATTTAAATACTATTTTGTCTATCGTTTAATTCTGATATTAGTTTTACCTGACCATCAATAATTTTGACAAGGCCATGTGCTGTAGCTAATAAAGAGTCGCGACCAGCATCTGGTAAATTTGGCTTATGAGAACTTTTTAAAAATAGAGATTTTTCAAGTATAGAACCTGCAAATTCACGCATATTAGTATTGTCTTTAGCTAAATATCCTATAAGTCTATTACTCTTTTTTGAGGTTCTTAGTTTATTTAAGGCACTTTTTTCAATTTTATGTATAAATTGAATACTATATCCGCAAAGCACTTGCAACTTCAGCAAGTGTTTTGGGTTCTAATCCATTTAATCCGAACCTTTCCGTTAAAACATATATTTCTCGATTATCAAGAATAGAAGAGAAAACAGAGATAATATCATTATGTAATGAAGAAGATGATGATTCTACATATAAATAAGGGTCATTAAAAATGTCTGAATTCGTTGTAAGAGATTCTAAATTAGGTTCAGGCTCATCTAAATAAATTCCGCCTGAAATTGGAGAAGATTCAATGTTTTCGATTTTACCTGAACTAGAAGAATTGGCAATTAAATATTCTTGATATTTCGAAAAATGTTGCATTACTAAATTAGAATTAATTTTTTTAGTAGAGCTATCAGGGTCTGATGTGAATTTTAATAAATCTGGATCATGAAAATCAGGTAGATCTTCTTTAGAATTCATCAATTCTTCAAAGCTTTCAGGTGACTTAAAAGTTCGTATCTTCATTAATATTTTTGCATAATATAAATCAATATTTAGAATAGATGCAATTTCTTCAACAGAGGGTTCTCTACTATGATGCTGCTCAAAGGTATATATAGCTTTTTCTAAAGAATTCATTTTAGATAAATAATACCTAGGTATTCTAAAACCATGTGAATTATTGGCGATTTCATCCATAACCCTTTTATGTATCCATTTTCTCGCATAAGTTGAAAAAGAACCTCGAGAATAATCATAGCTTTCAATGGCATCTATTAAACCAATTATGCCACATTGTAATAAATCCTCTATTTCATTATGTCCAACTTTTTTTTCAAAAAATTTTCTATAAGAATTAATATAAGAAAAAACAAGGCCAATATTGCCTTCAACCATTCTATTATATGCTATTTCTTTTTGTTTAGCTGTTGAAGTTGGTGATTCTAAAATCTTTTTTAACTCAACATTTTCTTCTTTTGTGCAACTAGGTACAGTTCTATCATATTCATACCCTATTTTTATTGTTCTGTTGTAAAAATGTTTGTTTTCGCTTGTATCTAAATATAAATTTTTTCCATTAATTTTGATATTATGTGCAATTAAATATGCTTTTATAAACTGAAATACTGGACTTTTTTCAATCTCTTCATCTTCTAAATCATTTTGGCTTGCACTTTTGTCAAAACCGTAGGTAATTCTTTTAATATCAGAAAACTTTATTTTTTTATTATATACTGAGGATTTAATTAGAGCTATTATTCTATTTTGATCTATCATTTTTATGTCATTATTATTTGGCACAATATTACTCCTTAATTTTTTATTAAAAATTACATTTGAAACAATACATTACAATAAAATATTGTTGTTACTATTATAATAGTAACACTAGAATAATAAAAAATCAATTGTTATTAGCAATACCTAATAATTTAAACTGATAAAAATATATTTAAACTTGTATAAAGAATGATTATATGTTACTATTAACAAAAAAATAAAAACTATATTAATTTAGCAGTCAAAATAGAGAAATAAAGACATATAAAACTATGAAAGAAAAATTTATAATTGTATTATTTTAAAAAATAGGATTTTTATATTTGATATAGTATTCAAAATATATATAAATACGGCCTAAAATACATAAATATAAGTGGCAAAATTAAAAAAAGTTGAAATTTTTTGAAAAATAAGGTATAATGGAATATGGAAGGAAAAAAGGTGATATTATGAAAAAAATAAAAATTGCAAATGTTTTATTAATAGTATTGATTTTTTTTGTATTATCATCTATAAATGTTGTATGTGCAGCTCAAAAAAACATCAATCCAGATAGCTTTAATCCTTCAAAAGCAACAATAGCTTCAGATGAAAAAGAGATTATTACTGAAAAAACAGGAAAAATAATTGGACTTTTAAGAAATATAAGCATAGTAGTTTTTGTATTAGCTCTTATGGTTATTGGTGTTAAATATATTATAGGAAGTGTAGAGCAAAAAGCAAGATACAAAGAAACGCTAATTCCTCTCATAATTGGAGTGGCAATGGTAACTATGGCAGTAACAATAGTATCATTTGTGTATGACGCAATTACTTAAAATAGAGAAAGGAATTAAAGAATATGAAAAAGTTACATATTATATTAATTACAATTATTTTTAGTTTTAATCTTTGCTTTTTCGGACAAGTTTATGCTTTGCATAATCCATCAGCAGGAATACCGTCATCTGGGGGAAATTCGGATTCTGATGATATTGAATCTGTTTTTTCAAGTGCAGACTCATTTATATCAGATGGTAAACAAGGAGACATATCAATTGATGAAAGTGCATTATCAGGTGTATCTAATTTTTTAACTACTAGACTAATATATATTGGAGTTGCTTTAGCAGTTATAATTGCAACAATACTAGGAATACAATTTATGATTGGTTCTACAGAGGAAAAAGCAAAGGTTACCGAAGCACTAGTCCCATTTGTAATAGGATGTATTGTTATTTTTGGTTCATTTACATTATGGAGAATAATTGTAAATATTGGAAATAAATTATAAAAGTGTTATTAATGTTTTACTTTTAATGAAGTAAAGAAATTATAAAATATATTTTATAAAAGGAGGAAAAAAATATGAAAAGATCTACAATGAAAAAAATAGTTAAAATCATTGCAATGTTATTAATTGTTATTACATTAGTTTCGTTTACATCACATGTATTTGCTGCTGGATCAATGCTAGATCCAAAAGATCTTGAAAATAAAATTGAGTATGGTGAAACGAATGAGTTAACATCAAAAGTTGGAAAAATAATGGGTATGATAAGAAATATATCTATTATAGCAGCTGTAATTGTAATAATGGTAATAGGTGTAAAATACATTTTAGGAAGTGTTGAAGAAAAAGCAGAATACAAGAAAACATTTATGCCATTGATAATTGGTATAATTTTAGTAGTTGCTGCAACAACAATTGCATCATTCTTATTTAATATTATGAAATAAAATTAATATTATAAAAAATATAGTAGGGGCTGTACATATAGCCTCTATTTGTTTTTTATTACAAAATTATTACATTTTTGTTAAATATATAATTTTTTTTGATAAAAAAGTGCAAAAGTATATTTAATATGCTATAATATAATAGATTAGGTTTAATTATATTATACAAAATATAGGAAAGGAAATAGATATGCAAATCCATGAAATTCCAAGAAATTACAAGGGAGAAGGAAGAATATTATATATTTTTTCTAGAAAAGGTCTAATATTTACATGTATTGGTGCAGGTATTGGTTTAATATTTTTCTTTTTATTTAGAATGATAGGCTATACTTTAGTAGGAGTAATAATTACTTTGATTTTGGGATTAATCGGATTTGGAATAGGAACTTTTAAAATGCCAGAATCATCTGCTTTTGAAATTACAAAGAAAACGGGTGGAGAAAATATAGATGATGTAATTAAAAGATGGATAAAATTTAAAAGAAATGGAAACCGAATATACGTATATAAAGATAGTACTAAAAAAGAAAAGGGGGATACAAAAGATGCAGGATAATGCTTTAGCAAAATTATTATTAATTTTATTAGCATTTTTGATTTTTATATTAATGGTTCTTTGCATAGTCTATATTGTTCTAAAATATAAAAATAGAAGCAGCGCTATGATAAAAAAAGGTAAAAAAAATAAGCATGATGTTAACAAAAAAGAAAAAAATGATAAAAAAGAATATAATAAGAATTCAATTTTTGATTTTATGGAGTTTGATAATATATATGATAATATGATTGTTCAACAAAATGGAAAAAGATTTCTTATGGTTATAGAATGTCAAGGTATAAATTTTGATTTAATGTCTGGTTTAGAAAAAAACAGTGTTGAACAAGGTTTTATTCAATTTTTAAATTCATTAAGAAATCCAATTCAAATATATGTACAAACTAGAACAGTTAACTTGGGAAAAAGTATTAGTAATTATAAAAGCAAAGTTGATGAAATCGCAAGAGCATATAGTGCAAAGCAATTGGAGTATAATCAAAAATTAAATTCTGGAAGATATTCTTATGACCAATTAAATAAAGACAGACTAGAACTAACAAGGCAAAAAAATTTATATGAATATGGTGCTGACATTGTAAGTAATACGGAAAGAATGAGTCTTAATAGAAATATTTTAAGTAAACACTATTATGTTATTGTTCCATATTATAGTGAAGAAAATCCGGATGTACATTTTGCTAAAGATGAAATTGCAAACATTGCCTTTTCAGAATTATATACAAAATCACAGTCTATTATTAGCTCATTGGGAGTTTGTGGAATTAGTAGCAAAATACTAGATACTACCGAATTAATGGAATTACTTTATGTTGCTTATAATAGAGATGAGTCAGAAATAGTTGATTTAAAAAGGTCAATTAATTATGGTTATTTTGATTTGTATTCAACCGCACCTGACGTATATGAAAAAAGAATGAAAGAATTAGATATAAAGATAGAAAAAGAAGCTATAAAAAAAGCAAATGAAACTGTATATAATGTATTAGAGGAAAATGAAAAACAAAGAAAAGCGAGACAAAAAGAAGCTGAATTGGATGATTTAATTGCGCAAATGGCAAAAACATTAATTATGGAAAATAAAGAAACAATTGGATATGATGTTGCAGAACAAGCAGTAGAAAAAGTTGATGAAGAAATAAAAAACAAAAAAGAAGAAAAAATACAAAAGGAAGAAGGTGAGGAGCCTAATGAAGAGAAGAAAACAGTTAGAAGAAGAAAAAGAAGAACAGTTCAATAATTATGATGAAGATAATTATAATATATTGAGAAAAAAGAGTATAAAAGAATTAATAGCTCCTTCTGGAATAGATGCATCAAATATTGATAGATTAGAGATAATATCAGGTGTTACAAGATATGCAAGAAGTTTTTTTGTATCATCATTACCAAGAATGTGTACATTTCCAGAATTATTTAGAGATATGTATATGTTTGGAGATATTAACACATCAATATATATAAATCCGATAAAAGAGGAAAAATCACAAAATGATTTAAACAGAGTTATTAATGAACTAGAAACAGAAAGAATAGTTGCTATAGATAGAGGAAATATAAACAGAGAAAGTACAATTTCACAAAAAAGATTAGAAGCTGAACAACTTAGAGATGAAATTGCTGCAGGATTTAATAAACTTTATGAAGCATCAATTATTTCTACAATTTTTGCTTATAATTTGGATGACCTAGAAAAATATACAAAATTACTAATTTCTGAAATGTCAAAAACATTAGTAGGAGTAAAATCAGCATGGGGAATTCAAGAAGAAGCGTTTAAATCAAATTTACCATTTATGAATGATAAAGTAAGTAAAACACACACTTTTGATCGTAATTCTATGGGAACAGTTTTTCCGTTTACAACTTCTGAGGTTGGACATCCAACAGGGGTTCCACTTGGGTTTAACAAGCAAACAGGAACACCAATATTATTTGATAATTTTCATCCATCACTTACAAATTATAATATGGTTATATTCGCAAAATCTGGTGCTGGTAAATCTGTTACAATGAAAACATTGATTTCAAGATCTTCTGTCCTTATGGGAATTGAAAGCTTAGCATTAGATGCTGAAGGTGAGTATACTATAGTTGCTGAAAGTCTTGGAGGAATAAATGTAGTAATAAGTCCAAATTCAAAAACTATAATAAATTTATTTGATATAGAAACAGAAATTATTAAAGATGAAATTACTGGAAAAGATAGAATTGCTTTAAATATAGAAAATAAAGTTGAGGATGTTACACAGGCGTTATTAACAATGGCAAGAGGAAGTACAAGGTCAGATGGAATAAACGAATTAACAAAACAAATTATAGCTGAATCTGTTGCTGAAGAATATGCAGCACTTGGAATAACAAGCAATCCAGATTCTTTATATAGAAATATAAATAATATGTCTTCAAGAAGAGATATGCTAAAAAAAGAAAAGAAAAATATGCCAACAATAGGTTCATGGTATAGAAGAATAGAAGGAAAGGCAAGAGAAAATAAAAACCAAGACTACCAATACCACTACAGTTATTTGTTAAAGGTTATGAAACAGTATATCAGAGAATATGATGGTCAAATGGCGTATTTTGATGGACAATCTACATTTGAACTATTAGAAGGTTCACCATTTATAAATTTGGATATCTCTCAGTTAGAGGAGAGATTTGCAAGACCACTTGCACAACAAATACTATTATCATGGATATGGGAAAAATTTGTTAAGAAAAACAGTGAAGATAGGCGAAAAGCTTCACAAAAAAGAGTAATTGTGGATGAGGCATGGATGCTACTTCCATTCCCTGAAGCGGTAGACTTTTTAAACAAAATGGCAAGACGTGCCAGAAAAAGAAATGTATCGCTTGCAATTATTTCTCAAAGATTTCAAGATTTTTATGAAAAGCAGGAAGCACAAGCTGTACTAACATCGTCAGATACAAAACTATTTTTAGCACAAGATAAATCTGAAATTCAATATTTAAAGGAAGTATTTAAACTATCTGAAGGAGAAGCAAACTTTTTGGTTACTTGTCAAAAAGGAGAGGGACTTTTAAAAGTTGGATCGGATTCAGCTATACTAAAGATAATGCCAACAAGAAAAGAATTTGAATTTGTTGAGACAAATTTAAATGAATTAGCAAAAAGGGCAAAAACATAATAGGAGGAGTCTAAATGAAATTTTTTGAAGATAAAAGCATTTTTCAAAAGATAGCTATATCTATTTTACTTGTACTAGTTTTTAGTTTTGCAATACCAAAAAATGTAGAAGCTAAAGGAGATGGATTTGGAGGAAAACTCTTACATCCTGTTGTAAGCTTAGTTATAGCAATTGGAGATGGTGTATTAGATGTTTTTCATAGTGCAATACTTAACCAAGATACAACATTATTAGCAATTGATACAACATCTAATATCTGGAATAAAATAGGAGCATTTTTGCTAGCTGCTGTTGTTGTAATAGCTATAGGAGTGGCTATTTATTTAACAGCTGGAGGAGCTGTAGCTGCACTTGTTGCAGCAATCCCCGGAGCAGCTACTGCAGGAGGAATAGCTGGAACGGCAGCAGGGGTAATTGCTTTAATTGTAATACAGGGAACCACTGGAGCTATAACATCAGCGGGAGGAGCTGTATATAACCTAGCATATATGAATGATACAATATGTTTACCTTTATATTCTATTACACCTGAAGAAATATTTTCTGGAAAATTGGCTATTTTTGATGCAGACTTTTTTAATCCAAGTAAAGAAACTACAACGAATGATGATGGAGAAGCAAAACATCTTTCGATTGCATATAAACTAAGATCTACCATTTCTACGTGGTATTTTACTATAAGAAATATAGCAATAGTTGCATCATTGTCAATTCTAGTGTATGTTGGTATTAGAATTCTAATTTCTAGTACTGCAGCGGATAAATCAAAATATAAGCAAATGTTAAACGACTGGATTATATCTTTGTGTTTGATTTTCGCAATGCATTATATAATGTCTTTTTCAAATCTATTAGTAAAAAGGGTTTCAGGATTATTAAATTCAGTTGATAAAACAGCATATATAAATTATGTTTTTATGGATGAGGAAAAAAGTAAAACAATATTAAAAGGATTAGAAGAAGAAGAAAATAAGCAGATATTATATAAATATGGAATAGTAAAAGAAGGAGGAAGCGTAGAAGAAGCTTTAATAGCTGATCATGATGGAGAAAAAGTACTTGTATGGCCAACAAATATGATGGGAATGGTTAGAATGCAAGCACAAGTTGCAAATAAAGAGAACTCAGTAACATTTGCTGGATATACAGTTATGTTCTTAGTACTAGTTATATTTACAATTTCATTTGCGTTTACATATTTTAGAAGGATTTTATATATGGCATTCCTAACTCTTTTAGCACCTCTTGTTGCAATGACATATGCATTAGATAAGTTAAAAGATGGAAGTGCACAAGGATTTAATAACTGGTTTAAGGAATACATGGTAAATTTAATAATTCAACCAGTACATTTATTATTATATACTGTACTTGTTACATCAGCTATAGAAATAGCAACAGAAAATGTTATTTATGGTATAGTTGCAATAGGATTTTTAATTCCTGCTGAAAAACTTGTACGTAAATTCTTTAAAATTGAGGAAACACAAACTCAAGGATTACTTGCAGGACCTGCCGGTGCAGCTTTAGTAATGACAGGGTTAAATAGATTATTAGGACATAGACCAGGTGGTAGACCAGAAATGGGAAAAGGCGGAAAAAGCCAAGAAGATGAAAACAATAGATTTGATGATAGTATTAGAGAAAACTTTGACGAAGATGATACATTATTCGGTGGTCTTTCTACAGAAGCAGCTACTGGTACTGGGGCTGATAGTGGTACAAATATAGATTCTGGAAATCAAACACAAAATGATAATAATGACCAATCTATAAATATTCCACAAATTACAGGAAACACAGGTAATAATACACCTGTTCCAAGTGTAGGAACAGGTATTCCTGGGATAGGCGCAAATAGTAGTACAGATTCTGAAGATGGAACTTCAAGCAGATCATCAAGTGGACCATTCGAAGGAATTAAGAATAAAGCACAAAGTGTAAAAGATAAAATAGAGAATAACAGACATGTTAGAAGAGCTTTGAGTATGCCAGTAGTTAGAGGAGCCTTAGGAGCAGCAAAATATTTTGGAAAAAATCAACATAGCAAGATGCAACATAGAAAAGCCATAAGAATGGTAGCTGGTGCAGCTACAGGGTTAGCAGCTGCTGGTTTAGGTGCCGCTGCTGGAATTGCATCTGGAGATATTAAAAATGTATATCAAAATGCAGCTGCAGCAGGATTTGCAGGATATAAATTTGGAGAAGGCGTTCCAGAAGCAATAGAAGGCTCAGGAAGATCAACACTGGAAGGGACAAAAGGTGCAATTGATGCATTCCAAAAAGGATATATGGGAGAGAAAGAATATAATAAAGAACAAAAGAAAAAAATTAGGGAAAAACAGAGAAAAGAATTGGAAAAAGATGATGAATTTAAGAAACAATTATCTAGAAAATTAGGAAGTGAACAAAAAGCTAAAGAAGCAATGGAAAATGATGATATTATGAAGAGTGCTATTCAGTACGGATTAACAGATGTAGCAGATATTGCAGCCTTATATCAGAGAACTCATGAAGACTCTGTTATAGATGGAAAAACAGTAGCAAGAGCAAGTAATACAGATCAAGCAGTGGCCGAAATTAAGTACCTAAAAAGAGCTGGAATTTCAAAAGATACAACTAAAATGGGACACAAGGATAGAGAAGACTTTAGAAATTCAGTTAAAGACCGTATTACCAGAACAAAAGGAACAGAAGCTACAGACGAAGAAGTAAATAACTATGTTAATAGATTTGATGCAACAAGTAGAATTCTATTTGGTAAATAATTAAGGAGGAACTATAACAATGTATAGATTAGTTAGATTTTACAATCAAAATAGGAAAACGATTAATCGAATTATACTTGTTATAGTTTTTCTATTTTTGATATTAAAGGTGTTAAATAGCTTTGTAAAAAATAAAAACAAATCAGATTTTATAACAGATAATAGTAATAATATTACAATAAGTAATGCAGTAACATCTGATAAATCAGTCGTTACTGGAAAAGAATTAAATAAAAATCAAATTACAGAGATAGATGTAATTGAAAAATTTTACAAATACTGTAATTCAAAAGAAGCAGAAAATGCCTATAATTTATTATCAACAGACTGCAAAACAGAACTATTTCCAAGTATAGATGAATTTAAAACAAGTTTTTTCAGCCCTATTTTTGGTAATTCAGAAAAATTATATACAATAGAAAATTGGGTAGGTAGTATTTATAAAATACGTATATCAGAAAATATTTTAGAAACTGGTAAAGAGGCTAAAAAAGCAATTTCAGATTATGTTACAGTTGTTAAAGAAAATAATGAATATAGGTTAAATATATATGATTTTATCAGAAAAAAAACAATAAACAAACAAAAGAAATTTGATGATGTTGAAATTAAGATTTTAAACGAATATAAATATATGGATTTCAATATATTTGAAATAGAAATAACTAATAATGGTACAAAACCTATATTATTAGATGATTTAAATGAAATTGATAATACATATATTTCAGATACAAATAGGCAAAAATACAAAATGTATACTCATGAAGTAACATCAGAGCAATTAACAATTAAGCCAAATAGTACGACAAGAATAAAATTAAAATTTTATTGTAAATATATATCAACAAGAGAAATAGAAAGTATTACATTTAATAATGTAATACTAAACTATAAAAATGATGAAAAAAATACCCAATATAAAATAGAAATACTGTAATATTAAAAGGTGAATTATATGGAAGAAGAAAATAGCGGGAAAAGAATAAAACAAGCATTAAGTGGTTTAGGAAAGAACATTGTAAAAGTGTTAGTTAGTGGACCATTAGGATTATTTTTGCCATTTTTTCTAATTATACTTGCAATTGCAATTATAGCTGGAATGATTTTATATCATCTAACAATTGATGATGCAATGTATAAAGAAGGAGATTGGGGAAGTGTTCCATATGCATTTTTGCAATATTCTTTGGATGTAAATATTGCAAAAGATGGAACGATAACAACGAAGAAAAATGCGCAGGAGATATGGGACGAAATTATTAAAAATAAAGGTCCAGTGGCAGATTATTTAAATAATGCTGGTGAACTAAAAAAATTAATGGATGCGCAGTTGGTTACTCAATTTCCAGATACAAGAAAAAATCCAGATGAAAAAATAGATTGGAAGAAGTTCTTTTCATATAGGTTTGATGTACAAAATACAAACTCATATACAACTGTTAATTCTGAGTCTACACTAAATGTTTTATTTATTGGTAATAGTAAAACTGATGTGAACAATGTACCTTCATTATTCACATATTTATCAAAATCACTAGGAAAGAGTGTATATGTCGATTCCTGTACAAGAGGAGGCAAATCATTAAATGCATTTATAGATGAAAGTGAATTAAATAGAAAACTTGTAGATAAAGTAAAATCACGAAAATGGGATTATATTGTACTGCAAGAGCAAACTGATGCAGCACTAAGAATTGATTCGGTAAAAAGTGGTACAAGCAGAATTATAGATTATGTAAAGAATAATAGTAATAAAGATGTTAAAGTAATATATAAAGTATGGGGAATACATAGCGATTTTAATGAAGCAGAGTACTATCAAACAACTCAATGCTTTGAGGAAGCAAGAAATCAATATGGGGGAAATATAGCTTATATTGCTAATGCGTTATTAAAATGCCATGAAGTACATCCAACAATTAATTTATATACTGACAATGTACATGCAACGATGGAAGGATCTTATTTAGCAACTTGTTGTGTTTATTCTGCTATATTTGGAGAAAAAACGGAAGGTGCTAAATATGCTCCTTGTGATGCAAGAATAGCAACATTATTACAGCAAATATCAGATGATGTAATGAAAGTTACGGAGGTAGCCGAAGAGTCTGATAAAATTCAGGGGGAATTAACTTCAGAAATACAGGGTATAGTTAAAATTAAAAGAGCAATGTCTGATGGAACTATAAAGACTTTAACATATGTAGATCCAGACACATTTGACTTTTATGTAAATTCGTATAATGATACAGGATCAGAAGAAGAAAAAGAATTTGTATTAAATCATTTTTCAATAGGTGTTAATAAAGGAACATCATCTAGAGCTTCCGGCGTTAGCTTAGCAGGATTTACTACAGAAGATTTTTTACAATCTGTACGTGATGTTGCAAAAAATGTATATCAAAATAGAAATATCTTTAGATATGGAAATTCATCTACAACACCACCATGCGAGTGGGAAACAGATCCAAGAGATGGAAGTACTGTAAAATTCATTGCCTGTGATAGGTTGGTTTCAAAAGCATTATATAATTTAGGTGTAACTGATATGGATCCAGGAGGGCTAAATGTTACAAATGAAAACTTTTTAATATCTCATGGATTTAAAAAAATAACTGATCAAAATGATTTACAACCAGGTGATATTATAATTTTTGGTTCATCACCAGAGAGATGGCTTCATACTTTTGTATTAGAGTCATATAATAAAAGTACACAAACATGTAGCAAATATGATATGGGTAGTGATGCTAGAATTCAAACACAGCAACCATTTGTAAATGTTCCATTTGATGAATGGGATAATAAAGATTTTGTTTGCGCCTTTAGAGTAAACTATGTACCACAAGAAAATGTTGTTGATATAGATAGCACAGATGGATTAGGTAGAAAAAGGGATATAACAGAGACAACACTAGATAAAGACAATAATCATTTATTAACAAGAATGCAGTCATCTTTAAGAGGTAGTAGCTATAGTAATTTATCATATCTAATAATACCATACTATGATTTTAATAATAATGTTCAGCAAGGTGAAATGGTTGTTAATAAAGAAGTCGCTGATGAGGTATTATTAATATTCCAAGAATTATATAAAGCAAAATATCCTATTGAAGAGATGTCACTTGTAGATAAGTATGGAGCGAGTGACTGGCAATCAATACAACATAATAACACATCGGCATTTAACTATAGACGTGCAAATAATGGACAAAGTGAATCAGCTAATTTATCAAATCACGCATTTGGATATGCTATAGATATAAATCCATTAATTAACCCATATATTATAAATTATTATAGTGGTACTCCATATACAACTCACCGTGGCGGAAAGGATAATACAGATAGTAGTCCAAATTACAATGATAAATTTATTCTTAGAGATTCTATGACAGGATGGACTGACGTAGAAAAAAGAGCAAGAATAGCGAGAAATACAAAAATTTATGAAATATTCACAAAATATAATTGGTCGTGGCTAGAAAGAGCAGGAAACAGTATAGATAGCCAGCATTTTGAAAAAATTGACAAATCAAATATTAAAGCTATAGATTGGTCTAAAGTACCAGAAGATTCGAGTACGGGGGCAGCTTCTAACTCAAATAGAGGAGCAAATGTTTCACAGTCATCTCCATTTACAAAATATCAGTTAACAGATGCACAATTAACTGGTCTAGCAGCTGTTGCATATTCTGAGCAAGGAACATTAAGAGGAGCAGCAACAGAAGCATCTCTTATGGCAAATTTATTTGAATTACAAAAAAATGGAAGCTATAATGGAAAAACTGGTGGAGAAGGTTTATATAATTATGTAGGGCATGGTGGATGGTTTGCTCAAGCAAGTAGTTATATAGATTCTGGACATTTAGCTGGATATGCTGGTGGTGGAGCAGTAACTGCTGAAATGAAAGAAGTTGTTAAAACCGTATTAGTTGATGGAAAAAGAACAATTCCAGGTTATATAGATGAACATGATTCATGGTCTGGAAAAGATTATAGTGCTTCACAAGATGGAAGAGATGTAACAGGATCTAGAGAATCATATGTACAGTATAGTACTCATATAAGAAACAATTATGGTAGTTCATATACATTTTGGGGATGGGCAGATCCAGATTATAAAGGCTCTGATCCATTTGGATATACAAGTGAAGAAAATAGAGCTAAAATTGGAGAATTTTACTTCGATTTTAGTACAGGTACAGGAATTGGTGATGCACAGGTAGCAACATCAGAAACAACTTATTATTTAAAAATTGGAGCATGGAATGAGACTATAACAAGAGTATCTACAAATGATCCAGATGGTGAAAGCTACACTAAAATTGACTATGATATGAGCAATAAAAAAATAAATTATCAAGATTATTTATCTGGATATAAAATACCATTTAATTATTTATGGGCATTATTGGTTGTATCTGATGATAAAGATTTTGTATTTGATGTTGCAGATCTGGTATATAATAGTGAGATAGAGCTTACAATACATGATAATTATTCAGAAAATACAAGTTCAGAAACTGAAAAATATGTAAGAACAGTAACAACCACAAATTCTAAAGGAGAAACTGTTGAAAGAGATGTGACATATACAAAAACAACTACAATAACAACCAAAAATACCAATATAGTTCCAGCTATTACAAAAGCAAATGTGTGGGCTGCAGAATATACAAAAAATTTTACATATGAAAAAACTGATAATGGTTCAAGATGGAAGGAAGGTCCAAAAATTCCGGTAAGAGAAAAAACAGATAAAAAACATGCAGATGAGGACAATTTTGTTAAAGTATTAGCAAGACACAGAACAGCTAAAAAAGCGTTTAATGATTCAGCTAGTTGGCTATGGGAAATAATGGAACAAGAACAAAACAAAATATCAGATATGATAGATTTAACAAAATATTTATTTTACAAAACTACAGGAAGAAAATATGATAATATAGATGAATTTGATTTTGAAATATTTAATCCAGATAATTTCAAGAAAACAACAGATGGATTTGTTGGAAGCAACTTAGAAGAAAAAATATGGTGGATGCTTAAGGATATCGGTTATTCAGATTTTGCGGCCGCGGGAGTTATGGGAAATCTATCTGCAGAGACTGATGACCGGAAGCTCTATACATAGCGATGTAGAAGAAAAAGGCGGTACAGGTATTGGTATTGCACAATGGAGTTTTGGTAGGCACAAGGCAATTGAAAAATACGCATTGTCAAAGGGAAAAACCTGGAAAGATGAAGAAATTCAGCTAGAATTTTTAAAGGCAGAGCTTACAGGTGGAGGATGTAATGGTTTAGCAGATGATCAATGTTATAACAAAGCCTTACAAAGCAGATTTTTAGCATCAACTAATCCAGAAGAAGCAGCAGACTTATTTGAAAAGCTTTTTGAAAGATCCGGCGGATCTAGAATGGATGTCAGAAGAAAAGGCGCTATATACTATTACAATATGTTCCAAGGAAAACAAAGGCCTACATCTGGTTCAATGTCTGGAAACCTAATTGTTGATACTGCAGATAAATATGTTGGAAATCCATATGTATGGGGTGGAAACTCATTAACTAATGGATGTGACTGTTCACACTTTATTAGATTAGTATTAATAGAATGTGGATTGATTCCACCAAGTGCTGAATATCATACTACATCTGATATGAATTCAGGAAGATTAAAAGACTGGGGAGCTGTTGAGGTTGATCCTAGTCAAGCTCAAGCAGGAGATATAGTATTATATGGTACTTCAGGAATACATCACGTTGCATTTTATGATGGAAATGGTATGATAGTAGAAGCAAAAGGATCTGCATATGGTATAACTCATGACAGGACTATGGATCACGAAGGAGTAGCAGCGGTATTTAGAGTAGGTCAGTAGAATAAAGATTATTTAATAAATAAAAAAAGGAGCATTATTCTATAAATGAAAAACTTAAAAATTATTATTTTATTAGTGATTATTACAATTATAATATTAATAGCTGTTATTAGTTTATTATTAATTAATAAGAATAATACAAATAAAGAGGAACCTCTTATTGATACTAGAGGAGATGTTGGAGAAGAATTAGTAGTAACAAATGAAGAAGAAATAGCATCAGAACCAAGTAAGGTTAAAACTGTTGAAAATTGTTTGCAAAGATTTTATGATAATTTAAATAACAATTCAGACAACTTCTTTAGTAGAGGTTCTCAAGGAAACATGGTGAAAGAGATTTCTGATGAAGAAATTAATCAAACTAGAATAGAATTATTAAGTAAAAAGTATATTAAAAATAATAAGATAACGAGCGATAATGTTAACAACTTTTTAAAAACATATACTGAAAAAGTAATTATAGTTCCATTAAAAATGAAATTAATAATAAATGACCCTATTGAAAAATATGCAGTTAATGCAATATTAATTAATTCTGATTATAAAGTAATTGATAAAATAAATGTATATGTAAATTTAGATAATAGAAGTAGTACATTTTCAATAGAACCAATAGATAATGAATATGAAAATTTTGATGATGTAAAAATCGAAAATGAAAATGAACCAATTGAGAAAAACGATAATAATCAATTTAAAATAACTGCTATGAATTTTGAAAATAGAGCAAAAGATTTATTAGATAAATTTAAAAAGATTGTTTTATCAAATGCTGAATTATCTTATAATTATATAGAACAAGAATACATTAATAAGAAATTTAAAGATAAATCAGAGTATTTTACAATGATTAAGGATAACGTAGATAGAATAAAAATATCATATTTAACAAAATATCTTGTTAATAATACAGAAAAATATACAGAATTTATTTGTGTAGATCAAAATGATTACTACTATATTTTTAGACAAGAAGTTAATAACCCATTAAATTACAGTGTAATGTTAGATAACTATACTATTGAATTTAAGGACTTTGTAGAAAGGTATGACAATGGAGATGAATTAAAAAAGGTGGGAATTAATACAGGAAAAATAATATCAGCAATTAATTGTAAAGATTTTGATTATGTATATAGTAAATTAGATACAACTTTTAAAAACAATAATTTTAAAACAAAGCAAGATTTAGAACAATATATTAAAAATAATCTATTTGATATTAACAAAGGAACATATATTAGCTTTGAAGAAAATGGAAATGGAATATACACATATAAAACAAATATTACATCATTAGGAGAGGAAAGTACAAACAGTAAGAATTTAACAGTTATAATGAAATTACTAGATAATAGAGATTTTGTAATGTCATTTAATATAGAATAATAAAAGAGGCATTGCTATAAGTAAATGAAAGACTTATTGTTAATGCCTTTTTACATAAAATGCAAGACATATATTGAAAAGCTAAAATTTTATTTAAAAAAACAATATTAGTTTTTAATACATTTTATAAATTTTTGAAAGGATTTTAAAAAATGATAGAAATTAAAAATGTTACAAAAGAGTATAAAAAATCTAATAAAGTAATTGATAATTTAAATTTAACTATAAACAATGGAGAGATATTTGGTTTTTTAGGACCAAATGGAGCCGGAAAAACAACGACAATGAAAATGATTACTGGTATGTTAGAAATAAATAAAGGTGACATTTTTATTGACGGAAGTAGTATTAAAAAAGAACCAATTGAAGCTAAAAAAAGGATTGGATTTGTTCAAGATGATCCAAATTCTTTTCTTAAACTAAAAGGAATAGAATACATAAATTTTATAGCAGATTTATTTGAAGTAAGTGAAGAAGATAGAATACATAGAATAGAACTTTTATCAAAAAGATTTGAACTATACAATTTAGATGATAAAATTGAGGGATATTCACATGGAATGAAACAAAAATTGATGATAATAAGCACATTAATACACTCACCACAAAATTGGATATTAGATGAACCTA
Source organism: uncultured Clostridia bacterium (assembly GCA_947167965.1). Taxonomy (GTDB): domain Bacteria; phylum Bacillota; class Clostridia; order TANB77; family CAG-508; genus CAG-269. Next base: position 5,491 of record CAMVJW010000013.1, on the reverse strand, counting down.
TGACAGGGCTTGATCCAAAATCCTCTTATGAATTAAAAAAAATAATGAGGGAATATGCAGATAATAATAAATGTGTATTTTTTTCAACGCATATATTGGATATTGCAGAAAAAATATGTGACAGAATAGGGATTATTGATAAGGGGAGATTATTATTTGTTGGAACATATGAAGAAATCCAAAAGGAATTAAAAAGAACAAAATCATTAGAAGAATTATTTATGGAATTGATAGATAATGAACAATAGAATATTAAAAGAAAGGCAAATTTTTTTAAATGAAAAATATAATTAATTTAACTAAAATGTTATCAAAAGAACATTTTTCAAAACTTAAATTATTTGAAAAAAATGATAAAAAGACAAAAAAAACAGTAACATTCTGGTTATTAATAATGGTTATTCTAACATTTACATTTATAAGTTATAAAATAATAGATGCATTAATAAAAATAAATCAACCATATATATTTTTAAATATTTATTGGTTGATTGCATCAATAATAATTCTATTTGAAGTTGCTTTACTAAGTGGAGATATTTATTATTTTTCAAAAGATATAAATTTAATAATGCCACTCCCAGTTAAACCTTATGAATTATTAATATCTAAATTTTTAACTTTGATATTAAATATGTATTTGACAGAAGCTGCATTTTTACTGTTCCCAATGATAATTTATGGGATTATGACATATATGAATATACTGAGCTTTTTATATTTATTTGTAATTCTTCTGATTTTCCCAATTATGCCAACATTAATTATAAGTATTTTTACATCACTAGTTATAAAGTTAACAAAAACTATTAAAAATAAAAATATATTTCAAATAATGATAGTAATTGTTTTTATAGGATTAATTCTTATATTTGAAATAACAACATCTAAATATATAATTAATTCAGAAGATACTTCTATTGAAGGAATGACTAATTACATAGTAACTTTTAATGATAAAATAAGAGGAATTAGTAAATATTTTATACAAGTTAATGATATAGTAGATTTAATAAAGACAGGTAAATTAAGCTCTATTTTAAAACTGTTAAAAATAATAATTACTGATTGCATCTTAATGTCAATTTTTGTATTGCTTGGTGAAAAATTCTATTTTAAAGATATTTTGAAAAATAATAATTTTAATAAAATAAAAAATAGAAACACTCAAATACATTTTAAAAAAATAAAAAAACATAGTAAAACATATGCATATATAAAAAAAGAAATAAAAACTTTAATAAAAAATCCGATTTTTTTTATGCAAGGTGTTTTTCCTATAGTAATATTAATAATTAATCTAGCAGTTATAATTGCTAGAGCAGCTCCTCCAATAAGAGAATTTATGAACTTAGAGGTATTTGAAGGAAGATTAAAAATAGAATTTGGAATAAAGGAAATTTCTTTAATACTTTCAGTAATACAAATGATATATACAATGTCTAATATATCTATTACATCGATTTCAAGAGAAGGAAAAGATGCTGTTTTTATGAAATCTTATCCAATTTCATTATATAAACAATACACAATTAAAACATATACTGAAATTATAATAAACAGTGTTTTAATAGTTTTTATTTCTATTTTTATAAAGAGTATATTTTCAATGATAACTATTATTCAGATATTAATAATAATTATTATTTCAATTCTATTAAATGTATTAAATAGTAAAATGATGGTGTTATTTGATATGATGAATCCAAATTTAAATTGGAATTCTGAAAATGAAGTAACGAAAAACAACAAAAATAAAATATATCAATATGCATATTCTGTTTTTATAATTTTATTTTTACTATATTCAGGGAAGATTTTAAAAGACATAAATATTATTTTGGCTTGTGCAGTAATATCTTCAATTATTCTATTAGTAATGTTTATTACCAATTTGATTGTTAAACTTAATATTGAAAAGATTTTTAATAAAAGAATTAATTAATATAACTAAAAAAGATTTTGTAGAAAAAACTACAAAATCTTTTTTAGAATTTATATAGAATCTTTTAATCTTAAATATCCTAATTCCTCCCAACTATTATATGCTAAATTAATCTTAAATAAAAGCTTGGGTTTTGCTCCAGCTCTATTTTTATCAATTACACAAGCATAATATCTTATGTCTGGATTGTCTGAAAGTTCTAAATCAAAAAATTTAGTATCTACTTCATTTAAAGAGTATTGATAATCTTTTAAGTTCTCTCTTTGAATTTGCTTAAATAAACAAAGAGTATCTAATACTTCTTTTACAGTTCTACTTACAGCTAAATCATTTACATCCAAATTTAAAGGAGGAGTTTTACTTTCTGCCAATTGTAGAGATGAGCATATAAAAATATTAAAGTTTTGTGCTAGATTTGAAAGAATTGTTGCAGTTCTTTTTATTTCTTCAGGACTTCCAATATTAGATGTATCAGTTTTTAATGTATCATAAAAAATGTATTCAATATGTTCTTTATAATAATAATTTATAATTACTTTTTTTAATTCATCATTTGTATGGTCAGTAATATTTATAAAGTAAATTGAATTATTAATCTGTTTACTTGCCCAATCTATGGCAATTAAAGTACTTCTAAAATCTGAAGAACATTCTTTTAATCTTTTAATATATTTTTCTTGTGTTTCATCTTTTAGTTTAAGTATGTATCCATCATCATCTAATGGGCAGGATTTGACATCATCAGGTTTAAATTTTAATTCTAATAATTCTGTTTCAGAAATATGTATTTTTTGACCATGCAATTTCTGGATTTCTGGATGATTTATAATTGTAGTAATTAAGCACAATTTCATTTTAGATTCTGACATTTCGTTTGAAATTAATAGTACCTTTTTCTTATGTATTAATGCAGTGTATGCTGCAAGACAAGTTGCAATTCTACTTTTACCATAGTTTGATGGCATAGCATATGCAAAGGTTTCTCCTTTTCGTATACCTTTAAATACACTAGAAAGAATTGGAAATGGATAGTTTAAACCATTAGAAAGTTCATTATCTCCACTTGAAAGAAAACTTACTAAATTTGTACTTAATACAGATTGCTTGAACTTTTGTGTTATTTTAACTTGCTCAATGGTTGATTCTATTTCTTCAGGAGACATTTTACTATATAATGTATAATTTGTGATTTCTACGATTTTATCTTGAACACTTTTTTCTGGAACAGATACATATGCATTTCTTAATATAAATAATTTTTTTAAATCAGTATAAATTTTTTCAACAGAATAATTTTTATTTCTTACTTCTTTTAATAAATTTGCTTTTAATTCGTAAACTTCTTCTGTATCTTTTGCGAAGTTAAAATTATTTTTAGCTTCTTCAGAAGAATATTTAGCACCTTCATTAAATAAAATACTTTTGTATATATTTAACATTTCTTCATCTTCAAATGCGCATAAATCATATACAAAATAATACTTTGAAATTAATTTTGGTGTTTCTAATAATAGACCTATGTAATGCCTTTCAAGAGCTAAATCGGATAGCTCTTTAGGGTACTTATCTAAATCCTCATCTGATTCTTCAAAGATTGGAAGGTCTTCTCCTTCTTCTTTTATAGTTTCTTCCTCTTCTTTAAGTTTTTTCATTTTAGCAAGTGCCTCAAAATAGTTTTCGGATATCAATAAGTCATGAATTTCTTCTACATATTTTTTGTTTTGAGGAGTCACATTAATTGAGTCTAGCATTTTATGAATTCTTTCAACATTATTATTTGCCATAGTAAAATCTATTCCTTTCTCAATTTTATATTAAATGAAAATCTTAATCAATAATACCATATTTTCTTGAAAAAATCTATTATTACATAAATTTGTCATAAATGTAATTAATGTAATATAAATGTAATACCATTTTTATTGAAATTTAAGTAATTTTATGATATTTATTATTTAATTGAATTATAATTGACAGCGTTGACATAATATGTTATAATTAATTAGATTGTATTTTTAAATATGGAGGATTAAAATATGGATGAAAATATGCAAGACCAATTAAAAGAGTTAGAATTACAAGCAAAATTAAAAAATATAGACAGACAATTTGAGAGCATTAATACATTAGAAAGTAATATAGCAGTGCTTAAAGCTAATAGAGAAAGCTGGAATTTAGCTGATGAAGATAGAGACGTAAAGGATATCTATAGCAAGTTTAGAGAAAACGCTATAGAAATAGATGAATTACTAAGTAGAATAGGTTATACAGGAGATAGATCTTTCATTAATAATATAAATAAAGCATTAAATGAAGTAAAAAATCTAACTAGAAGATCAGACTATACGTTTAAGGAGCTTAAAGATAAAGCAGATGAATTTCTAAATATTTTAGAAGATGCTCATTTAAAAGATTTTTTAAATCAAAGAAAAGAAACACTAAATGAAGAAAGAAATGGTAAAGTTGATCAAAACGGCAATAAATATAAAAAAGGCGTACTTGATGAATTAAATGAAGTGCAAGGTAAATTAAATGAAAATAATAAAAGCGAAGAAGAAGCTGCAAAAAATCCAGAATTTGATGAAATGATTAATATAGCTAAAAGTATGAAAGAAACTATAACAATTTTTGATGAAATCAAAGAGGCTGAAGCTGTATATAATTCTTTAGAAGATCCAGCAGAAGGAGATACACCTGAGGTTCAAAATGAAAAAATTGCTAAAAAAGGCCAACAAAAAAGCTACATAGAAGAATTAAAAAGACAAGCTGAACAAAAGAAAAAGAGCGTGGAGGAAAAGGCAAATCAATTTAGTGAAAAGTTTGATAAAAATAAAGAAGATTTATTAAAAGATTTAAAAGATCAACTTGATTATTTAACTAGTACTAAAGAAGCTCTAGAAGAAAGTTTACAAAATTCAGATGAATCTGAAAAAGAAGAAATTCAAGAGCAAATTGCAAACTGTGAAGAATCTATTGCTTTTATAAAAGAGAAAATTGCTACTCTTGAAAAAACTAGTGCGAAACAAGAAATAAATAGAACATTTGATGCAATGGACTTAATTGATATGATACAAGAAAGAATTAATGCATTTGGGAATGATAGATCTAAATTAAGCATTACAGATAAAAATGCTCTAAGAGGCTATGAAAATCTTTTGAATTTAGTATATGATAATATAAAAGATGTAAGCATCGATGATGAAACTTTTAAGAAAAACATAGCTATCATAAAAAATAACTTAAAATTAAAGGATCAAGTAATAAATGTTGGCGGTTATGACATGACAAGAGAACAAGCATTGACAGAATTAGCAACATTAAAAGCAAGATTAAGTAATGTTTATGATAATAATCTAGGTGAAGACTTTTTAGATTCAATTGATGATCCTGATATGAATCAACAAGCAATTTTAAACAGAATTGCTGAATTGGAAAGAGCATTAGGACTAGACAGAGGAAGAGAGGATGGAGGAAAAAAAGGACCAGATAATCCAACACCACCAACACCACCAACACCACCAACACCACCAACACCACCAACACCAC
>CAMVJW010000012.1 GCA_947167965.1 uncultured Clostridia bacterium | reverse complement strand
TGTATTGCTAAGTGCCCATTTAAAGCTATACACTAATATAATTATACAATATAAACTTATTTGTTAATTTGGAGGAAAGATAATGGAAGAAAATCTAGTTAATTTAACTATAGACAACCAAAATATACAAGTGCAAAAAGGTACTACAATTCTTGAAGCTGCAAGAAAAGCAGGAATAGATATTCCAACACTTTGTTTCTTAAAAGAAATAAATGAAGTTGGAGATTGTAGAATGTGTATTGTAGAAGTAGAAGGAAGACGTGGATTTGCTACTTCTTGTATTACTAAAGTTGAAGAAGGAATGGTAGTACATACAAATACACCTGAAGTTGTTGAAGCAAGAAGAGTTGTTTTAGATTTGATTGTTTCAAATCATAAAATAGATTGCTTAAAATGTATAAGAAATGGAAATTGTGAGTTACAAGATTTATGTAAAAGATTTAATATTCAAGATATAGAATTTGAAGGAGAAATTCAATCACATAAAGTTGATGATTTATCACCATCAATAGTTAGAGATGCTGATAAATGTATTCTATGTAGAAGATGTACTGCAGCATGTAAAAATGTCCAAAAAATAGGAGCAATTGAATGTATAAATAGAGGTTTTGAATCTTGTATATCAACTACAAATGAGAAGTCTTTAAATGATGTAAATTGTACATTTTGTGGACAATGTATTGAAGCTTGCCCAACAGGAGCGTTACATGAAAAAGATACAACAGAAGAAGTTTGGAAAAAGCTGCAAGATCCAGAAACTGTTGTTATTGTTCAAACAGCTCCAGCTGTAAGAGTAGCATTAGGTGAAGAATTTGGAATGGAAATAGGCACAAATGTTACAGGAAAGATGGTAACAGCCTTAAAAAGACTTGGATTTGATAAAGTATTTGATACAAATACTGGTGCAGACTTTACAATTATGGAAGAAGCTAATGAATTTATCGAAAGATTTACTAAAAATGAACACATTCCAATGATTACATCATGTAGCCCAGGATGGATAAAATTTATTGAGATGAATTACCCTGAATTATTACCACATCTATCTAGTTGCAAATCACCACACGAAATGTTTGGAGCATTATTAAAATCTTATTATGCTGAAAAAGAAGGAATAGACCCTAAAAAAATATATGTGGTTTCTGTAATGCCATGCATTGCTAAAAAGTTTGAAAGACAGCGTGATGAGATGAAAAATGAAGATTTATATAATGTAGATAATGTAATTACAACACGTGAACTTGCAAGGATGATAAAACAAGCAAATATTGAGTTTACAGATTTAGAAGATTCAGAATTTGATTCTCCTATGGGAGAAGCAACAGGTGCAGCTGCAATATTTGGAACAACAGGTGGTGTTATGGAAGCAGCTTTAAGAACTGCTCAAGATACACTAACTGGTGAAGATTTACCAAGAATTAATTTTGAACAAGTTAGAGGCGGAGAAGGAATAAAAAGAGCTACTGTAAATATTGCAGGAAAAGATTTAAAAGTAGTTGCTGCAAGTGGCTTAGCTAATGCAAGAGAAATATTAGAAGAAATTAAATCTGGAAAAGCAGATTATCAATTTGTAGAAATAATGGCATGTCCTGGTGGATGTGTAATGGGTGGAGGACAACCTATAAAATCATCTAAAATACGTTCAGAAGTTGATGTAAGAGCATTACGTGCAAATGCATTATATTCAATAGATGAAAAATCACTAATTAGAAAATCACATGAAAATCCAGTTGTAAAGAAGATTTATGAAGACTATTTACAAAAACCAGGAAGCGAAATAGCAGAAAAGCTTCTTCATACAAAATATATCAAAAGAGAGAAATACAATATATAATTTTAAATTGGAGACAGACTTTCGAATTGAGGACAGTCCCAAATTTAAAAAATGTCGAAAAAACTCGAACGATTTTCAAACAAATTCAGAAAATATTATTGCAAATATTTTGATTTAGAGTATAATAGTATTGATAATGTTAGGTATGTTATCAATAGCCATAAAAAAGCAGACATCCGCAAAATGACTGCTTTTTTCTTTATCAATGAAATAATTTTACAAGAAGGTCAATAACTCTTAAAATCCTATAAACTTTATCTAAGTAGTAAAATATATTATGTATTAGTTTACAAAATTTTAAAGAGTCTTTTCTCTTTTGTTGTTTGTTAGGCATGTTATCACCTCATTTCGAGGTAAATAGCCATAAGTATAGTATAACATGTATAAAATGCAAGGTTTGTAATAATTTGCCGAAAGTTTAAAAATATTTGAAGAAAAAAGAACACCACATTAATTAAGTTATGTGGTGTTTATTGTTACAAGTTTTTAAATGTTTTAAAGGATTTTTAAAACCATTTCTGTAAGTTTTTTTGCAAAGTTTTCAGTATTATTAGTAAAAGAATGAGTTTCCCCCTCTAAATTTAAATAATCAATTTTTGCATTAATAAAATTATTTTTTAGCCATTTTTCTAAGGCTTCATAATTGGAATAAGGATTCAAGTAAGAATCATTTGTTCCAACTACAATTAACAAATTTCCATTATATTTTTCTAGTATTGGATTTTTTTCTTTTCTCATAATTGGAAATACATCTGAAAATCCGTCTTTTCCTAAAGTATTAATAAAAGTTTTTGCAGTAAAATAATTGTCCCAAATAGGAATATCTAACTTAGAATCACCATTACCTTCTGAAATAAGATTTTTAGCTGTTATTTGAAGGCTTTCTATATCTACATCATTTGAACTTCTAGCTTCTTCATATAAATCACCAGGAGAAAGAAGTATAACATCTTTATAGTTCTTTTCTATAGCGTAATTAATAACTTTTTGAGCTCCAGAACTGTGACCTTGAAGAATAATTCTCTTATAACCTTTTGATTTACAAAAATTAATAGCTCCTTCAATGTCATATTTACTTTCTGAAGCATCTTCATATAAACCACCGCCAACAATAGAATTACCATTTTCAGTATTTGTCAAATAACACTTAAAATCATGACCTCTATTATTAATTGTTAAAAAAGAGATATTGCTATTATTTAGTGCTAATGCTTCTTCTTGAATAAAATAATTTTCGTAAAAGTTTCCAGCCCATCCATGTATATTAATAACAATGCTTTCTTTTCCTGCATCATATAATAAGCCTTCAAGCTCAATCCCATCTGTTGCATTAAATCTAATAAAATTCATAATTTTTATCTACCTTTCTCAAATATAAATATATTATCTATTTTGAATTATAATAGGTAGTTTATTAAAAATCAATAAAAATAAATTAAAATTATATTTAGATTGAAAAATGTTGAAAAAAATCGAACGATTCTTAGCAAAAATATTTAAAATAATGTTGCAATTTTTTATATTTATAGTATAATAAATATTAATATCTAGTCATATTATAAATGGTCGAAAAAAGCAGGCATCCTAACATGCCTGCTTTTTACCTTACTAGTGAAACAATTTCACAATAAGGTCAATAACTCTTAAAATCTTATAAACTTTGTCTAAGATGATTGAAAATTTATGTATAAGCTTATGAAAATCTGAAGAGCTTTTTCTTTTGCACTTTTTTCTAGTCATATTTTTCACCTCCTTTCGAGGCATATGGCCGTAAAAATAGTATAATATATATAAATTGCAGAGTTTGTAATAATACGTCGAAAACTTTAAAATAATTTAATAAAAAAGTGTTTTAATGCGTTTTATAAAATATAGCTAATTTATAGACAAATTATAGAAAATATTGTAAAATCTATATATATTTAAGTGATTTGACTATATATGAAAAGTACTAGAAACTATAAAAATTTAGATATGTTAATTTTAAGTCAATTGGAAGGTTTTATATGAAGAAAATTGAAAAAAATATTATCATAAAATATGAAGATAGGTATGTAAATTTACCTGAAGAGTTAAAAATAAAAATTACCGAGTTTTGGAAAAATGCCGTAAAAGAAAATCCTAAACTATTTAACGGAGAAAATTTCATAATTGAGTCTACATCTGAAACAGAGAATATTATAGAAATGAAGGCAGTTAAATCCAACTATTCCCATTATTTATATAATGAAAGAATTGGAATAAAAGAAGAAAAATATAGGGCTTGTTCACCATGGACAGGAATTTTATTACAAACAAAAGATGATTATTTTGTAATAGGTGAAGCAGATTCAACAACATCAATTCCATATGTTTTACAAATTACTGGAGGACAGATGGATAAATCTGATATTATAGATGGAAAACTTGATTTAGTTCACAATCTAAAAAGAGAATTAAAAGAGGAAATGAATTTAAATTTAGATGAAATAGATTATAGATTTAAATTTATTGAATATCCAAATGAAAACAGAAATGCGTATGGATTTATAGCATTAGGGATGATAGATAAAACAAAAGAAGAATTACAAAAATATTTTGAAGAATATAGAAAATATTTGATAGATAATAATTTGGAAACTGAAATTGGAAGATTAGTTTTCCTAAAAAAAGAAATAGCCGTAGAGCAATTAGATAGTATGCAAAATTATAAAAGACCATACTTAAGAGAGCTTATAGAAATTGCGAGTAGAGGGTAAAAATAATCTAAAATATTAGGAGGGATAGTAAATATTATGCAAAAATTTTATGTATTAGGAACATGTGCTGGAGTAGCCGAAAATGGATATACATTAAGTGGAGTACTTAAACATAATGATAAATATTTATTAGTAGATGCAGGTGGAGGAATGCAAATATTAAGGCAACTAAAACTATCAGGTTTGAGAGTAGGAGATATTCATGATGTTTTTATATCACATAAACATATAGACCATCTTTTAGGATTAATACCATTCATAAGAAAAATATTAACATTAATACGTTTAAATGAATACGAAGGAAAATTGAATATATACTGTGATAAAGAAATTAAAGAAATTGTAGACTATATTATAAAAACTACTTTTCATGATTCATTTCAAGAAGTATATAAAGAGACAGTTATCTATCATTTAATTGAAGATGGGCAAGAATATGAATTAATAGGCTACAAAATGAAAATAGTAGATACTTATTCTATTGCATCTGTTCAATTTGGATTTGAAATAGAGTTAGAAAACAATAAAAATTTATTTTATTTAGGAGATGTACCTTGTGCATTACAAAACTATGATAAGGTAAAAAATGCAGACTGGGTATTACATGAATGTTTTTATACAAGTGAGAAAAATAAAATTACGGAACTTGTAAGTAAAGTTCACTCTACTGTAGAAGATGTATGTAAGAAAATGAATCAATTAGAAATTAAAAATTTGATATTATGGCATACTTTAGATTATGAAATAGAAACAAGAAAACAAAGATTTTTAGCAGAAGGAAAAGATTTTTTTGATGGAAATTTATATGTTCCAGATGATTTGGATGTAATTGATTTAGATTAGATGAAAAGGAGAAAATAAAAAATATGAAAATAACTTTTATTGGAACAGGAAATATGGGTTGTAAATTAAGAGGTAATCCAAGTGTTTTAATTGATGATTTATTAATAGATATTGGATGTGGCACAGTTAAGCAATTAGGAAGATTTGACATAGAAACAAAAAGCTTAAAATATATTGTAATTTCACATTATCATCCCGATCACTTTGCAGATATTGGGCACTTTTTTGTAACAAGATATAGTAGAAATGAGCTTGATAATAGAATAAAAATAATTGGGCCAATTGGACTTGAAGAAAGAATAAAAGGCTTTTTAAAGATAACAGAACTTGGAGAAGAACTTCTAAAAGGTGTTGAAATAATAGAATTAGAAGAAAATATTGAGGTAAATATAGATAAATACAAAATAAAACCAATACTCCTTACTCATGGGAGAATAAAACCATCATATGGATACATTATTGAAAAGGATAATAAAAAAATAGGCTATACTTGTGATACAACAGTATGTGAGAATTTTGAAGAAATATGTAAAAATGTAGATTATTTGTTAGGCGATGTAAATGGTATAACAACAAATCCTGCGCATATGGGGTTAAATGATTTTACAGAATATGCAAAAAAATATAATAATTGTAAATTCTATGCAATTCATAGAGGTGATTATGAAGAAAGAAATGAATTTGTAAATTTCCCGGAAGATGGAGATGTGTTAAACATATAAAAGGAAAGAATTTTATTAATGAAGGTAGAAAAGGTAATTTATGATTTTGAAGAAGTACAAAGCAAAATGCAGGAGCTACTTGGTCAAAATCCTAGTATTTTAATAGAACAAAAAAATAATTGGAATACAGAATGTGAAATTCCAATAAAGCATTATTCTATTGGAAGTGGAAAAAATCATATTGTTTTATTTGGTGCATATCATGGATTAGAAATTATATCAACAGAGTTTTTAATTCATACAATGAGCATGCTATTATCTAATTTAGATGAATATAAAGATATACTAGAAAACTATACTCTAGATTTTATTCCAATTGTAAATCCAGAAGGATATATAATTACTACAACTGCTATTAGAAAAGTTATTTCTAGAGAATATAATTTACTACAAATTGAAAAAATTTGCAATGATTTTGTAAATTGCTGTAAGCTAGATGATATAGCTAATAATAAATTTGGGCTAAAACAATACCAAAAAATGTTCGAAAATGTAACATATAATGATATTCCTTATAAGTATTATAAAATAAAGCAGAAATTAAAAAAATTATATGAAAAATATAACCTACCAAATGGAGTGATGATTACATGGGCAGCAAATGCAAATGGAATAGATTTAAATGCCAATACTAAATACAACAATCATTTTTTAGAAATTGAAAACAATGAAGAATTATATTTAAGTTACAGATATAGTAATATTAATTATGCAAAACCTGGACCGATTAATTGTCCCTGGAATAATGAAAAAAAGTTTAGTTTGGAACAAGAAAATTTAATAATTTCCAATTTTTTAGAAGAATTATATAGTCAAAACAAATTATCAGCTATTTTTAATTTCCACTCTGCAGGTGGAATAATAGACCAAAGACCGTCATATATTACACCTGATTTAAAAAATAGAAATATTGATATTAAGATGAAATCAATTGAAAACTACATTTTAGCAAAAATATATCAAAGTGAAACATATAAAGATAAAAATAATCCTGATAAAACAAGGTATGGTATTTTAAAAGAAGGTTCTGAAATCGGAACACAAAATGGATTATACAGAACAATATATCCAATGGATTTGCTAATTGAGTTATCTTCAACAATTGCAAATCCACTAGGTGTGTATTCAGATATTGAAAATGATTATAAAAATACATTAGAATCAAACTTTGAAGCATTAATAAAATCTATAAGAAATATATACAAAATTAAAGAAATATCTTTAAAAATTTATAACATGCTTGATGATAAAAGTTTAACTGAAATAGATTTTATAAATTCAGCTTATAATTTAATTGATAAAATAATTGATATTTAAGAACAAGAATTTTATAGGAGTAGAAAATGGTTATAATAATTTCATTATTATTAGTAATTTGTAGTATAATTTTAGATTTGCTTCCAAATTTTGTCTATAGTAGTGCTGTTAAATTAGCTATATATGTACTAGCTATGTTATTGGTTTTTATAGATATGAAAATTAAACTAAAAAAAGTCAATAATATAGGGGAAAAAACAAATGTAAGAAAAAAATATTTAATTATAATACTTGCAATATATGTTGTTTTATTAAGCTCATTACTTTTTATTGATAAAGGATATAGAAGAGAAAAATGGCAAAATACAGTGTCTTTTTTATCACAGGAGCATTTTAAATTACATAGCAATTTCATACCATTTAAAACAATTGTAAATTATATTAAAGGAGCGTTAAAAGATACTGTTGGAATCAAAACTGTTTTGATTAATATTATAGGAAATATTATTGCTTTCGCACCTTTTGGGATTTTTATTCCACTAATTTGGAATAAGTATTATTTAAAATTTAAAAATTTTATACTTTTAATGTGTGTAATAATAGGAATTGTAGAAATAATGCAGTTTATTACTATGATAGGAGCATGTGATATTGATGATTTGATTCTAAATCTTTTTGGGGCTAGTATTGTATATGGATTATTAAGAATTCCGAGAATTAAAAAATTTGTAGATAAAATTGTTCAATGATATTATAGTAGAAATAACTAAATATAGTATTAAATTTTAGAAATTATATAAAAACAAATAAGACAATAAATGAATTATTAAAGGAAAAAAGAATAATGAAAGATAAATTAATTGGATATTTAAAATGGATAAAAAATGAATGTAAAGATTGGAAAACATTTTTGATATTTTTTATAGTTGTTGCAGTAGTATATTCACCTACTTGGGGAGGATATTTATTATATTTAATATTTAAATGGAAGTGGTGTTTGGCTGTAGCTACATCAACAATGATTTTTTGGGTTGGGCCATTCACCCCCTTTATTCCATTATGTATTGCAATAACATTTGGAATAAAGGGAATAATGGAAAAATGGAAAAATAAAAATAGTGGTGATTCTATTAAAGAAAGATAGTGAATTGTCACTATTTTTATGCTAAATTTTTAGAACTTGACCAGTATAGATTTTATTAACATTTTTTATATTATTTTTCTTAGCTATATTATTGACAGTAGTGCCATATTTTAAAGCAATTTCAGATAAAGTATCTCCTTTTTTTACAACATATTTTATTTCATTTCTTTTTGCCATAAGTTCATTAACTTTTGCTTGAACTGCAGAATATTTATCTCCTAAAGCTTTTTTTCTAGCTTCTCCATTACCATATTTTCCAGAAATAACCTCATTTGCAAGCCTTAAGATTTCATCATTAGGATTAGTTGGAGAAATATCACCAATTTGAGATATTAAATCTCTATATAAATAATCTGTATCAACATTACTAGAAATTCCATCAATCCTGCCTGAAGAAGAACTTTGCCACATATCATACTCTCCTTTATATTTATCAATTCCACTTGTATAATGGGCAATCCATGTTGTATATTTTTTCTTAATCAAATTTTTATCCAAAAAATTATTATACCAATTTAAATTAGCATAAACACCGGCCCAAAGACCAGTTTTTTCTATTTCAGTATTAAATGCAATACATATATTTGTAAGTTTAGTTTTTCCTAGGCTTTCTAAAGAACTATCTTCCATATCTAAATATACAGGTAATTCTAAAGTTTTATTTGTCAATTTATCAATAACCCATTTAGCACCAGAAATCGCATTTTCTTCAGAGTTACAGTAATTATAAACATACACTCCAATAGGTATATTTAAAGACTTACATTGATTATAATATTCCTCAAATTTTGGATCTATAGTATGGTTGTTTTTATTTCCAATCCATCCTAATCTTAAAATAACAAAACTAACAGATGGCTTAACTTTATTCCAATCTATATTACCTTTATGATAACTTACATCTATTCCAAACATATAAATTCCTCCAATATAATTCTTATTACATTATATGACTTGGAAGCTGAGACTGTTCTATTTCCAAAAATTCAAGTTTTTGTTGATATTATTCGAATCATGTGATAATATAGATTCAAATAATGTGGACTGTAATATTGAAAATTTGGAAAATTTTAATGTGAAAGTGTAAAAGAGAGCAGTCTGTGATTCCAAAGGAGGAAAGAGTATGTTTTTTAATAACAAAATTTTAGTAGGAAAAAACAATGAAAAAGAATTATTTATCGAACCACATATGGCAAATCGTCATGGACTAATTACAGGTGCATCTGGTAGTGGAAAAACAATTACTTTAAAAGTAATGGCAGAAAGTTTTTCTAGTATGGGTGTGCCTGTTTTTTTATCAGATATAAAAGGTGATTTAGCAGGGACATGTATGCCTGGAGAGTCAAATGAAAAAATTCAAGAAAGATTAGATTCAATTGGGATTTCAAATTTTGAATTCAAAGGATTTCCAACTGTTTTTTGGGATGTATTTGCAAAATCAGGACATCCAATAAGAACAACTTTATCTAGTGTTGGTCCTACAATGCTTGCAAGAATGTTAGGACTAAATGAAACACAAGAAGGAGTATTAGCAATTATATTTAAGATAGCAAGAGAAAATAATCTAGAATTAATAGATTTAAAAGATCTACAGTTACTATTACAATATGTAGCAGCAAATAGTAAAGAATATACTATAAGCTATGGAAATATCGCAGCACAAAGTGTTGGAACAATTCAAAGAAGTTTACTTATGCTTGAAGAACAGGGAGGAGACCACTTCTTTGGAGAGCCTGCAATAGAATTAAATGATTTATTAAAAACAAATGTAAATGGAATGGGAAATATTAATATTTTACACTCTACAGAATTATATAAATATCCAGTATTATATGCTACTTTTATGTTATGGCTTTTAAATATGATAAATAATAATATGCCAGAAGTAGGGGATTTAGACAAACCAAAAATGGTATTTTTCTTTGATGAAGCACATCTATTATTTGATGATTTACCAAAATATATTTTAGAACAAGTTATTCAAATAGTTAAGCTTATTAGATCAAAAGGAGTGGGAATATTCTTTATTTCACAATCTCCAAATGATATTCCAGATGAAATACTTGCTCAGCTTGGAAATAAAGTTCAGCATACTTTAAGAGCATATACTCCTGCAGAGCAAAAAGTGGTTAAGGCTGTAAGTAGTTCATTTAGAGCAAATCCTATGTTTGATACTGAAGAGGCAATTTTAGGACTTGGAACAGGTGAAGCTTTAATTTCATTTTTAAATGAAAAAGGAGAACCTAATATTGTTGAAAAAGCTACAATTTTACCTCCACAAAGTCAAATGGGAACAATTGATGATCCTTTAAGATTAATGATAATAAGCAGATCAGAGTTTATGGGGAAATATGATACTATAATAGATAGAGAATCAGCATTTGAAATCTTAAGCAAAGAAATTGAAGAAAAAAATGCAGCATTAGAAGAAGAACTTCGTCAAAAAGAAGAAAGAAAAATACAAGAAGAAGAGGAAAAAGCTCAAGCAAAGGCTGAAAAAGAAGCTGAAAGAATTAGAAAAGAAGAAGAAAGACAAAAGAAAGAATTAGAAAAAGAAGCGGAAAAACAAAGGAAAAACTCTTGGCAATATAAAGTTGGTAAACAAGCGGAAAGGACAGCAAATGCAACAATTAACTCTATGGCAAGAAGAGCTGCTACTCAAATGATTAAAAGTTTATTCGGGAAGAAATAGGAGGTAATTATGATAAAACAAAGTTATGAAGAAATAATAGAATTAGAAGCTGAAAGACAAAAACATAATGTTGAATTAATTGCATCAGAGAATTTTCCAAGCAAACGAGTATTGGATGCAGCAGGAAGTATATTAACAAATAAATATGCAGAGGGATATTCAGGAAAAAGGTATTATGGTGGATGCCAATTTATAGATATGATTGAAACAAAAGCAATTGAAGATGCATGTACATTATTTAATTGCAAATATGCTAATGTACAACCACACTGTGGAAGTTCAGCAAATCAAGCAGTATATAAGGCATTACTTCAACATGGAGATACGGTAATGGGAATGGATTTAGGAGCTGGAGGACATCTAACTCATGGACATAAAATGAGTTTTTCAGGACAAGATTACAACATTGTTTCTTATGGAGTTGACGAAAATGGAATAATTGATATAGAAGAATTTACTAAAAAATTAAATGAATATAACCCAAAAATGGTAATTATTGGAGCTAGTTCATATTCTAGAAGCATAGATTATAAAAAATTTAGAGACATAATAGAAGAATATGCAAAAAATCATAATGGAGATAAACCATATTATATGGTAGATATGGCCCATGTTGCAGGGCTAATTGCAGCAGGTGTACATCCAACTCCAATACCTTATGCAGATGTTATAACATCTACTACACATAAAACATTAAGAGGTCCAAGAGGAGGGTTAATATTAACAAACTCAGAAGAAATAATTAAAAAAATAAATAAAGCAGTATTTCCAGGAATTCAGGGTGGACCATTAGAGCATATAATTGCAGCAAAAGGAATTTGTTTCGAAGAAGCTAATACAGAAGAATTCAAAGCCTATGGAAAACAAATCATAAAAAATGCAAATGCATTTGCAAATGAATTTGTTAAAGCAGGATGGAAAGTAATATCTGGAGGAACTGATAACCATATGTTTGTTTTAGATGTATATGGGTCAATTGGAGTTACAGGAAAACAAGCAGAAGAGGAGCTTGACAAAATACATATTACACTAAATAAAAATCAAATACCAAATGATGAACTACCTCCATTAAAATCTTCAGGAGTAAGAATTGGTACACCAGCTATGACAACAAAGGGTTGGAAAGAAGACAAATTTATAGAGCTTGCGAAAATTATGATGGACTACTTAAATGAATGCAAAAATGAGACACAAGAACAAAATAGAGAAAAATATATCAATAAAGTTGAAGAACTTATAAGTAAATAAAGAAAAAACAAAAGGGATGTTATTTTTAAAATAACATCCCTTGATATAAATCATTTTCTCTCATATATTTATCAATACCATTTAAAATAAGTTTTTTGTGAGAATTCCATTTAGGTGCAACCAAAATATCTTTTGGAGCATCTCCAGAAATTTTATGAATTATAATATTTGGATTAATGTGTGTTAGAACATAACACGCATTTTTTATGTAGTAATCAAGACTTATTGACTCATATTTTTTTTCTAAATATAGTTTTTCAAGTTGAGTATTTTTTACAATATATGTAGAGTGAATTTTTAAACCTTGATACATATGATTATTTAAAAATTTAACTGTATTTTTTAAATCTAATTCAGTTTCATTAGGTAGACCTATCATAATATGAACTATTGATTCAATATTATATTTGTTAAGCAGACTTAAAGCATATGTAAATACATCTGAATTATAACATCTATTAATAAACATACCTGTTTTATCATTTGATGTTTGAAGACCTAATTCTACAAATACATCAACTTTTTTCTTAAAAAAAGTTAACATTTTACAAATATCTTCATTTATACAATCTGGTCGAGTTGCAATATCTAAACAAACAATTCTATCATCAATTAATGCAGAATTATATTTAGATTTAAGATTTTCAATTGAATCATATGTATTTGTAAAATTTTGAAAATATGCTATAAATTTATTGGCTCTTTTAGCTTTATAACTATTAAAATATGATATAATTTGCTCTTTTATATTAATGTTAGTAAAATCTGTTTTATTATAATGTGATAAATGTTCACCCGAACCCATTTGACTACAAAAAATACAACCTTTATTTGAAAGAGAGCCATCTCTATTAGGGCAAGTAAAACCACCATCTATGCATATTTTTAGCGTTTTTTCACCATATTTATTTTTAAAGTAATTATTTAATTTATTATATCTATATTGAGTTTCCATAAAATAAGTATACCAAAATAGAATATAAAATCAAGTTTATATAAAAATTATTACTAAAATGTTACAAATATTTTAAATTTATGACATTTTGCCTAAAACTAATGACAAATAAAAAAAAATGTAGTTTAATAAAATAGAAATAGATAATTTACTTTAAGAAAAAGCGAAAGGATGAGCTTTAGTATGAAAATTACAAAAAGAATTATAACGGCTATAGTATTGATAATTATGGTTCCAGTCTTATTTGTAAATTTAGTAATTTTAATAAATTCATATACAAAGCCAGATGAAGTACCTTCATTTTTTGGATGGAAACCATTTATTGTACTTTCTGGTTCAATGGAAACAGACATTTGTGCAGGAGACATAGTTGTTGTAAAAGAAGTAGATACAAGCAAATTAAAAGAAAATGATATAATAGCTTTTAGAGAAGAAAATATAGTAATAACTCATAGGATAGTTAAAATAGAAAATGTAAATGGTGTAAAGCATTATATAACAAAAGGTGATAATAATAATTCACAAGACAAAGGTTATGTTGTAGATTCACAAGTAGAAGGAATATACAAATTTAAAATTGCCAGAGTTGGAAATTTAGCAATGTTTATACAAACACCTATTGGAATTATAGTATGTTTATCAATACCAATAATAATATTATTATTTTTACAATCAATAGATTCTAAAAATGACGAAAAATATTACAAAGAAAAAGAAAGAAAAGAAAGAAAATTAGAAAAAGAATTAGAAGAACTAAAACAAGAAAACAAAAGACTACAAAGAAAATAATTTTTGATTTTAAATTTTTAAAGTTTGTGTTATGATGCACAATTTTAAATTTGAATAAATAAAATTAATTCATACGTAGGGGGAGGTGAAACAAATGAAAAAAAATAATAAGGTTTACAAATTTGCTGCATTAGTTTTATTACTAACAATGGTAACATTAATATTGGTTTCTGGAACATATTCAAAATATACTTCTTCAATAGAAGGTTCTGATAATGTAAAAGTTGCAAAATGGTCAGTATTAGTTAATGATACAGATATTGCAAGTGCAACAACTCAAGAGTTTACATTTAATCTATTTGATACTATAAATGATACATTAGATCATAATGATGAAGCAGATGTTGCAGATAATTTAATTGCACCTGGTGTTGAAGGAGAATTTGGTATAGAAATAGTTAACCAATCAGAAGTTACAGCTAAATATGCTATTGATTATACATTAACAAATACATCTAATATTCCAATAGAATTTAGTGTTGATAATGGAACTACTTGGAAATCAGCTGCAAATGATTTAGATGTTACAGCATATGATCATAATGATGGATCAGATACTACTAAAAGCACTGAACTAGCTAAAGGTAATGGTTCTAAAACAGTAACAGTAAAATGGAGATGGGCTTATGAAGGAGCTAGCAGCAGTAACTTTACAACAACTCAAACAGATGAAACAGATACTGCATTAGGAATAGCTGCAAAATCAGCTACAAAACCAGAAGTTACAGTTAATGCTAAAGTAGTTGTTACTCAAGTTAACTAATAAAATATAATAAAAGCTCTATTTAGCTTTGAATAGAGCTTTTATTAAAAATTATTGACAAAAAAACTTTTATAAAGTTTTTTTGTGAGTAATTTTATATGTGAGGTATAATTTTATGAATAAAATTGAAGAAAAAATAAATAATAATCAAAATACAATTGAGATAAAAGATAACGATATGAATAATTCAGAATACAGTGAAGAAAGAGGACAACTAAGAAAATACAAAAGAATTATATATTTTTTAATTACACTAATTCTTATTATAATAATATTATATATATTTTTAGTTGCAAAATTAGGAAGAATTGGGTATAGATATGGAGATATAAAACAAGTAAATGCACAATTTGATAACTTAAGTATTATTAATATTTCTGGTGATAACAACAATAACCTAAAAAATACAGTATTAGATATATTTTCTAATGAAAAAGAAGAAGATAAAAAATTAATTGCACCAAATTCAAAGGGATCTTTTAAGTTCTGTATTCAAAATGTTACAGATTATGATATAAATTATGATATTATGTTTTCTGATATAATGACAGAAAAAGTAAATATGAAATATAGATTAAAAATAGATAATATCTATATAAGAGGTTCAGAAAACGAATATGTTGATTTAAATAAATTAAATTTAAGTGATGTAAAGGTTTTGAAAAATTCAAATAATGTGTTTACATTAGATTGGTATTGGGAAGAAACATCTGATGAAGAAGATACAAGAATTGGAAGCTCAGAAAATGACATATACTATACATTAAAATTATCTGTAATTGCAAGTAGAATAGGAAAGTAAACAAGAGGGTGAAAAATAATGCTATATACAAATGAAGCTATTCAAAAAAGACAATTAAGAAAAAAGAAGATAAAAAAAATTACTAGAATAGTTGCATGTACGATTATAATTCCTATTTTAGTATATAATATTTCATTAATTATACAAAGTATAATTAATCCCAATAAAACACCTAGTTTTTTTGGAATAAAAACATATGTAATAATATCAGGAAGTATGAAACCTAATTATAATATTGGAGATATAGTTGTTGCTAAAAATACAAATGCGAATTCTTTAAAAGAAGGAGATGTAATCTCATTTAGACAAGGTCAGATTATAGTTACACATAGAATTATAAAAGTAGAAAACAGTAATAAACTTGTATTCAAAACAAAAGGAGATAATAATAATTCAGAGGATAGTGAAGAAGTAACAGCAAACTTAATTGAGGGTAAGGTTGTATTCAAAATTCCATGGATTGGGAATATTGCATTATTTTTCCGAGGAAAGATTGCAATAATTGTATTATTAATTACATACTATATTATTGCAACTAGAGCAAATAAAAAAGACAAACTAAAAAGTAGAAGAAGAAGAAAAAGAATTGAATATGAAATGGAAAATAAATAATTCAAGAACTGTAGTTAAGCAGTTCTTTTTTGATGGAAATAATTTGTTTTTAAAATACATATTAGAATTCTAGTTAATAGTTTTAATAACTATATTAGTAATAAAAAATAGGGCCATCTCTTGAAAAAAATAGGAAAGTAAGATATAATAGTTCTTCAGAAATAATAATTTGAGGAGATTTATATGTTAATTAATAAACAATTATCTCAAGAAATATATGATGAAGCTGGTAATGCAAGATTACAAAGAGCAAAAACATATGTAAAACAAGGCAATGTTAGCATTATTAAACTTGATTATGATAATCCAAACAATTTTAGCGTAAAATCAATTGTAAGTGGCTATTTTGATAAATATGAAGTTAATATAGATGTAAAAAATGGGGAGTTAGATGTTGCATCTTGTGAGTGTATTGATTATTTAAATAATTATTCTGCATGTAAGCACATTGTTGCAACTCTCTTAAAATTTGAACAAACAAAATTCTGGGATAATGAAAATGAAAACCTAGTAAATAATAAAAAAAGTGTAAATAAATTAGCAAAGTATAAAAATTTTACTAATTTAATAAATACATTTTATAATGATGAAATACACGAAATTAATGGATCAAATTTAGAATTATTACCAGAAAAAGATAAAATTAAAATAGAAACTAAAATTGAATATGATAAATATTCTTATGGTTTAAAATTAGAATTTAAAATAGGAAATTCAAGAATGTATAAACTTAAAGATTTAACAGATTTTTATTTACTTATGAAAAATAAGAGTTTTCAAAAATATGGAGATAAATTAGAATTTGTACATATAAAAGAAAATTTTAAAGAAGAATCAAAACCATTATTAGATTTTATCTTAAAATATGCAGAAATAATGAAATATTCAAGCCAGAATAATAGGTATAATTATTACGGGCCATCATTTAACAAGTCAGAAATAATACTTGGAGAAAGCACAATTGACGAGGCTTTTGATATTCTAAAAGATAAAAAGGTTAATTTTACTTATGAGTTTTCAAATGAAAAACTTGAATTTATAGAATCTAATCCAAATATAGAATTTGATTTAGCAAGAATTAATGATTCAGAATTAACATTAAGACCAAATATTGATATATTTAAAATAGCAATTTTTAATGGAAATAAATATACTTATTTATTAGATCAAAACAAATTATATAGATGTGATAAAAAATTTGCAAATTCACATTTAAGAATAATAAAAGCATTTAGAGAAAATTATACATCTGAAATGTTTTTAAGAAAAGAAGATTTGAAAGATTTTTATTCTATAATAATGCCTAAAATAGAAGGAAATGTTAAAGTTCAAGGAATGGATTTAAAAGAACTAGAAGAATACAAGCCACAAAAATTAGCTGTTAAAGTATTTCTAGATTTTGATGATAACAACTTTTTAACATTAGATTCTAAATTTTGTTATGGAGATGAAGAATTTAATCCAATTGAAGAAGTAAAAACTCAAGTTTTAAGAAATCAATTAGAAGAAGACAGAGCATTGAATTTATTTATGAAGTCTGGATTTATGATAGATAAAAAAAATATGAGGTTTATACTTCCTGATGATGAATTAATATATAAATTTATGACAGATGATATAAATCTATATATGCAAAAATTTGAAGTATTGGTTACTGATAATTTTAAAACAAAAGAAATTAAAGAACCTAAAGTAGGAACAATAGGTGTAAAGGTCGAAAACAACTTATTAAATATAGATTTATCAAAACTTAATATATCACCAGAAGAAATACAAGAAGTTATGGAAAAATACAAGCTTAAGAAAAAATTTCATAGATTAAAAAATGGAAGCTTTTTGAATTTGTCTGAAAATGAAGATATGGAATTTTTAGATAAGCTTTCTTCTGGAATGGAAATAGATTACAAATCAATAAAAAATAATACTATAAAGTTACCTGTAAACAGAACTCTATATTTAAATGAACTTTTAAAAAGATATAAAAGTACAAAGGCAACTCAAAATACAGAATATAAGAAAATTATAGAAAACCTTGAAAAAGATAATTATAATGAAAACGTATTGATTCCTAAAGAGGTAGATAATATATTAAGAGATTATCAAAAATTAGGATTTAGTTGGTTAAAAACAATAGATGATTATAAATTTGGCGGAATTTTAGCTGATGATATGGGATTAGGAAAAACAATCCAGGTTTTAAGTTTAATTTTATCATACAAAAATGAGGAAAAAGAATCTAAAACAAGTATAGTGGTTTCTCCTAGTTCACTAGCACTTAATTGGATGAAAGAAGCTAATAAGTATACAAGTAGTTTAAATGCGGTGGTTGTTTCCGGAAATTCAAATGCAAGGAAAGAAATAATTTCAAATTTAGAAAAATATGATTTAATAATAACATCTTATGATCTATTAAAAAGAGATATAGAAAAATATGAAGAAAAAAATTATACATTTAAATATATAATAGCAGATGAAGCACAATACTTAAAAAATAGTAATACTCAAAATGCAAAATCTATTAAGCAACTAAAAGGAGATACAAGATTTGCGTTAACAGGTACTCCAATTGAAAATTCTTTAGCAGAATTATGGTCAATTTTTGATTTTATTATGCCGGGATATTTATTTCAATATAAAAAATTTAAAACACTATATGAGATGCCAATAGTTAAAGATGATGATAAATCAGCAATGTCAAAATTAAAGATGTTAATAGAGCCATTTGTACTAAGAAGAACAAAAAAAGAGGTTTTAACAGAGCTACCAGATAAAACTATTACTGTATTAAATAATACTATGACAGAAGAACAAGAAAAAATATATATGTCATATTTGGTTAAAGCAAAACAAGATGTTGCAGATCAAATAAATATTAATGGATTTGAAAAAAGTCAGATTATGATTTTAGCAGCACTTACAAGATTAAGACAAATATGCTGTCATCCAAGTTTATTTATTTCAGACTATAAAGGGACATCTAGTAAACTTATTCAATGTATGGAAATAATAGAAGATGCAATAAATTCTGGACATAGAATACTCTTGTTTTCAGGATATACATCAATGTTTGAAATAATTCAAAAAGAGCTATCTGAAAGAAATATTAAATATTTTAAACTTACAGGCCAAACTAAGGTTAGTGAAAGAATTGATTTAGTTGATAAATTTAATTCTTCTCAAGAATATAAAGTATTTTTAATTTCTTTAAAAGCTGGTGGAACAGGATTAAATTTAACAGGGGCAGATATGGTTATTCATTTTGATCCATGGTGGAATAGTTCTGCTGAGAACCAAGCGACAGATAGAGCATATAGAATAGGTCAAAAAAATAATGTTCAAGTTTATAAATTAATTACAAGTAATTCTATTGAGGAAAAAATATATGAACTTCAACAAAAAAAGACAGAATTAATTGATAATATGCTATCTACAAAAACATCATTTATAAATAGATTTACTAAAGAAGAAATAATGAATTTATTTGAATAACAACTGTTATAAAGAATTATTGGCAAAGTACTTGCAAAATCATAATTTTATATATATAATTAACTCAACTAAAATTAGATAGGAGGAATCACAATGGAAATAAAAGTTTTAGGAAAGGAAATAGAAATTACTGAAGGAATTAATGATTATGTCGAAAGAAAATTAGAAAGAATTGATAAATACTTTGAATCATCTTCAGCAGAAGTTACTGTTAGAACAGAAAAAAAAGAACAAATAGCAGAAGTATTAGTTACTACAAGTAATGGAGAAAAATACAGAGCAGAGTCAGAAGAAAAAGACTTATATGCCTCAATTGATAAAGTTGTAGATATTCTTGAAGGACAAATTAGAAAAGCTAAAACTAAAAAAGAAAGACAAATGAAAGAAGGTTCTATAAAAGAGTTAAATCAATCAGAAAAGAAAGAAAATGATATTTCAAATGAAATATTAAAATATGGTTATTATGAAATAAAACCATTATCACCAGAAGATGCAATGCTAGAACTTCAAACTAGACCAACACATAATTTTTTACCATTTATAAATATAGAAAACAATAAAGTATGTGTTATTTATAGATTAAAAGATGGTAAAAACTATGGTATTGTTGAACCAGAAGCATAAATTTAAATAATAAAATAAAATATAATGTCAGAGAGATAATCTCTGACTTTTCTTGTATTAGCTAATGTTTAATGTGCCCAAAATGTGAATTTTACGACCAAAATTTGCAAAAAACTTAAATTTGTGGTATAATATTCTTTGGTTTTGCAAAAAATACAAAAAAGGAGAGTGAATATTATTTTAAAAACCAAATTAAAAGTTTTGACAAAAAAACTATCAAGAGGATTTATAACAGTCTTAGTTGGGTTAATTTTTATTGTAGCAATACTAATTATAAAATATAGACCTGTATATGAAGTTACCCTTCAAGGAGAAAAAATTGGAACTATCCAAAATAAGGAAACATTTACAAACCTAATAAATGAAAGAATAATTAATATTGAGGAAAGAAATATTGCTAATGTTTCATTAAAAAATGAATTGTCATATAGTTTAAAATTACAAAACAGAAAAATAAATACTAATGAAGAAGAAATAATAGAAAAAATAAAACAAGATAATACAACAACCATTTATAAATATTACGAAATTGCTTTAAATGGTGAGATAAAAACTTTAGTTGACACAATGGAAGAGGCAGAATCAATAATAAATCAAATAAAAGAAGAATTTACTGGAGATGAATTAGAATTAGATCTTCAGATAAATGAAAAATATACAGAAAATTATAATGATATCAATTTAGAATCTATTGAGGTAGCATCAACTTCTGTAGAAAATGCTGCTCAAGAAATAAAAGAAGAGAAAGAAAGAGAAGATGCTTTAGCTGTAATAAATGATGTAAAAATATCAGTACTACCTATAAAAGGTACAATAACATCAAGATATGGAGCATCAAGTTCTATTAGAAAATCAACACATACAGGTTTAGATATTGCTACATCATCTGGTACACCAATTAAGGCTACAGCAAGCGGAACTGTTATATTTGCACAATACAGTGGGTCTTATGGTAATCTAGTTAAAATTGATCATGGAAATGGTGTAGAAACATGGTATGGACATTGTAGTAAATTCAATACAAAAGTTGGAACAAAAGTTAATGCTGGTGATGTAATAGCTTATGTAGGTTCAACTGGAAACTCAACAGGTCCACATCTACATTTTGAAATAAGAATTAACGGAAATACTGTAAATCCTCAAAATTATGTATATTAAAAATAAAAAATAGTAATTTACTTATAATTTGTAAATTACTATTTTTGGTACAATAGGCATGTTAATAAAAAAAATTTCGATTTTTTATAAACTAATACTAAAAATTTTTAATACAATGAAAAACGCAAAAAAATGTCGATCAAAAAATTTGCAAATTTTTTTAAAATAGTATATAATTTATATGATGGTGCATTATTCTAGTCATATTTATTATTGTGAGGGTGGGGCTAAAAATCCACTAAAGGGCACATAAATAAGGCTTCTTGTTTGTGCGCGAAATGCCAGTTTTGTGTGTGAATTGGAAGAAAGATTCACGGGTATTGCGTAGTGGCATATGCAAAATTCCCCTGTATCGCTTAAACTTAAGAAAAAATATTAAGTATAACCTATGGTGAGTGCAAAAACACAAAATACATAGAGTAGCCTGTCTTGAGTGAATGTACTGGGATTATTTTTTAACTATGAAATTGCATTTGCAAAAGAGACTAGCAATAATCAAAAATATGTAAAGGAAAACTTCTAGAATGTTTGTCTATAGTTAAAGGCTTGAAAACATAGGGATTAAGGTACGGATTTAAGTGGCGATCTGGTGTCTAAATATTTATTTAGATGTTTTTCTTAAATGGAAACGGCTTTATAGTAATGTAAAGTGGAAAACAGAGAAATTCAACTAGACCTAAACCGTAAAATTTACTTATGTTTTTACCATCTATACATATAAATAATATCAGCAAGGACAGTTTTATACTGTCCTTAAGTATTATTTATATAATTTAATGATTTTTAAGGAGGAAAGTTAGTTAAATACTAACGAGTAAATAAAGTGCAAGAAAAAAATAATAAAAATTCAAATAAATCATGGGCTATAAAAGCGTTTTTTTTATCTTTTACATTATCAATTGTAGTTTCTTTTTTATCAAGCAATGGAATTGAGAATTTAAATGTAGTTGCATCAACTATAATACTTATTACAGTAATATTTATTGGGGTTCTATTTGATATAATAGGAATTGCAGTTACTGTTGCAAATGAGGATTACTTTAATGCAAAAGCAACTAAAAAGGCAAAGGGAGCAAAGACAGCATTAAACCTTATAAAAAATGCATCAAAAGTAGCCAATATTTGTGCTGATGTTGTAGGAGATATTTGTGGTGTTATAAGTGGAGCAATTAGTGCAATGTTAGCAATTAAGATATCAAGTACATATAATATCTCTATAAATGTTCAATATATTATAAGTGCACTTGTTGCATCATTAACTATAAGTGGAAAAGCATTAGGAAAAGACATAGCTGCAAAAAAATCGACTAGTATAGTTTACTTTGTAAGTAGACTTTTAAATATTTTTGATAAGTATAAGTAATCTATTATGTCGAACAAAGTCGAAGATAATTGAAAAATAGGTAAAAAATTATAAAAAAATATATAAATACTCTTGCCAAAATTAAATAATTGTAGTATAGTATCCAAGGTTATAGAGAATGAGGAAAGGGAGGAGTAGTGAAAACATTTTTTGATGGAATATTTATTTCAAAAAATCAACTTGAGGAGGCTGGAATTAAATATCCAATAAAACTAGAATATTTTAAAACATTAAATGAAAATGTTGAAGCAAAATTCGGAATAGAAGTCGTAAAAACTGAATATTTAGAGGGCAACGTTAGGGTAGAGACTAAGGAAATAACCAATATAACAGGGGATGAGCAAAAACAAGAAGAAGTATTAATCTTATTAAGGAATAATCAAGTAACACCTATTACTTTAGAAGAGGTGCTAGAAGAAATTATTTAAATGGAATTAGGGACGGCTATCTTTTTAAGACTTAAAAAGATAACTGTCCCTGAATTCAATTTGACAAAAATACGAAATAGAAGTAAAATATAAAGGTATTTATGAAGCAATAGAAAAACAAAAAGGAGAAAAGTATTGCAAAGTAGTAATAGAAAAATATTTGATAGTTTAGTATCAAGAACAAAAATATATCTTGTAATAATTTTTATTTTGCTTGTGATAATTTGCATATTTAAGCCAATATTAATTATTCCTGCTGTTGCATTATTTATTGCAATTATTGGATATAGTTATTTTGCAAATAATAAGCGTAAAAGTGAAATATCACAGCATTTACAAGATTTAACATTAAATGTAAATCAAGCGGCTAAAAATAGTCTTATATATTCTCCAATACCATTAATTATAGTAGAAACTGATGGGAATATCATTTGGAGAAGTACAAAATTTGTATCTGAATTTGCAAATGTTGATATAAATAGCTATATTAGTGATTTAATTGATAACATAAATGTTGATATAGAAGCAAAGAACAAAGAAAAGGACAAATCAATTGTTAAACATCAAAAAATTGGAAATAATGAATATAAAATACTAGGAGAGTTTGTAAAATCAGGAAATCATGATAGGAAAAAACATGACAAATATATGATGATCTTATATTTTATAGATGAAACAGAAAATATAAAACTAAAAAATGAATATAATGATTCTAAAGCATGTATAGGAATTATCATGGTAGATAGTTATGAAGAAATGATCCAACAAATAGATATAGACCAAAGACCTCAGGTAATTGCTGAAATTGAAAAATCAATTTATGAATGGGCTAATGAATATGAAGGAATTATTGTAAAATCTGACAGAGATAGATTTGTATATTTATTTGAACAAAAATATATGGATAGAGTCAAAGAAAGCAAATTTACAATATTAGATACAATAAAAGACATAAAAATAAATTCAAGAGCTCAACTTACACTTAGTATAGCAATTTCAAATGATGGAGAAACAGGAAAAGAAAAATATCAATCAGCATTAAGTACAATGGATGTTGTATTAGGACGTGGTGGAGATCAGGCTGCTATTAGAGAAAATGGAAAATATCAATTCTTTGGTGGAAGAGCTGAAGAAATAGAAAAAAGGACAAAAGTTAAAGCAAGAATAATAGCTCATGCAATGGAAGAATTAATAAAAGAAAATGATCAAGTATTAATTATGGGTCATGTAAATCCAGATATAGATGCATTAGGTTCTGCAATCGGAATGTATAGATTAGCCAAAAATCTTGAAAAACCAGTTTATATTGTTGCAGATACTAAAGGTATGGCGTTAGAAAATGTTAAAAAAAGTTTAGATGAAGCAGAAGAATATAAAGAATTAATAATAAATAAAGAGACAGCAGAAGAAAAAATTACAGAAAAAACATTATTAATTATTGTAGATACACATAAAGCTTCATATGTTGAAGTACCTAGTTTATTAGAAAAAACAAATCAAATTGCAGTAATAGATCATCATAGAAGAAGTACAGATTTTATTAAAAAGAGCATACTTACATTTCACGAAGTATATGCATCATCAGCAGCAGAGCTAGTTACTGAATTATTGCAATACACACAAACAGAGACAATACTTACAGAATTAGAAGCAGAAATGTTATATGCTGGAATCATGATGGATACAAAAAACTTTACATTTAAAACAGGAGTACGTACATTTGAAGCTGCAGCATATTTAAGAAAATATGGAATAGATATTATTAAAGTAAAAAAATGGTTCCAAAGTGATTTAGAAACATATAATACTGTAACAGAAATAATAAAAACAACCGAAATTATTAATAATACAATAGGAATTGCAGTATACGAAAAAGAAGATAAAAATGCAAATATTATTTGCGCAAAATCAGCAGATGAATTGTTAACCATTGGAAATATAACGGCATCATTTGTGCTAGGAAATGATGGAGAGAAAATAAATATTAGTGGCCGATCTATAGGAGACATAAATGTTCAAGTTATTCTTGAAAATATGGGAGGCGGAGGTCACATTACATTAGCAGGAGCACAAATAGAAGGCAAAACAATTGAAGAAGTCAAAGCAGAATTAATAGAAAAAATAAATGAATATTTTAGTGAAAGTGGGCAATAATAATTGCTCACTTTTAAAATTTGGGACACACCTACTTCAATTTGGGGACAGTCCCGTTTTAAAAACGGGACAGGTCTATTTCGAAAACGGGACAGTCCCTTTTTCAAAATGGGACAGACTTGCATTAAAAAAATGATATTTTTTTTAATTAGCTTTGGTATTGATATTTTGCTAAAAATGTAGTAAAATGCAACATAAGACAATGTCCGGACAAAAGAACGGTTCTTATTGGACATATAAAGGAGGATACATAATGAAAGTTATTTTAAAAGATAATATAAAAAGTATTGGAAAAAAAGGAGAAATAAAAGATGTATCTGATGGTTATGCTAGAAACTTTTTATTTCCAAAAGGATTAGCAGAAGAAGCAAATAATGCAAATTTAGCAAAATTAAAAACAAAAAATGAATCTATTAAGTATAAAAAGAATCAAGAAAAAGAAGAAGCAATAGCACTAGCAGATAAAATGAAAAAGGTTAGACTTCATTTTAATGTAAAAACTGGGGAAAACGGAAAAGTATTTGGTGGAGTATCTTCTAAAGAAATAGCTGAAAAATTGGAAAAAGAATATGGATATAAAATTGATAAGAAAAAAATTGATTTAAAAGAAACAATTAAAACATTAGGAATTACAAAAGTAAAAGTAAAACTTTATGAGGGAGTTATGGCTGAATTAAATATTGAAGTTTTAGGAGAATAATTTGAAAAACTAATAATAGGAGATCAATTATGGAAATAGGAAAAATTCCACCACATGATATAGAAGCCGAACAAGCAGTTATTGGAAGTATGCTTACAGATAAAGACGCTGTAATTGATGCTGTAGAAAAGCTTAAGGCAGACTTCTTTTATAGAGAAGATAATAAACTAATATTTGAAGGAATAATCAACCTTTTTAATAAATCAGAGCCAATAGATTTAGTAACTGTTAAAGATGAATTAACATCTATGGGAGTATTTGATAAAATTGGTGGATTTGAGTATTTAGCTACATTACCTGATAAAGTACCTACTACATCAAATGTTCAAAAATATATAGAAATAGTTGAAGAAAAAGCAACACTTAGAAATTTAATAAAAACTGCAAACGAGATTATCGAACTTGGATATGATCAAACAGAAGATGTAGATGACATTATGGCTGGAGCCGAAAAAAAGATTTTTGATATAATTCAAAAAAAGAATCAAAAAAGCTATACTCCTATAAAAGATGTATTAATAGACAGTTTTACTAAATTAGAGGAACTATATAATCAAAAATCAAAAATAACTGGAGTTCCAACAGGTTTTGCAGATTTAGATGATAAAACAGCAGGACTTCACGGATCAGATTTAATTTTAGTTGCTGCTCGTCCTGCAATGGGAAAAACAGCTTTTGCTTTAAATATTGCAGCACATGCTGCTATAAAAGAAAAAGTTCCTGTTGCGATATTTAACTTAGAGATGTCAAAAGAACAATTGGTAAACAGAATCTTATGTATGGAAGCAATGGTTGATAGTAATAAAGTAAGAACAGGGAAACTTGAAGAAGATGATTGGAGTAAACTTGCAAGTGTAGTTGGACCTATGTCAGATGCAGAAATATATATTGATGATACACCAGGTATTTCTATTACAGAAATACGAACAAAATGTAGAAAACTTAAAATGGAAAAAAATATAGGTTTAATAGTAATAGATTACTTACAATTAATTCAAGGAAGTAGTAGTAAAAGAATTGGAAGTCGTGAGCAAGAAATAAGTGAAATAAGCAGATCTTTAAAAATTATTGCTAAAGAATTAAATGTTCCAGTTATAGCTTTATCCCAATTATCAAGAGCTGTAGAATCTAGACCAGACCATAGACCAATGCTTTCAGATTTGAGAGAATCTGGAGCAATTGAGCAAGATGCAGATATTGTTATGTTTTTATATAGAGATGATTATTATAATCCTGATACAGAGGAAAAAGATATATCAGAAGTTATAATTGCAAAACACAGAGCAGGATCAACTGGTACAGTTAAATTATTGTGGATGGGAAGCTATACTAAATTTGTTAATCTTGCTAGAGGATATGAGGAATAGAAAATGCTGAGAAAAAAAGTTTTAGATACTATAAAAAAATACAATTTGATAGAACAAAACGATAAAATGATATGTGCAGTATCTGGAGGACCAGATTCTATTTGTATGCTTGATATTTTACGTAGAATAAAAGAAGAAAAAAAGATAGATTTTGAGATTATTGTTTGTCATGTAAATCATTTAATTAGAGAAGAAGCAACAGATGATGAACAATATGTGGAAAACTATTGTAGTAAATATCAGATTCCATTTTTTTCTAAAAAAATAGATGTAAAAAGACTAGCAGAACAAAATAAACAAGGTACAGAAGAAGCGGGAAGAAATGCTAGATATGAGTTTTTTGAGGAAATATATCGAAAAGAAAATGCAACTAAAATTGCAATCGCACACAATAAAAATGATAAAATAGAAACAATTATAATGAATGTTTTTAGAGGGTCTGGAATTTCTGGATTGAGGGGAATAGAACCAATAAGAGATAATAAATATATAAGACCTTTAATAGAAATTGAGAGAACAGAAATTGAAAAATATTGTGAAGAAAACAAATTAAATCCAAGAATAGATAAAACTAATTTTATAAATGATGTAACTAGAAATAAAATTAGAAATATTGTTATTCCATATATAAAAGAAGAATTTAATCCTAATATTATAAACACATTAAATAGACTATCAAATGTTATAACAGAAGAAGATGAATATATGAAAAAAGTAACAATAGAAATTTTTAATAAAATAAAAATTACAGAAGAAGAAGGATTAATAGTTTTAGATTTAAAAAAATTTAACATACAAGATGAAGCAATTAGAAAAAGATTAATTTTATATACTATATTTAAAACAATTGGGAATACACAAAATATAGAAAAAATCAATATTGAAGATATAATAAAACTATGTTCAAATAATATAGGAAACAAATATTTAACACCAAACAAAAATATTAAAATTTCAGTAGGAAAAAGGAAAGTTATATTTGAAAAGATTTAGTATAAGGGCTGCATAAAACAGTTCTTTTTTTTACACTATTGACATTGTTCTGAAAAAAGAATATAATGTAAATGTAACATACCGAATAAAGAATAAAACACCGATAGGAGAATTGGTTATATGGAATTATCATCAGTTTATATTAGCTCACAAATACTAACTATACTAATGTATGTAACATTAGGCATTACATATCAAGTAAAATCTAGAAAAAAACTATTATTGTTAAGTATATTATCAAATACCTTGCAAGGAATAGCATTTTTTCTATTAAATGCAAAATCTGGATTGGTGATGTGTATTTTAGCAATAATAAGAGGAAGCTCGTTAATTATAATTTTGGATAAAATTAAGGATGAAAATAAAGCTAAAAAAGCTTATTTAGGTGTGATAGTATTGTTCTATATTTGCAGTGCAATTTCTGCTATTTATACATATGAGGGGATATTAAGCATGTTTTCAATAATTGCAACCGTAATTTACACATATTCAATATGGCAAAAAAATGAAAAAGTCTATAAAGCGTTAGGAACTCCAGTAAGTATTTGTTTAATTATATATAATATTTTTGTAAAATCATTATTTGGTGTGATATTAGAAAGTGCAGTTTTAATATGTTCTATAGTTGGATATATAAGAAGCATACTAACAGATAAACAAAAGACTTTTATTGTATAAAGAACAGTGTTTATATTTAGATTAATAAAATGATGGAGGAAAATAAGATAGATGGAACCAGAACAGATTTATATAGTTTCACAAATATTAACAATTATAATGTATGTGTTATTAGGACTTACATATCAAATAAAGGCTAGAAAAAAAGTATTAGTACTAAGTATTTTTTCAAATGCTTTTCAAGGAATGGCATATCTATTATTAAATGCAAAATCTGGATTTATAATGTGTATTTTAGCTATTATCAGGGAAATTTCTATGATGTTGATTTCAGATAAAATTAAAGATGAAAAAAGTTCTCAAAAAGCATATTTATGTGTAATTATTGTTTTCTATATAGGACTTATAATTTCAGCTATATTTACATATGAAGGTTTGTTTAGTATGCTTTCAATAATTGCAACTGCAATTTATACTTTTTCAATTTGGCAGAAAAATGAAAAAATATATAAAGCACTAGGAACACCAGTTGGAATTTGTTGGATTCTATATAATATTTTTGTTAAATCCATATTTGGTGTAGTATTTGAATCTATTATACTTATTTGCTCAATAGTTGGATATATAAGAAGTAAAATAACAGACAAACAAAAGGTTTTTCAAAATAATAAATAGATTAGAGAGGTGTTTATGTATGGAAAAGGATTCATTAGATGAATTAATAAAGATGGAAATACAAAAGAATGGTAAAAGTGCAGACTATAAATACATAAATGATAAATTCTTAATTTTAGATGAAAAATGGAACGCTTATTGTATGGATATAGCTCCAGATTATGACTGGATTAATAAAAAGGAAGAAAAAGAATATGTTAAATATAGTATAGAAGCAATGAAAAATGGAGCAAATGTTATTAGAATTATTATTGTAAGTGAGAAAATGAATGAAAAAATAGTAAATAATGAATTAGTAAGATACAATTATATAAATACTACTAATAGAGGAAGATTATACTTAGTTAAAGAGAATGATGTTAAGAAATATTGCTTAAAAGATTATAAAAAGATTAATAAAGGTTTTCAAATGTTTGAAACAAATGATCTTAAAAATGGAGAAATTATAATAGATTCTTTTACAGATGAAGAAAAAATAGGATATCTCATTAATAATGAGATAATTATTACGCAGATTAGAGAAAGTTTTATGAATATATTAAATTTCATTGAAAGTGGAATTATAAAAGCAATTGAATTAAATTAAACAAAAAAGAAAATGGATGAACTATATGTTATTCATTTTCTTTTGTATTGTATTTATATGTGTATTGAAAACTTGCTAATTGACAGTGTTCCGAAAATAGAATATAATACAGACTATATTCAAGGAGATGGAACAGTTATGAGTATTGAAAATGAAATTCCCAAAAATCCATATGGGTTAAGCGGAAGAGTAGAGTTCTTAAAAAGAATTGGATGCTATCCTAGTCAACAATCCCAACAAAATCCATATGATGTTATTAATAAAGTTGAAAATGAATTAAAGAAAAATTCGCCTATAGATTTAACATTAATTGAAAAAGGAATAGATGACATAATAGGAACTGGGGATATTTTACAAATTTATGAGCTTTTTTTCTTAATAGTTGATATTAGAAGTGAGCAAATTAAATATAGTAGCCTTAAGGATTTAGGAATAAATAGTATAAAACTAGAAAAACTTCAAAGTGAGATTTTAGAAAGTAAAAATGCTAAATTAATTAGATATTGTATAGGTTTTGTTCAGGGAATTGATTTAGATAGGTATTTAAAAGCATTATATGCTACAGAAAGTTATTGGGATATTAGAGTGTTAAGTGTTGGAAGAGATTATACAAATGCTGAAGAAGTTGCAAATCCAGAATTATTAAAAAAAGTCAAATTGGATGAATATAGAGAGGCGCTAAGTGAGGCTAGTGAAAATAGAAAAGAATATTTTCCAAATTCCTTAGATGATTATAAAGCAAATAAGAATAATACTAATTTACTAGTAGAAAAAATTATTGAAACTAAAAATCCATATCTGATATGTGAATTAGCAAATTATATTGAACATTTAAAAGGTATTAACCCAGAGAAAAAAAAGATATATATAGAAGAATTAGCTAAAGAAGAACTAAACATATCTGACCAAATGGGAATATATGAATTCTTATCATCAGTAGAAAGTATTTCACAAGAAATGTTTAGGAAAATGGTTGAAAAGATTATAAAAATAGGGGACACAAAATATATGAGATATGTGAAAGATTATACATTTTACAGAATAAGAACAAGAGGAAAACTAATTGAAGAAGCACTCGAAAAGATTGAAAAAGAAAATGAAAAAGAAAATGTAGTAGGAGGAGACGGTATATAGTCATATGAAATATTTAAATGCTAGACAATTCTCTGAAAAATGGGGAATAACAGAAAGAAGAATAATAAAACTGTGTAAAGATGGAAGAATTGATGGAGCTTTCAAAAATGGAAGGCAATGGTTTATTCCTGAAAATACTTTAAAACCATCTGATAAAAGAGCAAATATATCAAAATATATAAATACTAAAAAAAGAGTTATAATTATAAACATAGAAGAAAAAATATGTGAATATTTAATACCTTTACTAAAATCAGATGGATATATATTAGATGGTATATATTCAAATAATATTAATAGTGAATTAGAATTTTTTAAAGAAATAAATTTATACCAATATGAAAATAATCATGAAAAATTAAAAGAAGCAACTAATAAATACTATGATGGGATTATAGTGATTGATTTAGAAAATAGCGACAAAAAACTAAAAAACTATAATAATGTAGTAAATACAATGGCTAAAAAATTATATTGTAATTCACCTATTTTATTAATTAAATCAAATAAAAAGAAAAGTTTTTTGAAATTAGAAAAACAGTTAATAGAAGAACTTGCAATTAGAGTTAATACTTTAAATGTAGAATTATCAGAAGAAAAAAAGTATTTACTTGATTATAAGAATCTATCAAAAGATATAAATCAATTATTAACAGGATTCTCAAATAGCACAGGGAATATAATTAATACAAATGGTGTTATTATTGAATTTGACAAAAATGGAAAAAGTAAATTATTTAAAACTGGTGAATATTATAAAATTTTAAATTATTACTATTCACAATTAAGTAAGAACGACTTCTTTTGGCTTGTATCACAGATGATGGATAGTGAGTGGACAGAAACACCTTTAGAAATGAAGTTTAGATTAAACAATTTAGAGGCGATTAACAGAGGAGCTATAATAGAAAGAATCTTTTTATTTAAAAAAGAAGAAGTAGAAAAATATAAAAATAATAATACTTTGAAAATATTTATGCAAAGCAATATGAAAACACTTTTTGTAGATTACAGTACAGTTTTGGAAAAAGAACCAAAACTTATAAAAAATATAGGTAGTGGAATTGCTGGAATTAATAAAGAAACTTTCATCTGTGATTTACCTGATGATGGAGAATATAGAGGATATATAAGCATCAATAAAAAGGAAATTGATAAAAATTATAAGACATATTCAGAAATAAAGAAATATGCTGTAGATTTAAGGAATATTTTGGAGTAATATTAGATAATTAAAACAAAAATATTAGTTCTAAAACTATTGCAAAAAAAAAGTGCTTATGTTATAGTATCAATTACTGAAGGAGGATAAAATTGTGAGAAATGGAATAAAATCATTAGCAATATGGCTTATTATTGGAGTAATTGTAATAGTTGTAGTATCTTCAATAATAGAAAATAGTAATTCAAAAATGAATTATACGGAATTGGTAACAAATATAGAAATGAAAAATGTATCTAAAATAGTTATATCAGCCGATGGAGATTCTGCAAAAGTTACATTAAATAATGACAAAGTCGAAAAGCAAGTTAATATACCAAGTTTAGACAGTTTTGTAGAATATATGGGCGAAAACATTAAAAGTGGAGAAATAGCTTTAGAAAGAGAATCTGTTTCTATTTGGATGACATTATTTAGTTTAATAACTCCATTTGGACTATTAATAATCTTTTTCATTTTCTGGTTCTTAATGATGAATTCAGGAAATGCACAAGGTGGAAATAAAACATTATCATTTGGAAAAAGTAGAGCAAGACTTATTAATTCAGCAGAAAAAAATAAAGTTACATTTGATGATGTAGCCGGAGTAGATGAAGAAAAAGAAGAACTTAGCGAAATAGTAGAATTTTTAAAAAATCCAAAAAAATACACAGATATGGGAGCAAGAATCCCAAAAGGAGTATTATTAGTTGGAGGACCAGGAACAGGAAAAACACTTCTTGCAAAAGCAGTTGCAGGAGAAGCTGGAGTACCATTTTTTATTATAAGTGGTTCAGACTTTGTTGAAATGTTTGTTGGTGTTGGAGCATCAAGAGTTAGAGACTTATTTGAACAAGCAAAAAGAAATGCACCATGTATTATATTTATAGACGAAATAGATGCGGTAGGTCGTCAAAGAGGAGCTGGACTTGGTGGAGGACATGATGAAAGAGAACAAACACTAAACCAATTATTAGTTGAAATGGACGGATTTGCTGCAAATGAAGGAGTAATTGTTTTAGCTGCAACAAATAGACCAGATGTACTGGATAAAGCACTTTTAAGAGCTGGAAGATTTGACAGACAAATTGTAGTAGGAGCACCAGATGTTAAGGCAAGAGAGCAAATATTAGAAGTTCATAGTAAAAAGAAAAGATTAGCAGATGATGTTGATTTAAGAATTATAGCAAAAAATACTTCTGGATTTGCAGGCGCAGACTTAGAAAATGTATTAAATGAAGCAGCGCTTTTAGCTGCAAGAAGAGATAAAACTGAAATAGGAATGCAAGAAATTGAAGATGCAATGGTTAAAGTTACTATGGGACCAGAAAAGAAAACAAAAGTTAGAAACGAACATGAAAAGAAACTTGTTGCGTATCACGAAGCAGGCCATGCAGTTGTAAGTAAATTTTTACCTACAGTAGACCCAGTACATGAGATTTCAATTGTACCAAGAGGAATGGCTGGAGGATATACAATGTATCGTCCTACAGAGGACAAATCTTTTATGTCAAAAACAGCAATGGAAGAACAAATAGTGTCATTACTTGGTGGTAGAGTTGCAGAGGCGTTAATATTAAATGATATATCAACAGGAGCAAGTAATGATATAGAAAGAGCAACATCTATTGCAAGAAGTATGGTAACGGTTTATGGTATGAGCGATAAATTAGGAACTATCATGTTAGAT
Source organism: uncultured Clostridia bacterium (assembly GCA_947167965.1). Taxonomy (GTDB): domain Bacteria; phylum Bacillota; class Clostridia; order TANB77; family CAG-508; genus CAG-269. The sequence continues at coordinate 1,571 of CAMVJW010000012.1, read as the reverse complement.
CAAGGAAATGGTGAAGTATTTTTAGGAAGAGATTTAGCTCAAACTAAAAACTATTCAGAAGCTACAGCAGCATTAATAGACCTTGAAGTTAAAAGAATTATTGATATGGCATATACAACAGCAAAAGAAATATTATCTAACAACATAGATAAACTTCACATTGTTGCGGGAATTCTTTTAGAAAGAGAAAAAATTGATGGCGAAGAATTCGACAGAGTGTTTAGTGATTAGATTTATATAAATATTTTTAAAATTTACCACTTGCAAAATAAATAAATATATGTTAAAATAAGGACTGTTAAAATTTTATGTTTTAACAGTCCTTACTCGTAATAAAAGATGTAGTTGCGGGTTATATATCCAAAAGGAGGTGAAATAATGAATAAATACGAAAGTATTATCATTATTAATCCAAACTGTACTGATGAAGCTCTAAAAGCTTTAGAAGAAAAAGTTACAGGATTAATAAATGAAAATGGAAAAGTAGAATCTGTTGAAAACATGGGAAAAAAGAAATTAGCTTATCAAATTAAAAAACAAAGTGAAGCATTTTACATGTTATTCAATTTTGAAGCAAAGCCAGAATCAATAGCTGAGCTTGAAAGAAATTACAGAATAATGGATGATGTTCTAAAATTCATTGTTGTAAGAAAAGAAGCTTAATTAAAAAGCAAAAAAATAAAAATTAATAAAGTAAGGGGCCTTTATTTAAAGAAAGGTGAGGTAAAATATGAACAAAGTAATTTTAATGGGAAGATTAACAAGAGACCCAGAAGTAAGATATACTCAAAATACAAACACATTAGTTGCATCATTTTCAATAGCTGTTAATAGAAGATTTACAAGACAAGGAGAAGAAAGACAAGCGGATTTCTTTAATATAGTTGCTTGGAATAAAACAGGAGAATTTTGCAGCAAATACTTTAAAAAAGGTCAACAAGTAGGAATAATTGGTAGATTACAAACTAGAACTTGGGATGATCAAAATGGAACTAAACATTATATAACAGAGGTTGTTGCTGAAGAAGCATACTTTGCAGATAGTAAAAAAGGTTCAGAAGGATCTGATGATTCATTTGGAAGTGCATTTGGTTCTACAGCACCTGGAGAAATGGATGGTGCACCAGAATTTGAGGTATCAGCAAGTGATGATTTACCATTTTAATGTTAAAGAATAGGGGTGAAAAACAAAAATGGCAGATAAGAAAAATAGAAAAAATAACAGAAATAATAAAAACTATGATGAAGATTATAATCCAAGATTTAAAAAACAAAGAAAAAAACAATGCCCAATATGCAGTGATAAAAACTTTGTTTTAGATTATAAAAATTTAGATGTTATGAAAAAATTTGTTAATGATAAAGGTAAAATCTTACCAAGAAGAACAACTGGAGCATGCAGCAAACATCAAAGAGATATTACTGTTGCAGTAAAAAGAGCAAGAACTATTGCTATTTTACCATATACAACAGACTAATAAAAAGTGGCAAAATACTTTAATACGGTATTTTGCTTTTGGTTCATTGTCAATAGTTGGGGTGGAAAACGCGAAATGTTTTCTGCCTCAATA
>CAMVJW010000011.1 GCA_947167965.1 uncultured Clostridia bacterium | reverse complement strand
CCTTCTGTTGTTTGAATTGCACTTTTTTGATTAGCTGTTGCATTACTTAAATCTATCATCTATTTTTTCTCCCATTTTATTTCATATCCTAACGCATCTGCAATTTCTTTAACTTCAGTATACCTAATAGTTTCATTGTTTAGTTTATTAGATAAATTTTGCAATGGAGATTTACTATTAGGTTTACTTATTTTTCTCGCAACATCACCCATTCTCCATCCATTCATAACGATATATCCTTTAATTTCATCCTTTATCGATTGTGACTTTTTTTCTTTCATTTTTCACCTCATTCGCATTATTAAATAATTTCACTTTATTTATATCATTTAGTTAATTATTTTTCAATATGATTATTAAAATTCACGAATTTATTATATTATTTCATTATTTAGTGTAATTATTAATTTAAGTATTAAAAATAGTAATTTGAAATTTCAACAAAAAATAACTCCAGCATCTGCTGAAGTTATTGATATTACAATATTAAATCACATTATTTATACCCTTTATTTACCCTTTATGTAATAGATTTTAATGCATTTAAATTTACTTAAATAAACTTTAAATTGCTTATATATCAATCAAAACCCGGGGCAATTGTTGTTTTTTGTTAATTTATCAAATTTCAATAAAAAATGCTCTCAGTCAGAGGCTGGAAGCATTGATTTTACTGGTTGCGGGGGTAAGACTCGAACTTACGACCTTCGGGTTATGAGCCCGACGAGCTGCCAACTGCTCCACCCCGCGATATATACAACATCACTATTATAATATGCAAAAAACAAAAAGTCAATACTTTTTCCTTAAAATTTATTGCTTTTTTTTGATTTTTATGCTAATCTATAATAACAATAGTACTAAAAACAAGCAAAAAATAATACTAAAATATAAGGAAATAATGTTAAAAAAATAATCTTTTTTAAACTAATTTCCCTTACGAAAGGAATGATACTATCTATGAAAAACAATGATTCAGAAGAAACAAAAATAGATTTAAAAGGCACCTTTCAAAACTTAGTTGAAGCAGAAAAACCAGAATTAACACAAGAAGAAGAAATAAAACTATATAAAGATCCTGCACACACAATTCCTTCAGAAATTAAAGGAAAGAATTCAACTAATCTAAATAAAAAACAGAAAAACAACAATAGTGATGATGAAGATGACGAATCTGAAGATGATGAATACCTAAAAAAACTAAAAAGAGAACTATTAGCATCATTAGAAAGAGTAAATCAACTTGCTAAAAAAATATTTGGAGAAAAAGAAAAACTAGATTCAAAAGAATTCAAAACAATTCAAAAACTTCAAAAGCAAAGATATAAATCACAAACAAAAGTCCAAGATCAAGCAACAGTCACAAATGAGAAAAATAAAGACAGTAAAGGAAGAAGTAGAGAAGAATGAATTCACTCATAAAGAATTTAAACACAAGTAAAAAATACATTGATTTTTTACAAACAATAAAACAAAAAACAAGTCCGGTAGAAATATCGGGCTTAAATGTGTTTTCTGAAGCACTAATTACATCTTCAATACTAGAAAATATAAAAAAGCCTATATTACTTATTTCATATAATGAAATCCAGGCTCAAAAAATAATTGAAGACCTAAAATTCTTTACCGATAAAGTACTCTACTTTCCTAAAAAAGAAATAATAACATATGATTATATTGCAGAAAGTAAAAACCTTCCATACGAAAGAATTGAAATATTAAATAAACTATATAAAAAACAGAATAATATTATAATAACATCTATAGAAGCTTTAATGCAGCAACTTCCTAATAAAGAAACATTGTATAAAAACATTTTAAGCTACAAAATAGGTTCTAGCTGTAATATAGAAGAATTAAAGCAAAAGCTAATTTATCTTGGATATGAAAGATTTGAATTAATAGATGGACGTGGAGAATTTAGTGTTCGTGGAAACATTATAGATATTTCATTAACAGACACACTTGGTGTAAGAATTGAGCTTTGGGGAGACGAAGTAGATTCAATTAGAATATTTAATATAATTACCCAAAGATCAATTGAAAACAAAGAATCAATAGAAATCTTCCCTGCTCATGAATATGTTTTAGAACAACCTTTAGATAAGGTAATTAAAAGTATTAAAGAAAAAATATATCCAGATGTATTAAGTTCAAAAATAGAAAGTGATATTGAGCAAATTTCAAATGGTAATTATTTAAGTAAAATAGAAAGATATTTTGATTCTTTTTATGAAAAACAAAACACATTATTAGATTATATAGACTCAAATTGCATTATAATGTTAGATGAATTATCAAAAATAACACAAAGAAGTAAAAACATTATTCAAGATAATCAAAACACAATAAATGCATTAATAGAAAAAGAAAGAATTGTACCAGATTCATTAAATAATTTATTAGAAATTGATGATATATTATATTCACTTGAAAACTATCAAAATATATATTTAAATAAACTTGATTCTAATATAAAAACAAATATAGAAAAATATGATTTTAATATAAAAGAACTAAATTATTATAAATCCGGTATAGATTTATTTATAAATGATTTAATAAAATTCAAAAAAGAAAAACTAAATACTATAATTGTAGTTGAAACAAAAGAAAAAGCAGACAAAATCAAAAAAATGCTAACTGAAAATGATATATTATCAATATATCAAGAAAAACTTGATCAAGACATTATAAATAAGAATTCAGAAAGTGTATTTATTACTCTTGGAAAAATATCAAGTGGCTTTTTAAGTATAGATTTAAATCAAATAGTAATAAATGCAAATGATTTAGTAGATGCTGTTAAAAAAACTAGAAAACGTAAAAATGAAACTTTTGATAAAAGCCAAAAAGTTGTATTTGCAGATTTAAAAGTTGGAGACTATGTAGTTCATAGAAAATATGGAATCGGAATATATATTGGAGTAAATACCCTTTCTGCAGATGGAATAACAAGAGATTACATTAAAATAAAATATTATGGTGATGACATTTTATATATACCAACCAACTCTTTAGATGAAGTAAGAAAATATATTGGTGGTGAAGAATCAAATCTAAAACTTAATAGATTAGGCTCTAAAGATTGGGAAAAAACTACAGCTAAAGTTAAGAAAAATCTTAGAGCTGTTGCAAAAGAATTAATTGAGCTTTATGCAATAAGAGAAAAAGCTCAAGGATTTGCTTTTTCAAAAGATACAGAGTGGCAAAAACAATTTGAAGACTCTTTCCCCTACACTGAAACTGATGATCAACTTCGTTGCATTGATGAAGTTAAAAAAGACATGGAAAGCTATCATCCAATGGATAGATTACTATGTGGTGATGTTGGATATGGAAAAACAGAAGTTGCAATAAGAGCTGCATTTAAAGCTGTAATGGATCAAAAACAAGTTGCATACCTCGCCCCTACTACAGTTCTTGCAAAACAACAGTATGAAACATTTAAAGAAAGAATGAAAAATTATCCAATAAATATAGAATTATTAAACAGATTTAAATCTACAAAAGAGGTTTCTAGAATAATAAGGCAACTTAAGCTTGGAGAAATAGATATTGTAATTGGAACACATAGAATACTTGGTAAAGACATTGAATTTAAAGACTTAGGTTTATTAATAATTGATGAAGAACATCGTTTTGGTGTTAAAGCAAAAGAAAAAATTAAACAATATAAAACAAATATAGATGTACTTACAATGACTGCAACACCTATTCCTAGAACCCTTCACATGTCTATTGTAGGTGTTAGAGATATGTCAGTTATATATGAACCTCCTCAAAACAGAAAACCAGTCCAAACTTATGTTATTGAATATGATGATGAAATAATTAAAGAAGCTATAACAAAAGAATTAGAAAGAGGCGGTCAAGTATTTTATTTATATAATCAAGTTGAAAATATAGGATTAAAAGCTGATAAAATATCTCGTCTTGTTCCAGAAGCTAAAGTAAACTATGCTCATGGCCAGATGTCAGGATCTGAAATTGAAGATATAATGGAAAGCTTTGTTCAAGGAAATATTAATGTATTGGTATGTACTACAATTTTAGAATCAGGAATAGATATCCCAAATGCTAATACCATTATTATAGAAAACGCTGACAGAATGGGATTAGCTCAATTATATCAGCTTCGTGGAAGAGTTGGAAGATCAGACAGACAAGGATATAGCTACATTACTTATAGAAAAGATAAAATGTTAAATGAATCTGCAGATAAACGTTTAAAAGCAATTAAAGAATTTACAGAATTCGGTTCTGGATTTAAAATTGCAATGCGTGATCTAGAAATAAGAGGTGCTGGAAGTTTAATTGGAGAAATACAATCAGGACATTTAGAGGAAGTTGGATATGATACATATACTCATCTATTAAATGAAGTAATTTTAGAAGAACAAGGAATTACTGTTCCACAAGATATAGAGTGTCAAATTGATTTAAATGTAACAAGCTATATTCCTGATGAATATATTTCAGATCAAAATCAAAAAATAGAAATATATCAAGATATCGCTCTATGTAAAAATGAAGAAGATATTAGTAATATAATTGATGAATTAATTGATAGATTTGGTAATATGCCAAATGAAATTGAGAACCTACTTGAAATTTCAAGAATAAAAAATTTAGCCAAAAGCAATAATATAACTAAAATTCAAAGTAAACCAAATTCTATAGTATTCACATATGATTCTCAAAACTTTGATAATTCAATATTATCAAATCTAATACAAAAATATGGAAATAGATTAAGATTCTCTTCAGGAATTAAACCAATGATAACATTAAAAATTATGGATACCAATGAAAAAAATATTTTAAAAGAAGTACAAAACTATTTAACTATATCATAAGTTATTGTTTTCATAACTTTATATTAATTCAGATATAAATAATAAATAATAAAATTAAAATTAGTTATAAATAAAAAATAAAATCTTTATGTAATTTTTTTGTAAAAAACTTGTATAATAATTTAAAGTATGATATATTTTATACCATAATAGGAGGTTTTATTTGTGGAAGAGAACGAAAACAATTATAAAAAAACTATATTAATAGTTGATGATGAAAAAATGATAATTAATTTACTAACTCATAACCTTACAAAAGAAGGATATAATGTAATTGAAGCAAATGATGGTCTTGAAGCAATATCTAAAGCTCAAGAACAAAAGCCTGATTTAATTTTATTAGATATAATGATACCAAAACTTGATGGATTATCAGTATGTAAGAGAATTAAAAATACAATGAATGTTCCTATACTTATGGTTACAGCCAAAGATGAAGAATTAGATAAAATTGTTGGTTTAGAATTAGGTGCTGATGATTACATTACTAAACCATTTAGTGTAAGAGAGCTACTAGCTCGTGTTAAAGCAAATTTAAGGAAATCTGATGTTTTAACTAATATTAATTCTGAAACAAATAATAATCCATCAGAGACAAAACGTACAAACATTATTAAAGTTGGTGTATTAACACTTGATATTGATAGATTTGAAGTTATGGTTAATGATAAAGTTGTAGATTTAACTCTTAGAGAATTTGAAGTTCTTAAATTCCTAGCATCAGAACCAGGTCAAGTTGTAACAAGAGAAACCTTGTTAGAAAAAGTTTGGGGATATGAGTACTATGGTGATATAAGAACAGTTGATGTTACAGTTCGTAGAATTAGAGAAAAAATAGAAAAAGATACTTCTACTCCAAAAATCTTAATTACAAAACGTGGAGTTGGATATTATATTGCAACATAGACATAGAATCTTTAAAGAGCTTAATTAAAATATTAAGCTCTTTATTTTAGGATAAATTTTTACATAAGGAGATATTATGAAATATTTAAATAAACACAATATAACATCAGTTATCATACTTTTAGTTTTAGTTATTATTATTTCTGTAATTGCAACTTTTGTTTTTAAAAAAGAATCAAAAATAATTGAAACAAGTAAAATAGAAACATCTGTTACAAATATGTTATCAATAAAATCAAAATATAAACTTTTTTCTAAAGAAATCAATACTGAATTAATTAATACTGATAATAAAGAAGAAAAAAAAGAAAACATGCTTTTAGAAAAACTACATCTTTCTAAAATAGATAATATTCAAGAACAAATTACAAATGTAGAAAGTTTTTTACCAGATTATACACAATACTCTTACTATAAAACTAGTCTAGAAACTTTTGAAGCAATGGAAATCCAAAATTTAATAGATAATTATGAAGAAAATCAATATATAATTGCTATAAATACTACAGACCAAAGTAAAATTGAAATAATAGATTCTACTGGAGTTGTTATTGATGATAATACTTATTATACTCTATCAAAGCTTCAAGAAATGACAAATCAATAATTATAAAATATAGACATTCCTTTATATTTATACTAATACTATGTAATTATTAGTTTATAAATCTATTTCAAATTATAAAAAAGGATTATATTATAAAAAATGGAATTTAATTTAAAAAAAGAATTACTCAACTATACTCCATATAATAAAGAAGAACAAGAATATGTTAAAAGAACAATTGATTTTTTAGATAATAATACGAATTGTTATAGTAGGACAAATCTAGCAGGTCATGTAAATGCTGGTGCATTAGTAATGGCTGAAGATGGAAGTGTTTTACTAAATCATCATAAAATACTAGATAAGTGGCTACTTTTTGCAGGTCATAGTGATGGAGACACAAATTCTCTTAATGTTGCCAAAAGAGAAGTAATGGAAGAAAGTGGAATTACAGAATATAATGATCTTGGTGGTAAAATATTTGATGTTGATGTTCATTTAATTCCTGAAAATAAAGAAAAAAACGAACCTGCACATTATCATTATGATATTCGCTTTTTATTTATTGTAAAAAATAAAGATTTTAAAATATCCTCTGAATCACTAGAAGTAAAATGGATGAGTATTGATGAAGCCAAGCAAGTGGGTTATTCAAGTATAACAAGAGTATTAGATAAAGCTAATAAAATGTATTTAAACATGCAAAATAAAAACAAAAATAAGTAAAAAATTGCGAATAAAACTATGAAGCAATAATTATAAAATGTCAATAGCTTTATTAATCTCCCCTATTGACATTTTTTATTTTAAAAAATATAGACATTCTTTAATATTTATGTTAGTATAATATTGTGTTCACTATTTATGCCGATGTGGCGGAATTGGTAGACGCACATGACTCAAAATCATGCGGGAAACCATGTGGGTTCGAGTCCCACCATCGGTACCAAAAAATCAAGCTTTTCATTAGTTTGATTTTTTTTCTTAGCTAAGATTATATTAATATAATAGTAATCATATAGGAGAATTTAATGAAAAAAAAATATAAGATATTATAGCAGAATTGATGAAATCGAAGATATTAATATCTTGTCGGATTTAATTTGTAAAGAGTATAAATTAGGTACTTTAGAAAACACATATGTTATTGAAAGCGGATATGAAGATTTTAATTCTATTATAACTACTTCTACAGGAAAATATTTAATGAAAGTTTTTAGAAATTCTCGTTCTGATGAAGAAGTAAATCAATGTATCCATAGAAGTTATATTGCATATCAAAATAATATAAAAACTCCTAAAATATATAAAAACTCAAGTGGAAATATAGTTACTATAATTAAATATTTAAACTCAAGATTTAGAGTATCTTTAATAGAATACATAAATGGCGATAATTTCTTTGATTTAAAAAGAAAACCTTCATTTGATGAGTTAATGAAAATTGTAGATATTGGCAGTAATATGAATAAAATAAACTACAAACCAAATTTTATTTATGATACTTGGGCAATAACAAGCTTTTGCGATGAATTTGAGAAAAAGAAAAAATATTTAGAAGAAAAATATTTAAAAATTGTAGAACCAATATATAAGAAATTTAAAGAATTCGATTATGAAAAGCTACCTAAATCTTTTGTACATGGTGATATGATGAGTACAAATGTGATGTTAGATAAAAATGATGATATATGGGTAATAGATTTTTCTGTTTCTAACTATACAGCTCGATTAAATGAAATTCTAGTAATCTGTGATGATATTGCATTAGTTTTAGATAATAAAGCAGAATCTGAAAGACGAGTAAAAGCTTCATTTGATGAATGGTGTAAAAAAGTTAATGCAACTGAATTTGAAATACAGTCTTTTCAACTTCTATATGATGTAGCAAATGCTATTAATGTTTTGAATCCAATCTATGAACTTAATACAGGAAATAATTCTGATGAAACTTTAATGCATTTAAACTCTGGTCTTTTTGCTTTAACTCTATTTAAATAATTATAATAAAAATAAGCTTTTCCATTTATTTACGGAAAAGCTTTTTTTATTAAACTAATATTCTATTCATACCACTCTAATTCATAGTCTAAGATCTTAACAATATCCCCTTCTTTTATTCCCTGTTTTTTTAATTCAGCTTCTATTCCAAGATTTGCTAATCCTTTATGCAAATAATAAAGTGATTCATTATCATCAATATTAATTCTACGCATCAATCTTTCCACTTTTTTTCCAGTAACTGTGAATACATTTTTTTCCTTAGTAATAGTAAATTCATCTTCATCTTCCAAAGTATAAACCATTTTTTCATCTGTATCATATAGTTCTTCTTTAGGTAATGTTTTTAGTAATTCAGAAACACGGTCTAAAAGAGCATCTACTCCTTCACCTGTTACACTTGAAATTTTAAAAATTTCCATATTTTTTTCTTTTGCTAATTTTTCTAACTCACCATATAATTCTTCATTCTGAACATCGGCTTTAGTTGCAACTATTATTTGTTTTCTCTTAGAAAGCTTTTCACTATAGTTTTTTAGTTCTTCATTTATAGTATTGAAATCCTCTGTCGGATTTCTTCCTTCAATTCCTGATACATCAATTAAATGTAATAATAATCTTGTTCTTTCAACATGTCTTAAGAATTGTAGCCCTAATCCTACACCTTGGCTTGCACCTTCAATAATTCCTGGAATATCAGCTATAACAAAACTATCTCCATTTTTTGATTTAACAACTCCAAGATTTGGCTCAAGTGTTGTAAATTGATAATTTGCAATTTTAGGTTTTGCATCAGTAACTCTACTCAAAAATGTTGATTTTCCTACATTTGGGAATCCCAATAGCCCTACATCTGCTAAAAGTTTTAATTCCAAAATGATTTCTTTTTCTATTCCTGGTTCGCCATCTTCTGCAAATCTAGGAACTTGTCTAGTAGATGTAGCAAAATGTTGATTTCCTCTGCCACCTCTTCCACCTTTTAAAATTAATTCTTCTTGTCCATCCTTAGATAAATCTACAATTATTTTTCCAGTTTCAACATCTTTTATAATAGTACCTTTAGGAACTCCAATATAAAGATCATTTCCTGATTTTCCGCTACATTTTGCACCACTTCCATTTTCTCCATTTGTAGCTTTGTACTTTTTATTATATCTAAAATCAATTAAAGTATTTTTATCTTTATCAACTTTAAAATAGACGTCTCCACCTTTTCCACCGTCTCCACCATCAGGTCCACCTGCTGCAACATACTTTTCTCTTCTAAAAGAAATAGCACCATTGCCACCATCTCCTGACTTAATAATAATTTTTGTATAATCTGTAAACATTAAATACTCCTTTTTTATTTATTTTTTCACACTAAATCTCTTTTATTCAAATATATTCTAGTATAATTAATTTTACATAAAATGTCAAGTTATAACTACTATTGATAAAATGCTCTATTTACTATATAATGTCATAAAAATAACCTCAAAAAAAATTTAACATATAATAAAAAAGAAAAATAAATTGAAAGGATCTAAATATATATGGAAAAAAATTATAAACTTGCAATTGTTGGTGCTACTGGATTAGTTGGAAGAACAGCTTTAAAAGTATTAGAAGAAAAAAATTTACCAAATTTTGAATATAAATTATTTTGTTCTAAAAAATCTGCAGGGACTGAAATTACCTTTATGGGTAAAAAGTATACAGCTTATGAATTAACAGAAAATTCTTTTGATGAAGGCTTTGACTTTGCAATTTTTTCAGCAGGAGGCTCAACTTCAGAAAAATTTGCTCCTATTGCAGCTTCAAAAGGTTGTATTGTAATAGATAATAGTAGTGCTTTTAGAATGGATGAATCTGTTCCACTTGTAGTTCCAGAAGTAAATCCTGAACAAATTAAAAATAATAAAGGTATTATTGCAAATCCAAACTGTTCTACTATTCAAGCAGTTGTAGCATTAAAACCACTTGATGATAAATACAAAATAAAAAGAATAGTTTATTCTACATATCAAGCTGTATCAGGAGCTGGAAGAAAAGGATTAACTGATTTATTAAATAAATCTACAGGTGATGATTTAATAAAATTTCCTCATCAAATTTATAATAATTGTTTACCTCATATTGATGTATTTATGGAAGATGGCTATACAAAAGAAGAACATAAAATGATTAATGAAACTCGTAAAATTCTTGGAAAGTCTGATTTAAAAGTTACAGCAACTACTGTTAGAGTCCCAGTAGAAAATTGCCATGGAGAGTCAATTAATGTGGAATTTGAAAAAGATTTTGATATAGAAGAAGTTAAAAATACTTTAAAAAACTCTGAAGGTATTATTCTTTATGATGATCCATCAAATAATATTTACCCTCTTGCAAGTGTTGCAAATGGTAGAGATGAAGTATTTGTTGGAAGAATTAGACGTGACTTCAGCCAACCAAATACTATTAATTTTTGGTGTGTTGCAGATAATATTAGAAAAGGTGCAGCAACCAATGCTATACAAATTATGGAAAAAATGATTTAATGACCTTGCTATAAAAAGCTCGGTCTTTTTTCTACTATAAAAACTAATATTCCATTTAATAAAGTTTTAATTATATGTTTTTTTTATTATTTATTATATAAATAAATGTATGTAAAATGTAATAAAAAAGTAACCATATTGTTATTATTTTATAGTATAATATATTCGAAAGGAAAAAATCTATGAATGTTGAAAAACAATTACAAAAAGATGGTATTATAGTTATAGAAAAAATACCAACAGAAATTGTAGAAAATATAGCAAATAGTGTATCTCAAAAAATAAAAAATACATTTCCAGATTATGGTTTAAATGCAAATGAAATATATAATAAACTATGTGAATTAAATATGTATAAAGCTAAAATGCCTGAAGGAATGCAAGAAGCAAGCTATTGTTATAAAAATTCTTCGATATATTTTAACTCTAATATATCTAATGAAGATTTAGTAGAATTTGCAATCCATGAATGTATTCATTATCTACAAGAAGTAAAAGATTCTAATGGAAAACTTCTTAAAATGGGGCTTTCAACTTATTCTAAATTTAAAACTATAGGCACTGGATTAAATGAAGCTGCTGTTCAATATTTATCTGCTAGAATAATAGGTATAGAACCTGATTTTGAAAAATACTATAATATAGATTTATTTACCCCAAGTCCTTCATATTACCCTATTGAATGTTCTCTTCTAAATGAATTTATGTTTTTTATTGATGAAGTAATCTTATTTAATAGTACATTTTTTTCTACTGATGATTTAAAAAATAAAATAATTGAATTTACTTCTATTTCCACTTATAACAAAATAATTAAAGGTTTTGATTATATTACATCTTTAGAAGAAAAAATAATATTGTTAAATAATAAATTACAAAACACTAAATCTAATTTTTCAAAAATTCAAGAGAAGATAGATTTATATAAGAAAAATATAAATAAAAATTATTTTGAATTGCAAAATACAATTATAACAGAATTTTGGAATTATAAGTTTAATCAAATAAAAACTCTAGAAGATATTGATTTATTTATTGATAAACTAGATCAATTTGGTGAAATCATTGGTATTACCGATTATTATACCTTTTTTGATAATTTCTATATTGAAATCAAAAATAAATTAGATCATAAAGCAAATATTATTAAATATGGTGGTACTGAAACAGCATTAAGTAATAATAAATTTAAACTTTTTTCATTTTTATTTAAATTAAAACATCAAATTTTTAGATCATCAAAGGAAAAAGCATAAAAAAAGTCAGTATAAAATTTTCACCAATTTTATATTGACTTTTTCCATTATTATACAAAATACTTTTGATTTTTTATAACACAATTTAATCTTTTTCTACATCTTTTCATCTACTTTGTTCATAATCGTAACATAACGTTCCATCTGGATTTGTATATGATTGTATAAAATCATTTTTTTCTAAGACTTTTTTAGAACCGATATTAGTTCTTGAAACTCCATCAGCTACTATTATATTAAATCCTATCTCTTCAGTTAAATATCTTACAACTTCTCTTACTGCCTCTGTCATATAACCTTTTCCCCACCATTCTGAACCCATACTATATCCAATTTCACATTTGTTATCCTCTGACCATATATTTGTAACCCTTATTATTCCTATTCCTTTATTTGATGACTTTTCTACAATCATCCACATTGATTTTTCAGGATGTTTTTCATATCCTCTATACCAACTATTTAATAATTCATATGCTTCTTCAAATGTTTTACAAGGTTTCCAAGTACAATACATAGGAACTTTTTCATCACTAACATAATTTTCATATAACATTTCAAAATCATCTTGATTATATTTTCTAAGAATTAACCTTTTAGTTTCTAATTTTTCACTATAATCCCTATTATTTTTTTCCATTTCATTTTTCTCCTTGTTTTATTTAAATATCTTTGTCTTGTATCATTATATTTTTTTACCACTCTAATTAATAACCAAAAAGCTTCTTTATTTCATTAAAAGTAATTCTTTGTGGTAATTTATTATAAGGAATAAGTTTTACACTTGCTTTATTTTTTAAATTATGTCTTTTCATAAATTCATTTATAGCAAATTCCAATAATAATTCCAAACTTTTAAAATAGTAAATGCCTTTTGACTTAGCAGAAGAATGTTCGAAATATACATAGTCTGTGCCACTTTTTAAAGCCAAAAAAGTATGAACCATATGTGTAGTAATAATAGCATAAGAATGCGTTTCAAATTTATTAAAATAAAATCTTTCTAGTTCAACCTGATCAAAACATATTCCAACTTTATTTTCAATTATTTCATCAATATTTGCCAGTCTATATAAGCTTTGTAAATCTTTAATAGTATTTATATGAATTTCATCATTAATGTCAATCCATCCATATTGGATTTTCTCCATTTTATCCATAATCTCTGTTATATATTTTTCTTCATTATTATCCAAATAATTTCACCTCAAATATCAATTCCTTATTCTCTAGTAATCCCTAGAAGATTTAAAACATATTCCTCCTTTGGTCTCATTAATACTTTATCCTCTTTTTTTATATGATCATATCCCATTAAATGATAGAAACTATGTACTACCATATAGCTTAACTCTCTTTCAAAACTATGACCATATTCTTCAGCTTGTTCTTTAACTTGTTCAATAGAAATAATCGTATCTCCTAAAACATCCATATGTTCAAAACTTTTATTTTTAATCATTTCATCAATTTCTGTTTTTTCAAACATTGGAAAAGATAATACATCAGTTGCCTTATCTATATTTCTATACTCCCTATTATATTCTCTTATATTTTCAGAATTTGTTAAAATAACACTAACAATCATTTTTTCATTAGGAATATTTTCAACTTCAAAACATTTTTCTAATACTTTTGAGATTGCTTCATCATATTTTTTGTTTTTTCTTATATCTTTATATTCTATTTCATACATAATTTCAAATCCTTTTTTATATTATAAAAGCCTATCAAAATTTATTAACTCTGATAGGCTTTGGTATTTTAAACTGCTATTTTTGCATTTTTTATCTTACTATATGAACCAGTTGAATTGTATCCTTCTATTTGTTTCATTACCCCATAATCAACTAATTTTCTTTTATAGTATTTAATTAGTTTTGTATAATCTAATTTTTCCATTCTAATCTTTTTAATATCATCTTTAATAAATAATGTTTCTTTTTGTTTCACATATTCTATAAAGTCTGTTTCTTTTAATTTGCTTATTTTTTTATATTCACTCCAGAAGTTCTTAAATGCATCTCTTTGTTCTGAGCTATCCCAATATACTTTAGTTGATAAAAGTTTAATATTATAGTCTTCTATCAAATTGATTAAAGTATTATAAGCTTTTTCTCTTCTTGATGACATTTTTGTATCTTGAACTAATGTCCTTGCATCTTTTAATAGTTTTAAATAACATTGTTCAGCAACAGTAAGTGGTAAACTATGTGTAAATAATTTTCTACTTAATCCAAGTAATAACATATTTTTTTCTATATTATCTCTTTGATCTAATTTTCCAACTTCATAAGCCTCATATTTTTCATATTCTGCTTTTATATCTTCTAATTTATCATAGTTTTCATCATTAAATTTCATTGTTAAAATATTTTGTATATATTCTTTTAATGTACTAAATATTTTTAAATAAACCCATTCTTTTGTTGAATCATATTTTACAGTTGAATCTGCTATTTTAATTGAATAATTCTTTAATATCCCTTTATATAGCCAATCCATTTTCTTAATATAAAAATTATTAAATCTATCAATTACTTTTTCTTTTGCTGTATTTTTTACGCTTTCATTATCTAATTCTAGTAAAAATTTTTGTTTTCTATATTTATATTCAACATATTCATTTTCTTTAAGTGCTGTAACACTATAATAATTTGATAATGCATCTTTTTCAAAATCTGTTGCAGTATTATTTTTTACTTTTTTATATATTGAATCCATTACATATTTATCTAATGCTTCTAAATAAGCTTCATAAGCTTCGTCATATTTTTTTTCAAATAATTCTTTATCATCTTCTGCTGTAAATTTTTCAAATGCTTTTAACATAGAATTTCTTTTAACAGCAATTAACATTCCATTAATACCTACTTTTGTTGGTATTAATATCTTTGAAAGAGTGTTTGTTACTCTATTTAAAAACGAGTTATTTGCTCCTGTAATTTTTAAACTAGTTTCATTCATACGGCTCTCCCCTTTACAATGTTTTTCTGTTGTACCCTATAACCATTTTAATTCTATACCAAATAAAAAAAAATAGCAATAATATTTTGCTATTTTTTAACTAATTTTCTTTTTTTATTCCTATATTTTCTTCAACTTCATAAATTACTGTTACAATTACGGCATTTTCAGATTCAATAAATTCTATTTTTTTATTTATTATATTTTCTTTATTCTCGATTTTACTTTCTATTTCTTTTGATAATTCTTCTTTTCCTAAATTTACCGCTTCTTCTACTGAGCGTGATACATTTTCTATAATTTGTTCTTCATTTACTGTTTTTATTATTGATATATTTTTAAATAATTTTGTTTCTTTAGTTTCTGTTTTATATAAATCATATTTTGACTTTTTAAAATATAGTTTTATCATACTGTTTCCAATTTTTATTCCATATTTATTTTCTTTTTTCCCTGTTATACTTTTTATATTTTCTTCAAATAGAATACTTTTTTCTTTTTTATAAATAATTTTTGCAGTAACTTCTCCTAAACTATGGACATATCTTATACCTGTATATTTTCCCTCCATATATCCTGCAATTAAAACATCTCCTTTTTTGACTTTGTCTCCTGGTTTTACCATCGCAGTTCCATTTTGAGCTATTATTCTATTTATTATCCCATCTTTTCTAGCAACTATATCACAATTTTTTGTGTTATCTAATATTTCCGTAGGTTCTTCTGCTTTAACAATATTAATTTTTATGTTTGTTCCTTTTAAATCAATTCCCATCCATGAAATATCATTTCTTTTTAATTTTATATTATTTATTATTTCGTCAATATTTAATTTTGACTTTATAGCACCTCTTTTTAGTCCTTCTTCTCTTAGGTCATCTTGAATATTTTTTATCTCATAATTATCTTTTACATTAATTTCAATATTCCAAATAAATTTTGAACTTACATAAATTAAAGCTATTACTATTATCAAACATACTAAAAAAACTTTTCTCTTTTTATATCTATTTAATAAAAAAGGAATTCCTCTTTTGTTTTTAATCCTAACTTTGCAATTTGTTTTTCTTAATATAATATTTAATTTTTTAAAATCTTTTATACCAATATTTAAATATAATTTAACTCCTTTTTCTCTTTTTAAATTCCACATAAATATTCTGTTTATTGTACAAATATTAATAAATCTTTCTATATAATACCCTTCAACTTCTATTCTTACATACCCTAAAATCAGTCTAATTAAAAGTTTTACAAGCATTTTTCCCCCTTAATCATCTCTATTTTTCTCAAGCTCTATCATTTCTACTTTTCCTATAATTTTTAAATTTTCCTCATTCATTTTTTCTAATTTTAAATTCATTCCATTTATATCAATTATTCCAATTTTAGTATTTATTTTAATAAAACATTCTTCATATTCTAAAATTCCTTTACTATTTTCTATTACAATTTCTTCGAATCCCGTAATAATAATATTGGGGATATCGGTATATATTTCTTTTGGAATCTCAAGAATTTCATTTAAGTTTCTTCTCTTTCTCATAGCAAAAATCATTCCTTCCATAAAGCAAATTATATGTTAGTTTGAATTCACATTTCTTAGTTTTTAAACTCATCTATAGATTTAAATTCATATCCTTCATTTCTTGCTTCATCTATAATATCTCCCATAATCTCTGAGTTTGTTTTTGATGTAGCATGTAGAAGCATTACCTCTCCATTATGAAAATTAGATTTAATCTTATTTAATGCATCTGAATTAGATGGTTGATTCTTATCATCCCAGTCAACATATGCAAAACTCCACATTACTGTTTTAAATCCTAATTCTTCAGATATTTTTAATGTTCTTTCACTATATTCTCCCTTTGGAGGTCTCATATATTTCATCTCATAATTATATTTTTCATACACAGTTTGGTTTAATGTCATTAATTCTTTTTTTATCTCATTATCAGATAAATCTGGCATACTTTTATGATTAACTGTATGATTTCCTACAATATGGCCTTCATTTATCATTCTTTCAACCAACTCAGAGGCTGTATTTAAGTAATGTGCAGTTATAAAAAATACAGCTTTAACATTTCTATCTTTTAAATCATCTAGAATTTTAGAAGTATATCCCCCCTCATATCCTAGATCAAATGTTAAATATATACTTTTATCTTCATTATTTCCCATTGCTATTCCACTATATTTTTCAATTAAAGCTTTATTGGTACTTCCTAAATCTGGTTGGTCATGATTATCATTTCTTTTTATTCCCCAACCTATTTTTGTGTTATCTACACTTATATTTGAATTTGTATTTATTTCACTTGTATTTATTCCATTAAATACACTTAAAGTAAGTATTAAAGTCAGTAGTCCTCCTAAAACTATTACCCTAGTTTCTTTATTCATAAATTTAAATTCCTTTCCGCTCATTTGTATTAATTGTATGTTTTAGGCGCAAAAAAAATAACTAAAGATTTTTACTTTAGTTATTTTGTATAATTGACTATTCTTTTTTCAACCTTATTATTAAGTATAACTTAATTATTAAGAAATTCTTCTATATCGTAAAAAGCCTTATCTATTTCTTCAAATAGTGAATGTGAAGCGTCATAGTCAATGTTCCTAATATTATGTTTTTTACAAAATTCATGATTAAATTTTGTGTCAATTATAATATCATTGTTACCAGATAAAACAAGTAATTTTGAACCAATCTTTGTCAAATAATCTGGTTTAAATGATTTAAGTTCTTCAATAAAATTTATTCCAAGCTTGAAGTTTTTAGCTCCCACAATAGCATACCCTTTTTTCTTCATTTCTCCACTGTAATATGCTTTTGCAATATCTTTTCCAAAAATATTATTCTCATCTAAGAAACCACTATATAATGGATCAAATCCTGGACTTATCATTGCAATATGATTGGGCTTGATATTTTGGTGCTGTTCTAAAAATCTACATAATACCGTTGCACCATAAGAGAATACCAAAAAGTCTACTTTGTCTGTTTTGGCTTCTTCATAAAAAACTTTTTCTAATTCAGATACACTTTTACTTAAGCAAACATCTTGGCTATTTCCTTCACTATCTCCATGTCCAGAATAGTCAAATAAAACCACCTTGTAATTGTATTTAGTTAAATGTGATGCAAATCTTTGAAAATAATCATCTTCAATTGTTCTTCCCTTTCTGCAACCAGTAATGCCATGGCAAAATATAATAGTTGATTTAATAGATACTGGCTCATATACTTCAACAAAAATTTTTTCATTATTATCATTTAAAATTGTTTTTGAATACATTTTATACTCCCCCTTACACTTATTAATTTAATTATAATAAGTTTGTATTAAAATGTAAAATATAAATATGGAGTCAAAGTATAACTTTTAGTTATACTTTAAACTCCACTCGTAAATAATTTTATTAAATTATTAATTTTTTGAGATTTATTTTTAACATTATAATATATACCGTATTCTGCATTTGGAAGTGAAAATCCTACATCTAAAATGCTTAATTCATTTTTTGCAATTTTTTCTTCAACATATTCTTGTGTCATAACTGTAATAACATCTCTAACATTTAGTAATTCAATCATTGCTGTAAAATTCACATTTTCAATATTAATTACTTCTTCATCATTATATTCTAATACTTTTACCAAATTTTGATATGCACTTGAAAATTTTTTCAAAGTATATATTGTTGTATTTTTTAATTCTTTTCTTGTTATTTTCTTTTTTAAATATTTAGAATCTGAATTTACTATAAATACATCATGTAATTCTCCAATTTTTATAAATTTAATTTCCTGAGTATTATATAATTCTTCACTATATCTTTTAGAAAAAACCATATCTATCTTCATATTTGCTAACCTTGAAAATAAATCAGTTGCTTCTAATATATGTATATTCATAACACTATTTTTATTATTATCATAATATTTCGTAATAAAATGATTATATATTTTTTTAGGCATATTTCCATGTATCCCCAAATTAACATCTTCATTTATGCTAAATATATCTTTACATTTTAGTAATATTTCAATTGGAATTTTTATTTCATTATATAGTTTTTTTCCATTTTCATTTAAAATCATTCCATATTTACTTCTTGTAAATAATTGAACATTCAATTCATTTTCTAAATTACGTATATGTTTTGTTACTGCTGGTTGTGAAATATTTAATACTTCACTTGCTTTAGTTAATTTTTCTTCGTCAGCAACGGCTTTAAATATCCTAAATAATTCCAAATCAATCACAAATTTATCTCCTTGTAAAAGAATCTATAACATATATTATATCAAAGTATTAACTATAATACAATTGTCTTTTACAATATTCAAAAAAACAAATATTTAACAATAATTATTATAATACTGTTAATTTTTTCCATTTTAATATAATATATTCATTCCAATTTTTTATATTGGTTTTATAGTATAAAAACTAGTATACTATTATATTTATATGTACTTCACATATTGACAATTATTGACTTTTATTTTATTATTATATGATACATTGGAAAAATTTGGATATTGTATAAAGGAGTTTTAATGTTAAATTTTGTTTTATGTGATGATAATGTAAAAGTTTTAGATAAACTATCTGTAATGTTAGAAACCATCTTTATTAAAAATGATTTAGATGCTAAAATTTCATTTAAAACAACCAATGAAGATGATCTTTTAAACTTTACTATATCTAACATTATAGATGTTCTTATTTTAGATATAGATCTTAAGTCTAAAAATAATGGAATTGAGCTTGCAAATACTATTAGAGAATATAATAAAGATTGTTATATTATTTTTATTACTGCTCATTCAGAATATGTTTTTCTTGCATATAAGTGTAAAACTTTCGATTATATTTGCAAACCAATAACTAAACAAAGATTACAAGAAACAATACTTAGGTTATTTAATGATTTAGAAAATAAAAAACAAATCAATTATATAAAAGTTTCAAATAAGAACATTTTAATTAATTCAAATGAAATTGATTATATCAAAAGAGATGGAATGAAACTAGTATTCTATACTAAGGATAAAAGCTATGAAATGTATAGTTCATTTTCCAAATTACAAAATAAATTACCAACTAATTTTATCAGATGTCATAAATCATTTATAGCTAATGTTAATAATATTAGTAAATTAGAACTTAACTCTAATCTTATTTATTTTAATAATATGTCTACTTGTGATATAGGGCCTAAGTACAAAAATGATTTATTAAAAGGAGTTGATCTTAATGGAAATACTTAGAACAATTTGGATTACTTTAACATCAGAAAATGAGTTTTTAACGAAAATAATTACTGCTCCAACAATTTTTATTGAAGCTTGGATAATCATTACATTGATCACACTTGTTTTAAAAATAGATACATCTAAAAAAGAAAAAAATTTTTACATTATTATATTGTCTTTTTCATCACTAATTACAGAGTTTTTTATACCAACACCATATAATGTCATAATTAATTATTTAATAATGATTATATTAAATAGAGTATTTTTCAAGTTAAAAATTGTAAAACTTATTTTATCTATAATAATTCCTTACAGTATTTTTGCCTTAATAGGATTACTTATTTTAAAACCATTGTTAATTATTTTTAAAATAGATCCAAACGCACTTAACTTGCTACCCATTTATAGGCTGATTTATCAAACTATGTTTTATGCTATATCATTTTTATTAATACTTCTCTTTAATAGTTTAAATATTAGATTTATTTTTTATGAAAATATAAACAAAAAAAGCAGAACTATTATCCTACTAAATTTAGGATTTGGTATTTTTACTTTAAGTACCCAATTAATTATTAGCTTTCTATATATAAAAATATTATCACCCGTAATCAACATATTAAGTTTCATATCTTTACTAGGATACTTTTTAATTAGCTTTTATAGCTTAACTAGAGTTACCAAACTACAAGTTGTTACTCAAAATTTAGAAAGTGCAGAAAATTATAATCAAACATTAACATACTTATATGACAATGTTAAGGCATTCCAACATGACTTTAATAATATGGTTTTTATCATTGATGGATATATAGAATCAAACGATATAGAAGGTTTAAAACTATATCACAAAAACCTATTAAGTGATTGTGAAAAAGTAAATAATACCGCTTTATTAAATCCAAAATTAATTAATAATTCTGGAATATATAATTTATTAATGGCTAAATATAAAAAAGCTTCGGAAAATAATGTTGAAATACATTTAGAATACTTTTTTGATTTAGAAAAATTAAAAATGCCAATTTATGAATTTGCAAGAATATTAGGAATTCTTTTAGATAATGCTATAGAAGCTGCGCAAGAAACTAATGAAAGAAAAGTTAATATCCAATTTAGAGATTCTCAAATGAACAATACTCAAATTATTACTATTGAAAATAGTTTTAACAACAATTCTATTGATACAAAAAAGATTTTTGAAAAAGGTTTTTCTGAAAAAGAAAATCATACAGGTGTTGGATTATGGGAAGTTAACCAAATATTAAAAAGAATTTCAAATGCTAATCTTATAACAAGCATTAATAAAAACTACTTTAAACAAAGTTTAGAAATATATTACTAAATATAAATCCTTAACTAAGCCTTAGCTTTATATTATTTGGATAAAGTATTGTATTAATTATTGCCATACTTTCTCTTCTTTTATTCTTTCTAATTTCTTATTAAACTTCTCCGTATTGTATTTTATTCATAACTTCAGGTTATCGATACAGTAAAAATATGTATTTTACAATGGTCCAGTTATATTTTAAAATATAATTAGAAGTTATGAGTTATAAATTATAAATCTACATAATTGTAGCTAATAAATATTTATCTAATATATAAAAATGTTCAAAGTATAATAAAAGAAATATAAAAAATGAAAGGATAATTAAAAATGAATAAAATAATAATGCTAGGGACAGGACACGGAGGAGTAACAGACTTATATAACACCTGTTTTCTGTTAATAAATGGAAATAAGCATTTATTAGTTGATACGGGTGGAGGAATTGAAATCATTAAACGATTAAGGCTAAAAGGGTATAACTTAAGTGATATTCATGATGTTTTTATTTCACATTGTCATACAGATCATTTATTTGGATTAATTTGGATATTAAAAAAGCTAAGCATAATGTATCAAAACGGATATACAGGAGATTTTAATATTTATTGTAATAAAGAAGTTGCAAATGCAATTAAAGAACTCGCTACATTAGTAATACAAACTTCTTTCATAGAAGCACTTAAACCACATATAAGAATTCATATCTTAGAAAATAATGAAAAAGTTAACATAGCTGGATTCGATATTCATTTTTTTGATTTATATTCAAGTGATAAAACAATATATGGATTTGATACAACTTTAGATAATGGAAAAAAACTAGTTTTCTTGGGAGATATTCCTTGCAATGCAACTCTATATAATAAAATAAAACATTCTGACTATGTTATGCTAGAAGCATATTGTCTAGATAGTGAAAATTATAAATTCAAAGCTTATGAAAAAGGTAAATATACTGTAAAAAGTGTTTGCCAGGAAATGAATAATTTAGATATTAAAAATTTAATACTCTACCATACTGAAGATACTCATGTAAATAAAAAAGAATTATATACTAAAGAAGGTAAAATGTATTTTGTAAATAATATTATAGTTCCAAATGATATGGAAGAAATAGATTTATAAAAAGTTATTTACTTTTAAGTTTTCAGTTAAATAACAAAAAAGAGCAGTAAATAGAAATCAATTTCAAAAATCCTGCTCTTTTTTTTTTGCTTAAATATAATTATATTCTATATTTTAAAATCTTCTTTTATTATTTTTATAAAGTCTTCTAATTCTTTAAATTTATTATTTTTATTATAATATATTCCAATTTCTGTTTCAGAAATTTGGAAATCAGTCTTCAGAATTTTGAAAGTACCTTCATCTATTTCATTTTGTATATATTCTTTTGGAATCATCCCAATAATATCTTCATTTTTAATCATTTCAACTAATACTGTATTTATTACATATTCAATTTTTTCTTTATCTTTTTCAGAGTAATTTAACTCATTTTGTAATTTTTTAGCAGACATCGAAGTTGGATGAGCAACATATATTGTTTCTTTTTTTATATCATCTTTAGAAAATGTTTTATTCATCTTCTCAAAGTAGTCTTTATTAACAATAAAAACATCATTTATTTTTCCTAGTGGTATAAATTTTATTGTCTTATTTTCTCTTTCAATCCCTGTATTTACATAAAACACTATATCAATTTTTTCATTTAATAATTCCTCAAATAATTCATTCGAGAATAAGTATTCTATGTTGAAATTCACATAATTATACTTTTTATAAAAATTATATTTAATATTGTCTGTAAATATTTTCGCCAATATAAGTTTCCTGGATCCAATTCTGATCTCATTTCTATTTAAAAATACCGCTTCTACCTTTTCTAAATCATTAATAGGCTCATTAACTAACAAATACAATTTTTCTCCATTTTTTGTTAGCTCCATCCCAGTTTTACTTCTATCAAAAAGTTTAACATTTAATAAATATTCTAAATTTTTTATTCTTTTAGTTACCGCTGGTTGTGAAATACTAAGTTTTTCACTAGCTTTAGTAATATTTTTTTCTTCAGCTACTATTTTAAATATTCTATATAATTCATAATCAATCATAATATAACCTTTCATTTTATATAATATGAATTTTTATATTTTATATTATACTCTAAATACAATTGATATTGCAAACAAAAATAAATTTTTATAATATACAAAAATAAACCCTAATTATTAAACTTACTTGTCTAATAATTAGAGCTTACTTCATTATTATTTTATTAGTCTTTTTTTATTAATGATGCTGGCATTTTTGGTTGATGGAAAAGCCAACCAATGTGGCATGCTGTATTTGTTGATTTTGCATATTTTTCTGCAATTTTTGCTAATAATTTTAACATAATATCTTCCTCCCTTAATATGTAAAAATATTATTTATAATAAAAGATATTGCCGGCTCTAATATCTCTAATTATCTATTTTTTATTCATTAAATTATGTATTTTGTGTAATATTATGATTTTCATATAATATATACCCATATTTATTCTTAGTTAATTTATAAGCTAATTTTGTAATAGTAATAGTTTGAACAAAATAGCTTAATATCAATATATTTGAAATCTCATTATTAGGAATAACACATGCAGTCAAAAGTGCCATTGTTAGAAAAATATATGATAAATTTTTCTTTTGTTTTCTTTCTTTTTTAGAAACAATTGGCACATTTTCCGTATCTGCTGGAGCATATAAATAAATCATTATCATTCCGAAAATCCAGACTGATAAACAAATTATATATTTTAAAATTTGGTTATAGAAAATGATATAATATGATATTTTTGCTATTCCACAATACATTAATGTGGTTCCTAATATGCATCCAATATGTGTTTTTAAATGAAACCCTCCTGAAGACAATCTATATGGCATTAATAAAATAACTGTTAATAATGTATATTTGAAAACACCTAATAAATATGCTATACCTAAAATAATAATATTCTTTGGTAGTTCTCCTATTAAAAGGTGTAATCCATAATTTATTATTTCAGCTCTTTGGCCATCTACTTCTGGCATTTCATTTTTAATCTTTTCAGTTAAGAATAAACAGATTTTATCTATCATTCTAGTACCTCGCTTTTCCTAAGCTTGGTACATATTTTAGCATTTAATTTTGAAATATGATGTTTTTATTTATGAAACGCTTATATCCTTTTATGAAAATATTTATATATTTTTTTATATATAAAATCGAAAAAAAAGTACACAATTAATAAAAAAGAATTCCTAAAAACAATTTAAAGGAATTCTTTTTTATTAATTATCTAAAACTTTATATTCAATATCTTCCATATGTGGGAATA
Source organism: uncultured Clostridia bacterium (assembly GCA_947167965.1). Taxonomy (GTDB): domain Bacteria; phylum Bacillota; class Clostridia; order TANB77; family CAG-508; genus CAG-269. Next base: position 21,002 of record CAMVJW010000011.1, on the reverse strand, counting down.
TTTCTTTAACCCTTTTTAAAGTAAGCATTGTAACTTTTGGATGTGGATTTTTAGAATTATTACTTATTAATTGCTGTGTATAACAGTTTTTCGCTGTTCTAAACAATAAATATCTATTTCTAACATAAGTATAATATATTTGATAGCCATTTCTTAAATCCTCATACATCATTTCAAATGTATATTTTTGCATAATAGCTTTTTCCTTTCTTTATTTAATCATATCATTAAAGTCTTTTTCTGAAATTATTGCTGTTCCTAAACTTTGAGCTTTAGTTAATTTGCTTCCTGCATCTTCCCCAGCAAGTAAATAAGTTGTTTTTTTAGATACAGATCCTGACACTTTTCCTCCAAATTTCTCAATTATATCAGAAGCTTCATCTCTAGAATAGTTTTCTAAACTACCAGTTAAAACAAATGTCATACCTTCGAATCTATTATCATTTTCTTCTTTTGATAGATTTTTAGTATTTACTCCTGCTTCTTTTAATCTTTTTATTAAATCTTTTGTTTGTTCTTGAGAAAAGAAATCTACTATACTTTGTGCCATTATGGGACCAATATCATCTATTTCAGATAAGTCTTCAAATTTTGCATTTACTAAATTATCAATATTATTAAACTTTTTTGCTAATACTTTTGATGCTTTTGTTCCAATATGCACTATTCCTAGTGCTGTAATTAACCTATATAAATCATTTTGTTTACTATTTTCTATAGCTTCTATTAAATTATTGGCAAATTTTGTTCCCTTTTTCTTTAATGATGCAACATCCTCAAAAGTTAAACTGTATATATCTGCTATATTTGATATTAATTTTTTTGTAAGCAATAAATTAATAATATTTTCACCTAATCCATCTATATTCATTGCTTCTCTTGATACAAAATGCACTAGATTTCTATATAATTTTGCAGGGCATTCTGTTCCAGAACATTTTACTGCTGATTCTCCTTCTTCTCTAACAGTTTTTGCTCCACAAACAGGACATACTCTTGGCATTACAAAATCTTTTTCGCTACCATTTCTTTTTTCTTTTAGTACTTTAACAATTTCTGGTATAACATCTCCTGCTTTTTGAATTATGACTGTATCTCCAATTTTTATTTCCTTTTCTTTTATAAAATCTTCATTATGAAGAGTAGTTTTTGAAATAGTAGATCCTGCAACTTGTACAGGATTTAATATTGCAAGTGGTGTTATTACCCCTGTTCTTCCGACATTACAAACTATATCTATTAATTTAGTTTCTTTTTGTTCTGGGGGATATTTATATGCTATCTGCCATCTAGGATTTTTAGCGGTATTTCCTAGAATTTTTCTAAAGTTTAAATCGTCTACTTTAATAACAGCTCCATCAATACCAAATGTTAAATCTTTTCTTCTCTTATTTATTTCTTCTATTCCGTCAATTACTTCTTTTTCATTTTTACAAAAAAGTCTAACCGGATTTACATTAAATCCTAAATATTTTAAATATTCTAGTGCTTCATAATGTGAAGATATTTCTTTTCCATTTAATTCTTGAATATTATATACATAAATATCTAATGGTCTTTTTTTAGTTATGCTACTATCTAATTGTCTAAGTGATCCTGCAGCGGCGTTTCTTGCATTTGCAAATAATTCTTCTCCATTTTCTTCTCTTATTTTATTCATTTGCTCAAAATCTTTAGTGCTTATAAAAACTTCTCCTCTAACTGTAATATCAACATTTTCACTTAACTTTAGTGGAATATTTTTTATTGTTTTTAAGTTTTCTGTTACATCTTCACCAACTAAACCATTTCCCCTTGTTGATCCTCTTACAAATTCTCCATTTTTGTATTCAAGTGATGCAGTTAATCCATCAATTTTAGTTTCAACTACAAAACACTTATTATCTATTTTATTATTATCTGCCTGTATATTCATTTTTTTAACATATTCTTCTACATCTTCTATAGTAAAATAATCTTGCATACTTAATAAAGGTACTCTATGCTCTACCTTGTTAAATCCAGCTTTAACATTACCTCCAACATGTTGAGTATATGATTCTTTTTTTACAAATTCAGGATATCTTCTCTCTAAGTCTTTTAATTCTAGCATTAACATATCATATTCAAAGTCACTTATTTCAGGAGCATCATCTTCATAGTATTTTTTAGCATAATATGTAGTTTTTTCTACTAATTCATCTATTCTTTTTTTAGCTTGATTTTTATTCATTTATATATAAACTCCTTGTATTTTTTTGTTATTATATATTATAAGCACAAAAAAATAAAGGAAATTTAAAAATTCCCTTTACTATATTTTATAAAATCTTTATCAATTATTGTTCAACAGCTTGAATAATAATTCTTTGGTCATTACTTGCATCAGTACATGATGAAAGAGTAATCTCTTTTTTTCCATTTGTATCTCTATTATAGAAAGATGTATCATTTTCTTTAGCTAAAAATACGTTGTACACTTTATACGCTACTCTTTTTCCATATAAGTCAGTAATAAATATTGTATCTCCATTTGCTAACTTTTTATTATTTGAAAAAAACAATCCATTTCTGTAATTATGTCCAACTATTACTACATTTCCAACTGAATTCATCACTGCATTTTGTGGATATAAGGCAACTACAGATGTTTCAAGTTTTTTCACAGTTGGAGGATCTTGTAATATTGGGTATTTAATATTGGTCTTTGGAATTTCAATTGTTCCAATAACATTATACCCTTTATATTGTTTTACACTTCCATCTGAATGAGTATTTACAGTTTCATCTATTGCATTAGCTATACTTTCTGGATTTTCTGTTTGATTTCCTTCTGTTTGATTTCCAACTTCTTCAACAAATGTTTGAACATATTGATTTGAATCATTTTCTATTTTAGCTTTATGAAAATATGAATATCCTAAATATCCACCTAATCCTATAACTGCAACTATTATTATAATTAATAATACTGTTAAAAATTTACTATATTTTGTTTCTAACATATTTACCTTTTCCTCCATCTAACAAAACTGTATATATTATAGCACATTTTTTTGTTATTGTATAGGCATTTAGGCTATTTAATTAATTCTCTTAATTAATTATAAAATCATAAATACATTTTTTTAGTTAACTTATAAAATAATATTTAATAACTATTACTGGAGTTAATCATAATTCCCCATAAATATATTAAAACAAATAAAAATCCTATATTTTTAAAATAATAGATTAAAATACTAAATATAAAGGTAATGATAAATATTGAAATACTAGATATTATATCAGTTATAATTTTTGATTTTTCTTTTCCATAATAAATATTTAATATAGAACTTATTATTCTCCCTCCATCTAATGGATAAATTGGTATTAGGTTAAATATTGAAATTAAAATATTTGAATATATTATTGGATATTTTATATTATTTTCTAAATTAATCATAGATAAAATAATTGCAATTAATATGTTAGATGTAGGACCTGCTAAATATGTAATGATTTTTTTAATTTCTACATTTTTATTTTGTTTATAATGTTCTACCTCGAAAAACTGGGCTGATAGCCCCATTGGGAAAATTGTAATCTTATTAATTTTAAATTTGAAAAGCATTCCTACAATAATGTGAAATAATTCATGTATAATGGCAAATATCATTATAAAAAAATAATTTTTGATTTGTTTTGTATAAAAAAATAAAACCAAAAATAATATAATCTTTAAATCTATTCTAAATATCATTTTTAAAAATTTAAAATTAATTCTGGATTAATTAATCTATCTCCTCTTCTAATTTCAAAATGAAGATGTGGTCCTGTTGAATTTCCTGTAGACCCAACTTCCGCAATTTTTTGTCCTTGGAATACCTTATCTCCTTCATTGAAAAGTAATTTACTGCAATGAGCATAGATTATAATCAAGTCTTGTGTTTTAATTTTATAATGTTTTCCATAGTCTCCATTGTTAGATGCAAGTATAACTTCTCCATCTGTCGAAGATAATATTTCTGTTCCAATAGGTGCTGATAAATCTAAACCAGTATGATATTTAGGTACTTTAGCTGTTGTAGGATTTCTCCATCCAAATCTAGAGCTTATTTTTCCATTTACAGGTACTATAAAACTAAAATTATTTTTTATATAGTCAATATCATTTTCATCATTGTTCGTTTTTATATCATCTTCCGCCCCTCCAATATTTTCATTATTTTCTGCAACCTTTTGTTCATCAATTGTATTTTCTATATTTATAATTGATTGCTCAACACCTTCATTAGTCTGATCTTGATTATTATTTTCCTCACTCTCATTTTCACTTTTATTTTCATCATTAAAAAAATTGTAGAAACCTGTTTTTATTTCATTAAATTTTGAATTTAAAAAATTATATGGTTTTTCTAGATAACTATTTTGTGATATAAATTCTTGTTTTTTATTGTCAAATTCTTCTGATAATAAATATTCTTTATTAGAAATACAATAAAAAATTGCATATATAATCAAACAAATAATTATCTGCTTAAACATTCTTCTTTTTAAACTTATATTTTTTCCTTTTTTAGTATCAAATAAATATCCATTGTTATTTTCATACCTTCTATTGTATATTTCTTCAGCTCTTCTAATTTTTTCCTCAACTGACAAAGCTCTTTCCATATTATCACTACTTCCTTGGTTTATCTTTTAGTTAATTATATGTTTGATTATTTTTTTTATGAATTTATAGAATTAGAATTATACTATAAATGTAAGAATTAATAATAAGCTAACAATTACACTATATATTTTTAGTCTTTTATATTTTTTACTTAATCCTTTTGAATTTTCATTTTTTTCTTTTTTCTTATTGTTGGAAACACAATTTAAAATAACACTTTCTGCTTCTTTTATTATATATTCATTAGGATTATTATTTGAATTATTCTTTTTCTTATTTTTTGTTTTATCTATGTATTCAAATTCTTTTGCACTTTTTTTAGATTTAAAAATAACAATTGCTTCCTCCACTAAATTAGATGGTAAATTTTTTAATACTACAATATTTTTCATTTTATTTTTTTCCATGGTAATCCTCCAAACTTAAATATCTATATAGATTTTTGCCATCTTTTTTTATTTTATACCTAGTTTATTAAAAACCTTATTATAATAAAAAAATCCTATTAGAGAATATCTCTAATAAGATTACATATTTTATTTTAATTTTATTGATAATAGTTTTGATATACCTTTTTCCTCCATAGTAACACCATAAACTGTATCTGCAGATTCCATTGTTCCTTTTCTATGTGTAATTACTAAAAACTGAGTTCCTATTGAGAATTTTTTCAAAAATTCAGCATATCTGTTTACATTTACATCATCAAGAGCCGCTTCTATCTCATCTAGTACACAAAATGGAGCTGGATTCATCTTTAGAATTGCAAATAATAATGCAATTGCAGTAAAAGCTCTTTCTCCACCTGATAACAATCCCATACTTTGTAGTTTTTTTCCTGGTGGTTGGGCAATTATATCTATTCCGCATTCTAATACATTAGCCTCATCTTGTAGAACTATCTTTGCCTCTCCTCCACCAAATAGTGATTTAAATGTTTCTCCAAAGTTCATGTTTATTATTTTCATTTTTTCGATAAATTGAGTTTTCATACTTTGAGTAATATCTGTAATCATGTTTCTAAGTTTTGCAAGTGTACTTTCTAAATCTAAACGTTGTTCACACATAAAATCATATCTGTTTTTTAAATTTTTATATTCTTCAATTGAATCTACATTTACAGATCCAAGTTGATGAATATCTTGTCTAAGATTTTTAACTTTTTTTGTCGTAACAGCTACATTCTCCGGTTTTTTATAATCTGTAACTGCATTTGGAGTAAGCTCGTATTCATCCCAAAGAGAATTAATCACTGTATTTAAGTCTTCATCTATCTTATTCTTTTTGACATCAAGTTTTATTAGTTGCCCATTTAAATCTTCTATTAACTTAAATTCTTTAACTTCTTCTTGCTCATTAATTACAAGTTCTTCATTTGCCTTTGTTCTTTCATTTTTTAATGCTTGTATTGTATCATCTGATTTAGATACTTTTTCTTTAATTTCAGCAATTTTATCATTACTTATTTTTATTTTTTCTTCAAATTCTTTTTGATCTTTTTTAATGTTTTCAATTAATTTATTTTTATTGTTTATATTGTTTTTTTGATTTTCTATTTCATTTTGTAGCATTTGAGACATTTCTTCTATTGATGTTTCGCTCTCTTTAAAAGATGACACTGAAATCTTTAAATTAGTAATATCTAGATTTAAATCATCCACCCTCTTAGTTGTTTCATTATTAACATCTGTAAATTGATCTATCGTACTCTTTAATTGAGTATTTTCTTCTTCTATTATTTGTTTTTTCTTTTCAAATTCTTCAATATTAGTAGAATACTCTACTTTCTTATCTTCTAGATTTTTCTTTTCATTTCTAATCTCTTCTAAATGTTTTGAAATTCTATCTATATTTTCATTAGTTGTTAATAATTTTTGATTCTCAACATTATATTTGATATCGATAGTTTGGTATTTATTTTCTAAATCAGTATATTTTTCATTTATTTCACTAGTTGAATTAATTATTTCTTCTTTTCTAGATTCTAGGTCTTTTTGTTCAATTTTAATTTTAGAAATTTCTTTTTCTAATTTTTCAATTTCTTTTCCTCTACCTAGGATCTTCGCTGTTTTGGTATTAACAGATCCTCCGGACATTGAACCAGTAGTACTTATTATATCTCCCTCAAGTGTCACAATTCTAAATGAATGTAAATTATCTTTTGCAAGTTTTACAGCAGTATCTAAGTCCTCTACTATAACTGTTCTTCCAAGTAAATTTATTATTATTTGTTCATATTTTTTGTCAAATTTTATTAAGTCTGATGCAATTCCTAATACTTTTTCATTTTTACCTTTTATTTTTTCTATTTTCTTGCCTTTGACAGTTGTAATTGGTAAAAATGTAGCTCTTCCTAAATTATTTTTTCTTAAATATTCTATTAATCTTTTTGCATCATTTTCTGTATCTGTAACTACATTTTGAAGGCTTGCTCCTAACACCATTTCTATTGCGGTTTCAATGTTTTCTGGGACCGAAATCAATTCTGCTATTGCTCCATTTACACCTTTTCCAAGTTCTTTATTTTTTTCACATTCCGTTAAAATCGCTTTAACACTTTTTAAATATCCTTCTTTTTCTTTTTCAGTTTCAACTAAAAATCTATATTTTGAATTTTTGAAGTTTAATAATTGAATATTATTATTTATTTTTATATCAATTGATTTTATTTCTTCATCAATTTTTTGTTTTTCTATTTTTATTTCATCTAAAGATTTTAATAATTTATTTTTATCTGATTGTATTTCATAAAATCCTTTTTCAATTTCCTCTTTTGTAAACCTTGTATTGTCAAGTTCTGAGACACTTTTTCTAATTTCATTATCAATTTGTGAACTTCTTTTTTCCAAATTTACAATGTTTACTTTTTGTTCATTTATATTTGCTTCTATTTCATATTTTTTATCAATATTATCTTCTAGTTTTCTTTTATTTTCTTCTATCATTAAAGCTTTTTCTGATAGTGTTTTATTGATTTCATCAAGTTCTTTTTGTTTTTCTTCTAATTCTTTTTCATATTTTTCTTTGTTTTCTTTTAAAGATTCTTTTTTACTTAGTTTGTTTTGAATATCTTGTTCAGATTTGTTTATTTTTTCTTTTATTTCATTTATTTCTTCAATGAATCTTTTTTCATTTTCTTCATTATTTTCAATTTTTGATTTTAATACATTTATATTTGAATTTAGCTCTTCTATTTCTTTTTGGCTAGTAAATCCTAAGTTTTGAATTTCTTCTATTTTTTGTGTCAAATTATCACTTTTATCTTTTAAAGTTTGTTTTAATTGTTTAATCTCATTTAATTTATTTTCTTCTAAATTAAATGTATCTTTCATTATCTCTATATCTTCAGAAACCTTATTTAGTTCAGCTTTATACTTATCGATGTTAAATAAAAATAGGCCAACTTCTATATTTTTTAACTCCATCTTTAAGTCTAAATATTTTCTAGCTTTTTCAGATTGCGCTTTTAATGGCTCTAAATTCCCTTCTATTTCAGTTAAAATATCATTTATTCTAAGTAAATTTAATTTTGTATGTTCTAGTTTTTTTTCTGCCTCCTCTTTTCGAGTTTTATACTTTACTATTCCAGCAGCTTCTTCAAATACATTTCTTCTGTCTTCTGATTTGTTACTTAAAATTTCATCGATTTTGCCTTGTCCAATAATTGAATATCCATCTTTTCCGATTCCAGTGTCCATAAACAATTCTAAAACATCTTTTAATCTACACTGAACTTTATTTATGTAATACCCTGTTTCTCCACTTCTATAAATTTTTCTTGTTACAACTACTTCTTGGTATTCTATTGGTAGTTTTCCATCTGTATTATCAAATACAAGTGATGCTTCAGCAAATCCTAAAGATTTTCTACTTTGGGTACCTGCAAATATTATATCAACAGATTTTCCACCACGAAGCTCTTTCATGCTTTGTTCTCCTAAAACCCATCTTATAGCATCTGCTATATTACTTTTTCCTGATCCATTTGGTCCAATTACACTTGTAATTCCTGGCATGAATTCTAATACTGTTTTATCTGCAAAGGATTTAAATCCTTGTAATTCTAATCTTTTTAAGTACATCTATTTTTTCCTCTTTCTGGTTAAATTATCTTCACAAACTAGGATATTTCCTAATAAATTTATTGACTTTTTTATTCTATCGATATATAATAAATATAGAAAATGACAAATCCACAAACGTGGTTTTGCCGACATAGAGTAAAAATTCACATCTAAATCGCCAAATTACAGATGTGAATTTTCTTTTTATTTATGTAGTTGCTTATCAACCCAGTTCTTATACAGAACTGCTGCTAAGGCAACGTTTAATGTTAAAGATAACATAAAGGATATTATAAAAAATAGTATCACTTTAACCATAAACATCACCACCTCTCCTACGAAAATTCGTAAAAATGGTGGCAAAACCACATCTGCTTATTGTCATTTCCTATGTTACTCAATATAACATAACTAATAGAATAAATCAATATAACAAGAACATTTTTTTGCTTATTTATTGTAATTTTATTATTGATATTTGGAGCTAATTAATGAATTTATTGTAAATCTATGCTTCCCTTTTCCAATAAAACAAATACTGTTGTGCTATACCTTCTAAATTTCCAAATTTTTTAAAAGCAATTTTTTCAATTTCTTTTTTATTTACCTTTGTTTCATCTGGATTCTTTAGATATAATTCATTCATAACTCTTCTTACCCAAACATCAATTGGAAACACATCTAATCTTTTTAAATCAGAAAATAGCAAAATACAATCTGCAACTTTTGGTCCAACTCCAGGTAGCCTTAATAGCTCATCTTTAACTTTAGATGTATCTTTTTCTAGATATAGTTTATTAACATCAATTTCATTATTCAATAACATCTGAACCGTTTCGAATAATCTTTTATCTCTAAATCCTGCTCCTAAATCTCTATAATCTTGTACAGTTACATTTTTTAATTTTTCTAATGTTGGAAAAGTATAATATGACCTTTTATTCCATATAATTTTATTTCCATATTTTTCAGATAATCTTTCGATTATTCCTTTTATTCTTGGAATATTATTATTTGCAGATATTATAAATGATAAAATAGTTTCTATTAAATCTTGATTTAGTATTCTAATTCCATTTCCATATTCTACACTGGTTTGCATATATTTATCAACTTTTGCAAGTTTAGATTTAATTTCTGTATAATTTTTTTCTAAATCAAAGTATTCATATACGACATCTTTTATATCACCATTTACTAGTCCTTTAAATATTATTTTATTATCAACTTTTTTAACATTTAAAACATTCCCTTTAAATACTCCTGTATAGCTTCCATCTTCTTGCTCATTCCATCTAAAACATTGCCCACAGTCAAATATATCTTTTAATTCAAATGATTCTTGGTCTATTATTTCATATTTTTGTTCTTTCAAAATTTTTTGTCCTTCCATTTATATGATTAGATAATAATCTTTTCTACTTTTTCTTTATCTTTTGCTGATATTTGAGCATAATCTATAAACATTGTAAATCTGCCTACTTCTAAATCACATTTATTTGCAATATATTTCTGTAAAGTAATAAATTCTGATAGATTCATTAATAATTTATCATAAATATTGCATGCTCTTGCATGAAGTTGAAAATATAGTTTTCCATTTTCATTATTTGCTGTAATACTTAACATACATGGTTTTATTTCAGCATTTTGATCTTCTTTTGTCCAGGTACACGCAATCCCTGCTCTATCTTTTTGTATTCTATTAATTATATATTCAACTTGAGAATTTGGGCTATCAAATAATCTGTGATAATATTTTTTTGTCCATTCGTGGCTAACTTTTTCTTCATTTTTCCCTGAAATAATATATTGATTAATTATTTCCATTTCTTTTTTATCCATTGGAAATAATTTGTCAGGAATAATTAACTTAGGTTCGACAATTTCAATTACTAATGTATCCATCTTGAAAAACCTTTTATCTTGTGGAATATATCCATTTTTATATAATTGCTTTAATGTTTCTTTCCAAACTGTATTTATATTATTTTCTTTTATTATAATCATTTTGAATATCCAATCTTTAAAATATAACAATATAATAACATATTTTATTTATTTAAACAATTTCTTTTAATTATTTTTTAACTTTTAAACTTGGTGTTTATATGGTATAATGAGTTATATTTTTATATCATATTGATTTAACTATTTATTAATATACATATAATTTACTATAATAAATGATTATTAGAAAGGCTTAATTTATGGAAGGAAAAGACTTAACCAAAGGAAATTTATTAAAAAACATGGTATTTATATTAATTCCAATACTTTTGACAAACTTATTGAACTCTATATATAGTATTGTAGATGGAATTTGGATAGGAAATTTAGTTGGTGAACATGGTGTTTCTGTAATCACTAATTCATTTCCTGTAACCCTTATTTTATCTTCTATTTCTATAGGTATAGCGACCTCTGTATCTGTACTTGTTGCACAATATTATGGTGCTAAAAATGAAGAAAAAATAAAACAAGTAGTTGGCGTGTCTTATTTATTTAATACAATTATAGCAATTACTTCTATTTTATTAATTGGATTAACTCTAAATTTTTGGCTTAACATTATGAACACCCCTGAAGAAATATTTAATATGACAAAACAGTATTTAACTATTTATTTAATCGGCTTTGTTTTTAATTTTATATTTACAATGATCATGGAAGAATTTAGAGCAATTGGGAATACAAAAATAGCACTTATTTTTGTTGCAATTAGTTCTGTTTTAAATATAATTCTAGATCCTATTTTAATAAAAATTGGTTTAGGGATTAATGGGGCAGCTTTGGCAACTGCCATTTCTATGTTTACTGGAATGATAATTTCAATTATATATGTAATGATTAATAGCAAATTATTAAAAATAGATTTAAAATATTTTAAATGGGATTCAATATATATAATTCAGTTATTAAAGCTTGGAATCCCTGTAGTCTTACAAGAATTACTTATTGCTTTTGTTTTTTTTATTGAAGTAAAAACTTCAAATGAAGCTGGAATAATAGGAAGTGCTGGGTACGGTGTAGTAAACAAATTAGAAGATATTTTGCATATAATATGTGGCGCTTTTAAAACAATGGTAATTATTACTGTAGGCCAATTTATTGGTAATCATAAAATTGATGAAGTAAAACAAATAGTAAAACAAAGTTTAAAATTGTCAATTATACCAATTTTTCTTACAACGATTATTCTATTTGTTTTTCCCAAACAGTTTTGTAGAATATTTGTTACTTCTGACGAAGTAATTTCAATGGCTTTAGTTTATTTATCAGTTTTAAGGTTTGCATTAATAATTACACCAATTAGACATATCTTACGTGGAGTAATAATTGGAACAGGACATACTACTTTTTCTCTATTACAAATACTTTTTTCTATGTCTGTTGAAATTATTTGCTTATATTTCTTAAAAAAATATAATATAGAAAGCTTAATGGCACTTGGTATTGCAATCACAATATGTGTAGCAACAGAATTGTTAATAAATTCAATATATTATTTTTCTAATAAATGGAAAAAAGTAGTGATTAAATAAATATATTATTTACTTAGGAGTTAACTATGAAAATTAAGATGATAGGAACAGGAGCTGTTTATGCTAAAGAAAACAATTCAAGTTGTTTAGTTGATGATAAAATTTTAATTGATTGTGGAAATGGAATATTTAAGGCATTGTTAAAACAGAATATTTCTATTAATGATCTAGATACATTGTTAATTACTCATATACATGGAGATCATTTTTTAGATTTACCTTTTTTAATACTGCAAAGGTCTGTATTTCCAAGTGAAACCAAATTAAATATTTATGGGCCTGTTGGCTTAGAGAAAACTTACGAACAAATAATGAATTTAATATATTCTGATATAAAAGATTTGAAATTAATTAAAAATAAAGCAAATATTTCATTCATTGAATTTGATTCTTTAGATAACAAAGAAATATGCCCTGGTTATTTTGCAACATCATATAATGTATTACATGGGAATTTTTCTCCTTCTTATGGTTTTACTATAAAACATAAGAATAAAACATTGGGTTTATCTGGTGATAGTGCATATTGTGAAAACATAGAAAAAATTGTACAAATTTCTGATGTTTCAATTTTAGATACTACATTTATAAATGGCACATCAGGTCATATGGGTGCTCATGATATAGAAAAATTAGCAAATACTTATAACAAAAGAATAATTCCTACTCATTTATCTTCTTCTTCAAAAGAGTATTTAATAAAAAATAAAATAAATAACATTATAGTTTTAAATGACGGAGAAATAATAGAGATATAAAAAAAGCATTTCAGATTGAAATGCTTTATTTTAATTTTAATTTTAATTTTTATTTTTATTTTAATTTAATTATAAATTTTATATTTTATATTTATTTAACTTGCTATTAATATATTTTACTAATTCACAAATATTTACTCTTTCTTGCTTCATTGTATCCCTGTCTCTTACAGTAACACAATTATCAACTTCTGTATCATAATCAACAGTAATACAATAAGGTGTTCCTATTTCATCTTGTCTTCTATATCTCTTTCCTATTGTTCCTGCTTCATCATACATGCACATAAAATAATATGATAGTTCCTTTAATATTTCTTTAGATTTTTCAGTTTGTTTTTTTGTAAGTGGTAATACTGCAATTTTATATGGTGCAAGAATTGGATTTAATTTTAAAACTACTCTTATTTCATCATTTAAGTTTTCTTCGGTATATGCTTCGCACAATAGAGCAAGTACAGTTCTATCTGGACCAATTGTTGATTCTATAATATATGGAATATATTTTTCATTTGTATCTTGGTCAAAATATTCCATATTTTTTCCTGAAAATTCTTGATGTCTTTTTAAATCATAATCTGTTCTATTATGAGTTCCATTTATTTCTCCCCATCCAAATGGGAAGTTATACTCTATATCACAAGCTTCTTTTGCATAATGTGCAAGCTTTTCGTGGTCATGAAATCTTAAATTATTTTCAGATAGTCCTAAATCCATAAAATATTTTTTAGCATATTCTTTAAAATAATTGTAAATTTCAGAATCTTTTCCTTTCTTGCAAAATGTTTGAAATTCCATTTGTTCAAATTCTATAGTTCTAAAATTAAAATTTCCAGGAGTTATTTCGTTTCTAAATGCTTTTCCTATTTGACCAATACTAAAAGGCAATTTTGCTCTCATAGTTCTTTGTACATTTAAAAAATTAACATATTCTCCTTGTGCATTTTCTGGTCTTAAATATATTATACTCTTATCTTCTTCTGTTTTACCTCTATATGTTTCAAACATTTGGCTAAACTTTCTTATCTTTGTAAAGTCATGTTTCCCACACACAGGACATTTAATATTATTTTTTTCTATATACTGCTCCATTTCTTCATAAGTTAATCCATCTCCATTTACTTTTCCATTTGATATATCTGTAATAAAGTTATCTGCTCTAAATCTTGTTTGACAGCTTTTACAGTCAATTTTGGGATCATAAAATGAAGCTACATGCCCACTTGCTTCCCAAACTCTAGGATGCATTAAAATTGATGCATCTATTTCATAACTGTTTTCCCTTTCTTGAATGTATCTTTTTCTCCATGCGTCTTTAATATTATTTTTTAGTCTACATCCTAATGGTCCGAAGTCCCATACATTTGCGATTCCTCCATAGATTTCAGATCCCTGATACATAAATCCCTTGGATTTACAAAAATTCATAATTGTTTGCATGTCTTTTACCATAACAAAACCTCCTTATAAAAATTTAATTTTGTTATATATTCAAAAAAGCTTCCGCTCCTCTAACTATATAACAATAGTTAGGGACGAAAGCTTATATTTGCTCACGCGATTCCACCCTAATTGATAATATTAAAATTATCCACCTTAATTAATTTAATTATGCTCCGAAGTGCCACCATATATCTAAATTACAAATTTCCACCAACCATTTGCTCTCTGAAAATTTCAATATACTTTTTCTTCATCAACGCATTATAATTATACTACATAAAGTCTAAACTGTCAAAAACTATTCGCCAAATTTAAGATTTTTAATTGTTGAAATATCAATATTATATAAATCTCTATATATGTCATCACAATTTAGAGCCGTAATTTTATTTTTATCGATTTTTAACTTTTCTATCATATTATTTACTTCTTCTTCGCTTCTACCTTCAATTTCCATATATGTAGGAATCATTGGCCATGAATCTAAATCAATTTCTACGTCATCTAATATGTATTGAATTCTCTTGTTTTCTTGATAGCTTCTTGGATTATATCCTAATCTATTTAATAATTCATTTGTATTTTCAATATTATCAACTTCTATTTCAACTTCTTTTGTCCCATCTATGGTATTGCTTACAACATCTTTATAAGCTAAAGTTGTTTTTATCCCATTTGTTCTTAATCTAATCCATTTTCCATTTTGTACTGGATTTAAATCATAAACATATCTTTTTTGGAAAAAATCACCTACTTTTGTTGCTCCTAGTGATTCCAATGTTTTGATAATACTGTCAACATCAATTTCTAATACCCTTAGTTCATACTCGGTTTTCATTCTGTTTTTTATCTCCCTTTCTAATACATTTGAACTAATTCTATAATAATTATTATAATAAATCAATTTAGTATTACAATTTTTCTCTAATTTTTATAATAGTATCTAATGGTATAAAATTATTGTTTTTTAAATTTTCTAAACATCTTAAAATTGGTAGCTTAATTCTTAAATTATCTTTTATTTCCATAAGTTCTTCTTCTGTAACCCATTTCACCTCAGAAATTTCTTCTTTATCGTACTTTATTTCTCCACCTATTATTCTAGCATGAAAAACTATACCAACAATAGGATTATCATTTAATACTTTATTATAGATACAGCCTATATCTAATATTTCTACTTTATATCCAGTTTCTTCAAAAGTTTCTCTAATTGCTGCCTCCTCAATAAATTCACCTTCATCAACAGAACCAGCCGGAATATTCCATTTTCCTTTAATTTTACCCTTATTTTCTTTAACTAATAAATATTTTCCATCTTTTTCTATAAAAGTTCCTGCTACAATATGTTTCATAAATGTTTTTCCTTTCTTTTATTTTTAACCATTATACCATTTAATTTAATTTTCTTGTGAAATATTTCTATTTTTTTATTATTTTTTTAAATCTATTTTTACCAAATTGAATAACAATTCCACTTTCTATTTTTATTATTTTATTTATATCAGTTTCTAAAGTCGAATTAATTTTAATTCCATTTCCTTGTATCATTCTTTTTGCTTCACCTTTTGAGCTTGCAAAGTTTATTTTTACTAGCAATTCACAAATATTTAATTCATTATCTACTAACTGTACTTCTTCGATATTTTCTGGAATACTTCCTTTTGCTATGTTTAAATATCTTTGTTTGCAATTTTCAAATTCATTTACATCGTCATACATTTTTAATAATTCTTTAGCAAAAATCATATGAGCTTCTCTAATGTCTTTGCTCATTATACCATCAATTCCATCTGTAGATAAATCAGTTGCAAGTTCAAAATATTGCCTTAGTAAACTATCTGGTATTTTCATACTTTTTTCAAATTTGTCAAAAGGAGAATCATTGAGTCCAATATAATTTCCTAAAGATTTGCTCATTTTATCTTTTCCATCTAAACCAGCAAGCAATGGAAATGTCATTACAACTTGGCTTTCTTGTCCATAATCTTTTTGAAGTTCCCTTCCAACAAGTAAGTTAAAAGTTTGATCTGTCCCACCTATTTCAATATCTGCATTAATCGCAACTGAGTCATATCCTTGCATTAATGGATATAATAGCTCATGCATTGATAATGGTAAATTGTTTTCAAATCTATTTTTAAAATCATCTCTTTCCATTATCCTTGCAACCGTATATTTGCTTGCAAGCTTTAAAATATCTTCAAAGTTCATTTTAGATAACCATTGGGAATTAAATACAATTTCTGTTTTATCTTTATCTAATATTTTAGTTACTTGTTCTAAATAGGTTTCAGCTGACTTTCTTGTTTCTTCAAATGTAAGAGCTGGCCTTGTTTTACTTTTTCCTGATGGGTCTCCTATCATAGCTGTAAAGTCACCTATTACAAATATTATCTTATGCCCCATATCTTGAAATGCTTTTAATACCCTTAATGGTACAGAATGCCCTATATGTAAATCTGGTCTTGATGGATCTGCTCCAAACTTAATTGTTAATTTCTTCCCACTTTTGATTTTTCTTTCTAAATCTTCTTCATTAAATATTTGTACTGCTTTTCTTTTTATTATTTCTAAATTATCCATATTATAAAAACTCCATTCTTTATTTTTTAATTATTTTTTTACTAAATATAGATAATCATATAATAACCATTGAATTAAATTATTTTTTAACCCTTTGGCCATAATATCACCTCCAAAATTCAAAAAAGCCAGCTCATCCATTAAAGGACGAACTAGCTCCGTTGTACCACCTTTATTTACAATATTATTTTCTAATATTGCCTCATTTATAGCTTATTCGTAGCTACACGTTAGTTATTATAAGAATTGTAATTCAAATTTTATATACTAATAATTTCCACCTAACATTATCTCTCTATAAGTCACTATAAAATTCTACTATTTTCTTTTTAAAACACAACCAAATTAAATTATATTTATATTTTACCATCTTTTATGCCAAATTTCAATATTTTTATATTTTGAAATGCTATAATTTATGTTTCAAGCTCTATATTATAAATCTCACACTCTTCTTCAATATCAAGCATCTCAAGATTTTCAATAAATAAAGTAGCCTTAAAGTCTTTAATTGCTGTTTCAATAGCATCTTTTAGTTTTCTGTTTACTCCTATTGATAATTCTTTAATTGGTGTTTTTAATGATACATTTTTATTAGTTTTTGCTCCTCTTAATTTGCTTATAATTTCTACAATTTGATTTCCTAATAGAATTTCCTTGTCAAAACTATATTCTAAAAGTTTAATCTCAGTTGTATGAATAGAAATATTATTGTGGTATATCTCTTGAAATATTTCCTCTGTAATAAATGGAAAATATATACTAAAGTCTTGTAATAATTTATATAATAAGATGTATACTGTCTTTTGTCCGCTATATCTTGGCATATTTCCAAATTCTTCAGGTCTATACAGTCTATGCTTTACTATTTCAATATAATTGTCACAAAATTCCCAGAAAAATTTTTCTAATATATTTAGAGCTAATCCTACTTCATATTCATCTAAATAGTAAATAAACTGCCTTTCCATTTGTTGAAAACGACCTAAAATCCATTTGTCTATATATTCAAAATCTTTAAAATCTTTGTCTTCATAATCTGTCACATGCATTTCAATAAATTTAGAAACATTCCAAATTTTATTAACTAGTTTTTTTCCTCTAAGTAATGTTTCTTCACTAAATGCAATATCTGTTCCAAGTCTTCCTGTTCCTGCCCAATATCTAATAACATCTGCAGAATATTGTTTAATTAGCTCCATAGGTTCATGTTTACTATTCCCTTTACTCTTACTGATTTTTTCCCCTTTTCCTGCCATAACAAATCCTGAAATCATTACATTCTCCCATGGTTTTTGCCCAAAATGATAAAGACTTTTAACAATAGTATAAAAATCCCAAGTTCTTATTATTTCACTAGCATTAGTTCTTAAACTCATTGGCTTTAAAATATCTTCATAATTATTATTTTCTCCGTATTTCATATTGATTAATGGTGTTAGCGAAGATGTCGCCCATGTATCCATTACATCCTTTTCACCTTCGAACTCTTTTCCTCCACATTTTGGACATTTTTCTATATTTGGCTTATCTGTTAATGGATTTACTGGCAAATCTTTAATATCTGCTAAAATAGTTTCTCCGCATTTTTTACAATACCAAACTGGGAACGGAACACCAAAATATCTTTGCCTAGATATACACCAATCCCATGCTATATTATTAACCCATTCATTATAACGTAAATGCATATATTCTGGATGCCATTTTATTTCGTTTCCAATTTTAATAAAATCTTCTTTATGATTCATAGTATCTATAAACCATTGCTTCATTACAAAATATTCTACTTCTTTTCCACATCTTTCATGAGTTTGTACTTCATGTTCTATATCTTCTATTTTTACAATATAATTACCATTTTCTAGCTCTTCAACAATTTGTTTTCTTGCTTCTTTTATTTTTAATCCACCATATTTAGATACTGAATTCACAATCTTTCCATCATCTGTGAAAATGTTTTTTAATGGTAATTTATACTTTTTCCACCATTCAATATCAGTTTGATCACCAAAGGTACAACACATAACTATTCCTGTACCTTTATCCTTTTCTACTTTTTCATCAGCCATAATTGGTACATCTACATCTATTACTGGTATGTGAGCTGTTTTACCAATTAAATGATTATTTTTTTCGTCTTCTGGGTTTATAAAAACCGCTACTATTGCTGGCAATAGCTCTGGTCTTGTTGTTGCTATTGTAAATTCTTTATTATCCTCAACAGTACTAAATTTAATATAATTAAAAGTCGCTTTTATTGTTTTTGTTTCTAGTTCTGCTTGTGCAATTGATGTTAAGCACTCATTACACCAAAGTGCAGGACTTTCTTTATGATAACAATGATGTTTTTTATATAAATCTAAAAAAGAAGTTTGACTTATTCTTATAGTTGATGGACTAACTGTTTTATATTTAACACTCCAATCTGTACTAACTCCCATTTTACTAAATAATTCTTGAAACTCAGCTTCATATTTATCTGTTGTTTTATAGCATAATTTTGTAAACTCTTCTCTTCCAATTTCGTGAGCTCTTTTCCCTTGTTCTTTTTCAACTAATCTTTCACTTGGTAATCCATTATCATCAAATCCAAAAGGGTAAAAAATATTATAACCTCTTAATCTTTTATATCTTGCAAGCATTTCTGTTTGAGTATATGAAAATATATGACCTATATGAATTTTCCCATTAACAGTAGGTGGAGGTGTATCTATTGAATAGATTTTTCTATTATCTTTAGTAAATTTATAAACCTCATTATTATTCCAATAATCTAACCATTTTCTTTCTTTTTCCTCTGCATTGTATTTTTTATCTAACATATTTAAATCCTCACTTTCTTATTTTTTTAGTTTTATATAATTTTTTACTAAAAAATAAGACTCGTACATAATCACTTTTTAATAAATATTTAATCATCATTTTTCACTCTCCAAAAAATTAAAATAAGCAAACCATCCCAAAGGACGATTTGCTCGTGGTACCACCTTTATTTATAGTATTTCACTACCTCAAAGTCTTAATGCGACCAACATCATACTTTACTACTATTTCAAGTATGCAGCTCCCAAGCTACCTTCAAATACTCTTCATTAAGAAAGGCTTTCAGCCGGTGACCCTTCATCTCTTTTAATTACTAACTATTTTACTCCTCTTGTTCTCAGCATTTAAATATTAATTTATAAAATTATATAATAAATTATGTAAAATGTCAATTTACATAATTTTACCATTTTAACTTAACCTTTTATTTTTCTATAATAATTAAATTTAAGATTAATTATTTAAGCATTTTTTTATTATTCTCTTTTTCCAATTGTTTCAAACTTTTCTCTGGAGTAGGTAGATCTTCTGGCATAGTGCCACCAATATCCTTAATTGCTTTTCTAACTTTTTTACCAACTTCATAATGAGTTTTATTAGCTTTCTTTTCAGTATCAACTTTATCTTTCTTTAATCTTGATTCAGTTTGTGTAATACGAAATAAATTCTCTGCAAGCTCTTCACTTCCCATATTATCTAGAATATCTTCTCTATATCTTAATCCTTTTCTTTTAGCAATATCATCAGCAGTTTCTCCATTGTATAAGCCTTTATATCCGCTATTATGAAATTTATCAAAATTTTTAACCCCTGCTTTTTTAGCTGCTTGATTTAGTGAATAATTTCCTTTTCTTGTTAAATTTCTTTGATAAAATCTTTTTTCATCTTCTGAAAGCATACTATACTCTTTTTCAGTAATCTCTTGTTTTCGTGTTTGAACTGCAAAATAAGTTTGAGCTAAACCAATTACTTTTTTTCGACTATCTCCATTTTGCGCAATTAAATAACAAGCATAGCGATTTAGTTTGTAATCTTCTATAAATTCTTCTTTTCCTTTTCCAGAAATTATTGGCTTCCTGATGTCAAGAAAGCAATCTTTTATTGAGATTCCGCTATTTCTACAAGCTGTCATTGCTTTTTC
>CAMVJW010000010.1 GCA_947167965.1 uncultured Clostridia bacterium | reverse complement strand
AATATAACAATTGTAGTAGGAGTAATGATATTAACAGCAGGAATCTATTTAAAGAAAAAATAAGGCTAATAAGATTATAGCTTTAAATAATAAAATAAAAAGATCGATATAAACTAAAATTATATCGGTCTTTTTTTAAAATGTGCAAAAAGTGGCAGTAGTCTCAAAAAAATAGGTGCAAAAAGTGGCAATAATTCTAAAAAGATAGCTGCAAAAAGTGGCAATAAACTTCAAAAAACGCTGTAAAAAGTGGCAATCTCTTAAAAGATGATAGTAAATAGAAACATTTTTAATTAAAGAATAAAACAACATATTTTTGTAAATAATAAAGAATTGATATTACTTTTATTCGGCTTTGAATCTCACTCTAATTTGTTTAAAGGATGAATATAGTTAATGAAGAAATGAATATAAAAAGCTAATTAATCCAAAAAACTATATTACTATATAAAATAGCTGTAATTGATAATACAAGAGTAAATACACCACCTAAAACATTTTTATTATTTTTAATCTCAAAAATAGAAAAAGATATTATATATAAAAACAAATAAAAACATATTAAACTAAAGAAAATTTTAATAAAAAAAGTATTCATTTAAGTTTAATTTCCTTCCCTTCTCTTATTGTTTAATTAAAATATTTGATACTATATCATCATTAAATTCTATATTAAACTCTGCATTTTTGTATTTTTCAGACCAGTTGTAATTATTTAAATCATCAATTGTTAAAAATTTTTTTCTTGCAATTTTATAAAAACAATTAATATCTGAATCATATTCTTTAGAAGTTTTATACAAATAATCATTAAATTGTTGTATTAAGTATTTTTTTAACTCTTGATTAGTAACATTTAAAGCATCATCATAGCTAATATTTTCTAAGTTTAGTATATTTAAAACATCAGCAGATAAATTCATTTGAATATTTATTTTAGGATGGTCATCATATAAATCAATGTTAATTGTAGCTTCTGAAAGAGATTCTGCATATATATCTAATTTTTCATTTTCATTAAAAGGACTATCAATTGTAATTAAAAAATTAGATACCTCATTTTTTAACAATGAATAACACAAAGTTTCTATAGTGGTAAGATTTCCAATATATCTATCATCTTTAAAAACAGAAAGACCAATATTTTCTGTTCCATGGTCACCTTCAATTATTACTGTTTTAGGGTCAAAAGATTGATAATTAGAATTATTTTCTATAGAGTTAGATATATTTTTTTCATCGACCGTATTACTTTTTTTATTTGAATTAGTTTTATTGTCTGACTCTGACTCTGATTCTGATTCTGTATTTTTTTCCTTAGAATCTTGAGAGTCGGAAGAAGAACTATCACCTGTCTCTTGAGAATTATTATTATTTTGACTACTAGAATGAACTTGACTACCTAATATAGCTACAGTTCCACAATTTGAATTTAATATATTTTCATAAAATAAACCTAGAGGAACATTAGATGTGTAGCCTGTGTATTCACTTGAAGTTGGAAAGATAGAGTAATATTTTGTTAAAACTTGCTCAAGAGAAGAAACTGAATTCCTAAGATATTCTACTGCCTCATTATCAGATACTACAATATTTGTTGTAGGTCTAATTTGTATATTATGTGTTAAATATGAAATATCATTTGAGATACCTTTAGATGCATAGTCTTTAGAAAAAGCTACAACTTTACAGTGAGATAAATTAAGCTGTTTCCCTAAATATGCATTCATTATAGATATAGCATTTGGTATAGATGCTGCTAAAATTGTATTAATAATAGGCTCGGTTTTAGTAGAAGAAGAATTTTCAGAAAAAGAACCTAGATTTGCAAACTCAAAGGAGACTCTTAAAGTATTATTATTTGGAACTGAATCAATACCAAGGGCTATTACATAATCTAAGTGATCTATATTTTGTGAATAATATGATGAAGAAAATGCATAAAGAAAAACCAAAATAGTAGTGATTATGAAAATCCATTTAATGAATACTTTCACTAATAGCCTCCTTTTTTTCGTTTTTTTGTTTTAATGTAGTAAATATAAAAATAAATAACGGAATAATAATTACTAAAATAATATATAATGCTTTAGAAATTTGATTTTCAAATATTTCAACTACAGTATTAGGGTTTAAGCTTAAAGCAATTGAAAAACTTATAAGAAGACATGGATATAATAAAGGTTTAGTATTTGAAATATTTGTAATTTGTTTTATAATATCTAAAGTTATAGTTAAATTAATTGCTAATGTGCATAATAACCCCAAAATGTAGATAAAAATAACTGCTGAATCAAGTCGCTGAAAAAATGTACCAAATTCTATATATCTAACTGACATATATAAAGGAGGCAGTTCAGAATGATTAGTTACATTATTAAATAACAACACAATATCAGAAATACAAAACAATAAATATATAAAGTTAAAAAACCAAAAAATAATTCCAATTTTTTGTATCTTTTCAGGATTTTTAAGTTTATGTGGAATAAAGTATAGATAAATAAGTCCATTAAAAACGAAAATATTACTAGCTCCTGATAAAAATGTTTCGGATAAACCATTTCCTAATATTGGAAAAATATTATTAAAATTAAAGTTTTTACTATTCCCTATAAAAATTAATATAATTGTAGAATAAATTAATGGTAATAAAATGGAGGTACTTTTAAATATGCTATTGTTTCCAATACTTGAAACAATTCCACTAGAAATAGTTATTAATGCAATTATAAATACTATATGTGTTAATGGATAATATATTAATTGCAGGGCATCACCAATTTTTCGTAAAAATATGGCATATCTAATAAAAAAATATACAATATATAAAAAACCAATTAAAAACTTAAAATATTTACCACCTAATATTTCAGATAAATCTATTAGATTCTTACCATTAAACTTTTTTAAGTATTTACTCATTATTAAAAATATTAATAAAGCTAAAATGCTTACAAATAAACTGTTTAAAATGCTTGCAGATTTTTCGGATTTTATTAATATTTTTCCTGAGGTTAAAACAAGATTGGCAATAGAAATTATTAAGAAACTACATATTGCTTCATAATTCGATATTTTTCTTTCCATCAAAACTCCTTTCAAATGTGGATTAAAACTTTAAAAAAGCCATTTTTTAGATATTTTGGGTTGAGAGTATTTTTTTATTGGTTTAATATATGAAGCTCGTTCTTCTTTTTTCCATGCTGGTTTAACAAAAAAACTACTGTAATGCTGATATAAAGAATTAGTTAAAGGTGAAGCATAGTTTACACCAAATGAATTTATATCACATAATAGATTTAAATAAACCAATAAGCCAGCAGCAATACCTACAAACCCTGCAATATAGCCTAATAGTATAAATACAAACCTATAAACTCTTAGGTGGAAGGAAAATGCAAAATCTGGAATTGCAAATGAACTTAATCCGGTAATTGCAACAATTATTATTAATATTGGACTTACAATATGTGCCGAAACTGCAGCATCTCCTAATATAATAGCTCCAATAATTCCTATAGTAGATCCTATTGGGGCAGGAATTCTTATACCAGATTCTCGAATTAGTTCAAACGAAATTTCCATTATAAGAAGCTCGAAAATGATTGGGAAAGGAACATTTTCTCTACTTGCTAGGATAGAAAATAATAATTCAGTGGGTAGTATTTCGTGATGAAATCCAGTTATAGCTATAAATACACCAGGAACTAATAAAGTAACAAAATATGCCAATATTCTTAAAATTTTTAAAAAGTTTGCAAAGATTGGTTTTAAATTAGTATCTTCAGGTGAAGATATAAAATCAATTAATAAACTTGGTAGGATAATTGCATATGGGCTACCATTAACTAAAATAACACATCTTCCTTGCATTATATATTTTGCACATTTATCTGGTCTTTCAGTTTCTATTAATGTAGGAACACTTAGCTTATTGTTTTCCTCTATTAGTTGAACAAGCTGACCTGTTGAAAGCAAACTATCTAGTTTTATATTGTTTAATCTATATTTTATTTCTTTTATTAAATTTGGATTTATTATATTTTTCATATAACATATTGCTAAATATGTTTTACTTATATCTCCTACATTTAAGGATTCTATTATTAAGTTTTCATTATTTATAATTCTTCTTATAAGAGAGGTATTTACTCTTATATTTTCTACAAAAGCTTCTTGAGGTCCATTTATAATATTTTCGTTTTTAGGAGTATCAATACTTCTTTGCTTAAATCCTTTAACATCTATATTAAATCCAATAGTTAAAGTATCAACAATAAGAGCACAGTTACCTGAATTTACTCCTTCTGCTAGGTTATTGATTGTACTTTCTTTTTTTAAATTATTCTGAGGAACAAGAGTATTATAAATATAATCTTCTAAATTAAATTCAGGTATTTTTTTAACAATTATGCTATTTTTATTAGTATTTAAACTTTTAGGGTCAATAATGCAAGAATCTAACATTAGAGGGCTTAATACAAAATTATTGATAGATTTTGAATCTATCATTCCATCAATATATAATAGAAAAGCTTTGTATTTTTTATTTTGAATTGTAAGTGTAAAATTCCTTATTATAATATCTGAATTGATGTCAATATTATAAACAGTTTTAATGCTTTTTAAATTAATATCTATATTTGAATCTATATTTTTAGTAGAAGTTACATTTTTAGGTATAATAGACTTATATGGAGTTAATTCAAAATTATATTCAGTTTTAGGCTGATATGAGAATAATTCTTTAATATTCATTTATAATTCAAATCCTTCTATAATACTTTAAAATTAATAAAAAATAGTAATGCATATAATTATTTAATATAGTATTTACACAAGACATAGATTTATTCATATTTTCTTTTAATTACTGTTGACAAATTATGTAGAAAGATTATATAATTTTTCTAATATTTAAACCAAATATTAATAAGAATGAAAAGGAAATGTTAATGAATAGTGAAGAAATCAAAAAATTCAAGAAATCCAAAGAAATTATGGGGAATAATTCGTAAAAATCCTATGGCTTTAGTAATTGCAGCTTTGATTGGAGCTTCTGCAGCTTCTGCAGCTTCTGAATTTACAGAAGTAAGCAAGTCTTTTTCTAAAACTGACTCAGCTAAAGAAAGTATTTCAAAAAAAGATTTAAAAGAATTAGAAAAAAAGTGTAATTCTATAGTTAATGCATTTAAGAATCAAGAAGACATTGATAATGCAATAAATCAGCTAGTATCCTTTATTGAGACAAATGATACATTAGGATTTAAACAACAAAATTTAGATATTCTAGAAGTTGCTGAATTGTTTAATTCAGGTGATGTAAACATTGTAAAAGAATCTAGTGCTTTCGAAGAAGGAATTAATTATATAATAGACAAAATTATTAAAAACAATTCTTTTATACAAGAAGATGGAAAATTATATTCAGAACTCGATATAACAGCATTTACAAATGCGATTTATGATTTGTTAAAAGATGAAGAGGGCTTGATACCTAATGAATTAAAAGCTAAATTTGACAAATCTTTACAAGAAGGTAATTCAGAACAAATTGCAAAAGAAATTGTATGGGCCGCATCGTATTATTGCATGAAGTATCTTGGCATGGAACAAGATGAAATAGCGCAATATGGAAGTGCTGAAGTAAGTGAAAATAATGATGCTAGAACAGCTTTTAAACTTGATTTAAGAAGCTATGCACTACAAGGAGTTAAATTTAAACCAGGAAATAAAATTAATGTAAGGTTACCAGAGAGTTTTAAAAATGTGAATGTTTCTTGTATAGAGGAGAAAAAAAACAGTCCATACCCAAAATATGAAAATGGTGAAGGATACAAAAAAGATTATGAAAAAGAAAATGGAGATAATCCAAATAGATATACATTGCAAGGTAGATATTAAATTTAAAAAGTATAACAAGCATAAAAAGCATTAGTGTATAATTAAACTAATGTTTTTTATTTTGTTTTACTGTGTGTTAAATAAAATTAAACAAGTTTTTAAGAGGTAAAACTAATTGAATTAAACACAATTATATTAAATATAGAATTGAAATATTATGTAAATTATGGTAAAATACTTATTAATAAATTAAAATAAGGAAATAAAGAAATGAAACAAGGTCAAAATAAAAAGAAAGGAATACTTTATAAAATTGTTGCTATCGCCCTTGCAGGTGCAACATTTGTAGGCTCAATTTTTGCACCTAGCAATACTTATTCACAAAAAACAAGAGTTGAAAGTGATTTAAATCAAGAAAATGATGATTTTCAACCAGAAGACTCTAGTTCAAAATATAAACAATACAAACAGTTATTAGAAAAATGTGATTTAGTAGCAACTAATATAAACAATTATCCCGACTTAAATGAGCAATTATTAGGTTTTGTAAAAAAAGATAGTAATTATAAGTATTTATCTCAAGGATTAGATGAATTAGATTTATTAAATGAAAATAATAATGAAAATATAAAAGACTCAGATATAGTCCCAAATATAAAGAAATGCTTAATTGCAAATGAAATAATACGTTTTGAAGAAAATATAAAACAAGAATTAGATAATCAAAATGTAAATTATACTGTAAGACTAAAAAGTGGAAATACAATATATTCAAATGATAAAGGCACAGAGTTAGATATAGCTAGCATTAATGTTCCAGATGTTGACGAATTAGATTCGGTTGATGTTTATATAAATCAAACTAATTCAAATGAAAATATAAATTATATTATAAAAAAATTTAAAGAAAGTGTTTCAATAATACTTAATGCTAAGAGTGAAAATGATACAATTAGAGCTTTTTATACATTGACATTAGCAGATGTATGTAGTAAAGATCCAAATATGTTTTTGACTTTGTCAAGTATAGTAGGAGACATATATAGTGGATATAATAGAGAGACTACAGCTAAAGATATACAATTTGGAAAAGAAAATTCAGACAGCAAAACAGGAAAAAATAAAATTACAGATGTTTTGCACAATACATATAAAGAAAGAGAAGATGAGTTAAGAGTAATTTTAAAAAAATCTAGAGAAATTAGCGAGTTTGGGCAGAATTCATTAGGGTTAAAAGAGTTTACCAAATTAGATGGAATAAATAGTTTTTTAAAAAGTAATATACAAGATAAAGATGCTTTAGAAAGATTAGGTGTGATAAATGATATAATAAAAAGAAATCCTGTTTTATTAGAGTCATTAGAGGTAGACGATTATCACAGAATTAAAGTAAAAGAAGATTATATTTGGGTTAATTATCAGCCTTTATATGATTCTAAATATATTAAGCCATACAATGCAAGAGATACAATAGTTGATATTGAAGGATTAAAATTTGATTTAATAAATCGACTAATCAACAATCTTGGCGCACAATTAGATACAGATATTAAGATTGAAATATCAAATGATGGAAAACATTTCTCTGAGCCAGAAAATCTAATGGATATTATCAAAATGGAAACTCAAAGAGAATTTAGAAAAGAAAATTTAGGAGAAAGCTTAGGAAATTTATATGTTAAGGTTACTTCAGAAAGGAGTATAACGAATCCGGTTCTAATTGAATATGTTAGTGAATTAATAGAGAGAATAATTAAATCTAAAACTTCATCTGAAATTGGGAAAAATCTATTATGTATTGAAATTGCTGTAAATGCAATGGAAGACAAAGAATTTGCAGAAAAAGTTAAAAACTATAGAGATAAAGACATTGAAAAATTAATAAAAAAACAAGTTGAAAAAGTCGGAATACAAATTCCAAAGTTCAATATGTATGAAGCATATAGTTTACAAAAAGGAACAAGATACGCTATTTTTAAAAAGCAACTGGAAGTATCGCCAAACACAAATGATAAATATGATACAGGTAATAAAAATTTACATAGAAGTAAAAGAATATGGTATGAACTAAGTGATGGGACAACAGTATCTTTTCCAGAAACTGAAAGTTTAAATAGTATAACAGGTAAAGATGGAAAAGAAATATAAAAAACTTTAGTTTGATTACTAAAGTTTTTTATATTTAAAAGGAAAATAACTTGTCAAAACAGCTATTTTGCTATATAATGTACAGAATTAAAATTAGTAAGGAGACAAATATGAGAGCAATTGAAATTAGAAATAAATATTTAAATTTTTTTAAAGCACATGGGCATAAAGTTATTCCATCAAGTCCATTAATACCAGAAAATGATCCATCTGTATTGTTTAATACTGCTGGTATGCAACCTTTAGTGCCATATTTATTAGGACAACCACATCCAGAAGGTAAAAGACTTACAGACTATCAAAAATGCGTAAGAACAAATGATATAGATGAAGTTGGAGACAACCGCCATTTAACATATTTTGAAATGCTTGGAAATTGGTCACTTGGAGATTATTTTAAAGAAGAATCAATAAAAATGAGTTTTGATTTTTTAACAAAAGAACTTGAAATTCCAGTAGAAAAGCTTTATGTAACAGTTTTTGAAGGAGATGAAGACTGCCCTAGAGATGAATTAGCAGCTTCATGTTGGAAAGATGCTGGAATTTTAGATGGCCATATTTACTATTATGGTAAAGATGATAACTGGTGGATTGCTGGAGAAACAGGACCTTGTGGACCGGACACAGAAATGTTCTATGACACTGGAAAACCAGCTTGCTCTGAAAACTGCCAGCCATCATGTGATTGTGGTAAATATGTTGAAATTTGGAATAATGTATTTATGGAATATTATAAAGATGAAAATGGATATTCAAAATTAAAACAACAAAATGTAGATACAGGTTTAGGGCTAGAAAGAATGACAATGCTTTTACAAGGAAAAGAAACACCATTTGATACAGAATTATTTAAACCAGTTATGGATAAATTAGCAGAACTTCAAAAAGTAGATATAATTGAAAGTAGAAGAATTGTTGCTGAACATTTACGTTCAAGTATGATGATAATTGCTGATGGTGGAAGACCATCAAACTTAGATAGAGGTTATGTTTTACGTCGTTTAATCAGAAGAATGATAAGACAAATGAACAAACTTCAAATAGATTTAAATGAATTATCAACATTAATTGATATAAATGTGGATAATTTAAATGAAATGTATCCAGAATTAGAACAAAATAGAGAAACAATTAAACAAGTAATAGTAGAGGAAAAAGATAAATTTATAAAAACATTAAATCATGGGGAAAGAGAATTTGAAAAAGAAGTTAAAAGACTACAAGAACAAGGAAAAGATACAATAGACGGAAAGGTTGTATTTAGATTATATGATACTTACGGTTTTCCACCAGAGGTTACTAAAGATTTAGCTACAGAAAATGGAATAAAGATTTCTATGGAGGAATTTGATAAATTATTTAAAGAACATCAAGAAAAATCAAGAGCTGGGTCAGATAAAAGATTTAAAGGTGGTTTAGCTTCAACTGGAGAAATGGAAACAAAATATCATACAGCAACACATCTATTAAATGCAGCATTAAAGCAAGTTCTTGGATCACATGTACATCAAAGAGGAAGTAACATTACAGCAGAAAGATTAAGATTTGACTTTTCACATCCAGCTAAAATGACTGATGAAGAAAAAGCTAAAACTGAGGAATTAGTTAATAAATGGATTCAAGATGCAATTCCTGTTGAAAAATTAGAAATGAAAAAAGATGAAGCAATTGCGCAAGGTGCAGAAGCTATGTTTATTGAAAAATATGGAGATATTGTTTCAGTTTATAAAATTGGAGATGTATCACTAGAGCTTTGTGGTGGTCCTCATGTTCAAAATACAAGTGAACTTGGACACTTTAAAATTAAAAAAGAAGAATCAAGCTCATCAGGAGTTAGAAGAATTAAAGCTATATTGGAGTAATAATAAAAAATGAATATTAAATATATTATAATATATATGTTAGTAATTAATATTTTAGGATTTATTGCAATGGGAATTGATAAGCATAAAGCTAAAATGGCTGATAGAAGAATACCAGAAAACACATTATTTGGATTTTGCTTTTTAGGTGGAGGAATAGGTACTATTGCAGGAATGTATGTATTTCACCATAAAACAAAAAAGAAGAAGTTTACAATAGGAATGCCATTAATTGTAATTTTGGAAATATCAATAATTCTATATTTTAAGTTTATGTTTTAACTTAAAATGCATAACTTTGATAGAATTTATTCACCTGATTTTATTGAAATAATTACAACTGTGTATAATTATTCTTGACAAACATATAATATTGTACAATATTATGTATAAGATAACGTACAAAATTAATAAAGGAGATGAGTAGTTATGCAAGCAATAAGTGTAAGTGAAGCTAGAAAAAATTTTAAAAAATATTGTAATGCAGTAGTTGAAGATAACGATATTATTATTGTTAGTCGAAATGGTAACGGAAAAGAAAATATGGTTTGGATTGACTTAAAAGCATTTAATGAATTACAAAAAGCAAAAGAAAACCTTGAATATATGAAGAAGCTAGAAGAAAGTTTTAGGGAGATGGATGAAGGCAAAGTTGTCATTAAATCAATGAAAGATTTGGAGGCAATGGCGGATGAATAGTATTTTTATTGAAAGAGGATGGAGCGATTATTTGAGTTGGCAAAAAAGATAATAAAAAGACACTTAAAAAGATAAATGCGCTTCTTTTAGACATATAAAGAAATAGAACAGACAGTAGAATAGGAAAAAGTGAAATTCTAAAAAACAGAAAAGGATATAGTAAAAGAATTGATGAAAAGAATCGTTTAGTATATGATTTTAATGGTGATGGAGATGTTGTTGTAATATCTTGTAAAGGTCACTATAAGGATTAAAATAAAATAAGCCATTAAATAAAATGTAACCTATAAGAGTACTGTAAAAAAGACAGCATCCCTTATAGGTTTTTATTATATTTGAAATATTAGCATAAAAATACTATACATAAAAACTTAATAATGAAAAATAAATTTAATACACAAATTATCAACATGTTAAATGTGAATAACTAAATTTGTGAATGAGTATATT
The DNA here is from genome assembly GCA_947167965.1 of uncultured Clostridia bacterium. Taxonomy (GTDB): domain Bacteria; phylum Bacillota; class Clostridia; order TANB77; family CAG-508; genus CAG-269. Next base: position 46,178 of record CAMVJW010000010.1, on the reverse strand, counting down.
TTAAAGTTATTCACAGAGTTATCCACATTATCCACAATCAATGTGGATAACTACATTACATAATTAGATATACATAAAACAGAATAATCGACATAATTTGACATTAAAATATATTAATATTATCAATTTTGAGTAATAATAATCATAATATATAAGAGTATAGAAAAATTCATTTTCATACTGTTATGGAGGAATTTATGTTTGAAAAAATAACAACAAGAATTAATAGAAAATTTTTTAGACATATGGCAAGTTATGATATTAATTTAAGTGAATTAAAAAAAAAGCAACTTCAAGGTGCAGTGATAATAGATGTTAGGAATCATAAAGAATATAAAGAAGGACATATAGAAGGAAGTATAAATATACCTGAATATGAAATTAATAATAATTTTGTAAATATAATAAAAAATAAAAATATAGAAATTGTTTTATATTGTTCAAGTGGATATAGAAGCATAAAAGCATATAAAAAGCTAAAAAAGTTGGGATATAATAAAATTTATAATCTATATGGAGGATTAGAATAGGGGGAAAGAGAACTGTCATAGATTCTAATTGACTAAATGGCTTGAATATGGTAAACTTTAGGAAAGTTGGAAATTAAAAAAGGAGAAATATGAACGAATATCAAAAATATATTAGAAACTTTAGTATAGTTGCACATATTGATCATGGAAAATCAACTTTAGCGGATAGATTAATTGAACTGACTGGTTCTCTTTCAAAAAGAGAAATGGAAGAGCAAGTATTAGACAATATGGATATAGAACGTGAAAGAGGAATTACAATTAAAGCTCAGTCTGTTAGGATGAAATACAAAGCTAAAGATGGAAATGAATATACTTTTAATTTAATAGATACTCCAGGACATGTTGACTTTAATTATGAGGTATCAAGAAGTTTAGCAGCATGTGATGGAGCAATTTTAATTGTAGATAGTACCCAAGGAGTTGAAGCTCAAACCCTTGCAAATGTTTATTTAGCAATTGATAATAATCTGGAGATTTTACCTGTAATTAATAAAATAGATCTTCCAAGTGCGAGACCTGAAGAAGTTCAAAAAGAGATAGAAGACATAATTGGAATTCCAGCAGTAGGGTGTCCATGTATTTCTGCAAAAACAGGTTTAAATGTGGAAGAAGTTCTAGAAAAAATTGTGACTGATTTACCTTGCCCTGACGGAGATGAAACATCTAAAACAAAGTGTTTAATATTTGACTCGTATTATGATAATTATAAAGGTGCTGTAGCTTATGTAAGAGTAGTAGATGGAATGGTAAAGGTTGGCGACGAAATTCGTCTAATGCAAGCAAACAAAGTGTTTATAGTTACAGAATTAGGTTATTTTGCTCCAGGAAGTTATATGCCTGCTAAAGAATTAAAAGCAGGAGAAGTAGGATATATTGCAGCTAGCATAAAGAGTTTATCTGATATACATGTTGGTGATACTATAACACAGAATTTAAATCCAGCTGATGAACCATTAAAAGGGTATAAAAAAGTACAACCTATGGTATATTGTGGTATTTATCCAATAGATGGAAGCCAATTTGAGGCATTAAAATTTGCACTAGAAAAACTAAAATTAAATGATGCAGCATTAGAATATGAACAAGAAACTTCAAATGCATTAGGATATGGTTTTAGATGTGGATTTTTAGGATTATTACATCTAGAAATAATAGAAGAAAGATTAGATAGAGAATTTGATTTAGGGTTAATTACAACAGCTCCATCTGTTATATATAAAGTTCATAAAACAAATGGAGAAGTTTTAGATATATATAATCCAGGTGATTTACCACCACAAGCTGAAATTGCATTTATGGAAGAACCAATAGTTACAGCAAATATATTAACACCAAAAGAATATGTTGGTGGAATTATGGAAATGTGCCAAAATAGACGTGGTGTGTATATTGATATGAAATATTTAGATGAAAACAGGGTAAATCTTATTTATGAGATGCCTTTAAATGAAATAATTTACGACTTTTTTGATAATTTAAAATCTAAAACAAAAGGTTATGCCTCATTTGATTATGAATTTAAAGAATATAAACAAGCAAAACTTGTAAAACTTGATATTCATGTAAATGGGGAAGCGGTAGATGCACTTTCTTTTATTGTACATAAAGATATGGCATATACACGTGGAAGAAAAATGGTAGAAAAACTAAAAGGTGTAATTCCGAGGCATTTGTTTACAATACCTTTACAAGCGGTTGTAGGCGGAACTGTAATTGCAAGAGAGACTATTTCTGCTTTAAGGAAAGATGTATTAGCTAAATGCTATGGGGGGGATATTACAAGAAAGAAAAAACTATTAGAAAAACAAAAAAGAGGAAAAGCAAGAATGAGACAAATTGGAAAGGTAGAAATGCCACAAGAGGCATTTTTATCAGTACTTAAATTAGATGATGAAGAAAATAAATAAAAAATAAGGGCATCCGAAAGGATGCCCTATATAAATTTACGGTTATTTTTAAATATAAAGACCTAAGAAACTTAAAGCAAAATAGATAATATAATAAACACCTATAACTTTAATAAATAGTTTTAAAGATTCTGATTCATCTTCTTCATTAGCTAATGATTTAACTGCAAAGTAAATTAAAACAGCTGATATAACACTTAAAAATGCATTAATAGGTGAAGTTATATAAGTAGTATTAAGACTAATGTATCTTAAATAAGTTAAAAGTACAGATACAATTACAGGAATTTTAGCTACAGTAAATGCAGTAATAGTTGTAATAAGTGATTTTTTTGATTTTTTATTAAAAATATACATTGAAGCTGTAAGAGCTATAATTGTCAAAACTGGACTAATTGTAGTTTTAATTATAGTAAGAAAATCTTTAAAAGTAAATGTAAAGTATTTTCTACCCATATAATATATAACTTCTCTAATTAATAATAATCCTGCCCAAATGATTACAAGTAAAAGTGCTGTTTTAAAAAAGCTATTATTTGGATCATGTGCAATTTCATAAATAGCCTCGCGAGGGTTTGTAAATAATTGTTTAAATAACCCTTTACCAATTTCTGCTTCTTCCTTAAAATTAATGTTTTTCATTTTTTCTTTTGCTTCATTAAAAGTATTTACAGTTTCTTGTTTGATGTCATTTTCAACATTAGTATTTTCTACAGATGAAACTTCATTAACATCATTTTCAATGTTTTCATTTTTCTCTTCGTCCATTGAATAATCCTCCTTTTATTATATATATTATTATATATTGGTTATTATACAATAAAAAAAATAATAAATCAATAAAAATAATAAATAAAAGCTTTTAAAATGCCAGTTTTACTTGATATCCTTGCAGTATTTGTTATTTTATGGTATTATTAATATTATAGGAATATGGAATAAGTTTGAAGGTTAATTACTATGTAATCCTTTCCAAACTTGGGTTTTATCTTGTGAAAGGAATGAATTTAGAATTGAAAATTAATATTGTTATGGTTGAACCAGAAATTCCAGCAAATACAGGAAACATTGCAAGAACATGTGCAATTACTGGAGCAAAATTACATTTAGTACATCCATTAGGATTTTCTTTAAATGAAAAAGCTCTAAAAAGAGCAGGACTTGATTATTGGGATAAATTAGATATAGAAGAGCATATTTCATTAAATGATTTTTTAAAAAAGTATCCACCTGAAGATAATAATATGTTTTTTGCAACCACAAAAGGAAAACAAAAATACACTGATATAGACTATTCAAATATGGATGAAGTTTTTGTTTTATATGGTAAAGAAACAAAGGGATTGCCAGAAGATTTACTACAAAAATATTTAGACAAAAAGACAATTAGAATTCCAATGCTTCCTACACTTAGATCATTAAATTTATCAAATTCTGTAGCTATAATTACTTACGAGATTTTAAGGCAACATGGATTTGAAGATCTACAAGAAATAAGTAATTATTTTGATTAGTATATATTTAAGGAAGGAATATAGAATATAATGCAAAAAATAACAAGTAAAGAAAATGCATTAATAAAACATATATCTAAATTAAAAGAAAAAAAATATAGAACAGAATTTAATGAATATTTAATAGAGGGAATTAAGCTAGTAAAAGAAGCTATTATTGAAAATGCTAATATTAAACAAATTGTTATTTCTGAAAATAATCTAGAATCAGCTAATATACAAGATTTTTTAAAAGATGATAATGGTATTGAATATATAGTTGTCCCTGAAAAGATTTTTTATATAATTTCTGATGTTGAAAAACCACAGGGAATACTAGCGGTTATTAGTAAAAATGATAATAATTTAAATATAGACTATTCTCAAGATTTTATTTTAATACTAGATAATATACAAGATCCAGGAAATTTAGGAACAATAATTAGAACTGCAGATAGTTGCAATATAAAGCAAATTTTGGTATCTAGGGGAACAGCAGAATGTTATAACCCAAAGGTTATAAGATCAACAATGGGAGCAATTTTTAGAGTAAATATTATAGAATGTGATAATTTAAAAAATACCATACAAGAAATACAAAATAACAATTTTAAAGTAATTTCTACTAGTTTAGATACAGAAAAGTCAATTTATGATATAAAATTGAAAAAGGTTGCTGTAGTTATTGGAAATGAAGCAAATGGGGTATCTAAAGAAATACAAAATATAGCAGATGAAAAAGCAAAAATTCCAATGCTAGGTAAAACAGAAAGTTTAAATGCTTCTATTGCTACAGGAGTAATACTATATGAATATGTTAGACAAAAGTTATTATAAAAAATAGAAAGGATATTAAGATGAGACCTGTAATTGAAAAAAAGAAATTTCGAGTAATACATGTTATATATATTGTATTAATATTGATTTGTGTATTTGCAATAGGTGTTGGTGTATATATGCAATACTTTAAGGATGAAAAATTAGGTGTAATATTTGGAATATCAGCAGAAGAAAATGATGAAGAAATAATTACACTAAAAAAGGATTTTTTAAATATTTTCACAAATGATATAAATGTTTTAGAAGAATATCCAGAAAACGTTAATAAATTAAAAAGTGATGCTGATTTAATAGTTATGGCATATAGTAATCAAGATGAAAAAGATAATTTTTCTATAGACATAAAGATACCATATTTTAATATAAGTTCTGAGAATGCTATAAAAATAAACCAAGAGATTAGATCTGTTTTTAGAGATAAAGCAGAAAGCGTATTAAAATATAATGGAACAGAAAAAATAGTGTATAATGTTAAATATAAGGCTTATCTTAAAAATGAGGTATTATCTTTAATTATTTTATCTGAGTTAAAAGAAGGAAATGATAGTCATCAAAGAATAGTTATTCAATCATATAATTATAATTTAAAAGATAATAAGATTGTAAGTATAAATGATTTGATTAAAAATAAAAGTTTAGATGTAAAAAGTGCAAATGAAAAAATAAAAGATGAGATTGATTCAGCTCAAGAACAGAATATTAAATTAAAAGAATTAGGATATAATGTAAATGTTCGAGATTCAAAAGATAGTAAATATAAAATTGAAAATTCAGAAGTATATTTTGTAGGAGAAAAAGGATATTTATATGTGGTATATCCATACGGAAATACTGAATTTACAAGCGAAATGGATGTAATTATATTTAAATAAAATAGAAATAAGAAAAAGAGAAGCGGGGAAAGCTTCTCTTTTTATAATAAAAGGGGATGTTTTCTTAAATAAGTTAATTATTATAATTAACTATATATAATATACCCTATTTTTATGTCCATTATGTGAAAAAAGTGTGAAGTTTAATTAGAGTTTTGTTCTCCAAGTGTAATACTTAATTCTTTTTCTGAACCTTCACGAGTAACCTTTAAAGATAATGTATCTCCAATTGAATGTGAATTTTTAATATTGTTTAATTCGTCCATATTTGTAACTTTTTTACCATCAAATTCTGTAATAACATCACCTTTTTTTAGTCCTGCTTTTTCTGCAGCTGAATATTCATCTATAGAAACTACATATATTCCAACAACTAAATTATATTTTTTAGCAGTAGCCTCATCTAAATCTCTTCCAGAGATTCCAATGTATGGTCTTTTTACTTTTTTATAAGTAATTAATTGATTGATTATATCTGTAGTAGAATTTATTGGAATTGCAAATCCGATACCTTCAACACCTTCGCTTGATATTTTTAAAGTATTGATTCCTATTACTTGACCATTTGAATTAACTAATGCACCACCACTGTTTCCAGAGTTTATTGCTGCATCTGTTTGTATACATGTATATGTTGTTGAATTTTCTGAATCTTGTACTTTTCTATTTAAAGCACTTATAACACCACATGTAATTGTTGTACCTAAATCAAGTGGATTTCCAACAGCCATAGAAAATTCTCCAACTTTTAGTGTGTCAGAGTCTGCAAATTCTGCAGCGGTAAGACCATTCTTTTCAATTTTTAATACAGCTAAATCAGTTTGTGAATCTTTTCCAACTATTTTAGCATCATATTGTGTATCATCATTATATAATTTGATTTTTATTGATGTTGCTTCAGATATTTCATAATATGTTGAATTTGATGATGAACTTACAACATGGTTATTTGTAACAATATACCCATCTTCACTTATAATAATACCAGAACCTGAAGCTGTTGCTTGTGTTGTTTGGTTTCTAGTGCCAAAACCAAAAATATTCATATATGAAGATGTTGTTATATCATAAGTGATTGAAATACCAACAATTGATGGTAAAATTTTATTTGCAGCATATACAGCAGTATCTGAATAGTTTTTTAATGATATTAAATCTGTATTTACGGTTCCTGGTGTAGGTGTAGAAGCATTAGTATTGGATGTAAGAGATGAGTTATTACTATTATTTGTGTTTGTTGTATTAAATATTTTGTTTTTTATATTTGGTATACCAAAACATGTTCCTAGAACTAAGGTACATCCTAAAACTCCACTAATAAATGGTATTAAAAAGTTTCTAAAAAATGAGTTTGATGAATGATTATTATCTATTATTTTTTCGAATCCGTCGTTTTCCATATAAAAATTCCTCCATTTAAATATTATATTAAGTTTAGTAAAATAATACAATAGATTTGTGAAAGTTTTGTGAAAAAAGTGTAAAAATCAGTTATATGTATTGAAAATCGCGTTTTTTCCTTGTTTTTTTTTATTATTGTTGATATAATATTTTAAAAATAAATAAGTAAAATAAAAGAATTAAAGTATAAGTATTCTGAAAGGAACGATAGTTATTATGGGATTTTTTGATAAATTAAAATCAGGATTAAGTAAAACAAAAGAATCATTTGATTCTAAAATAAACAATGTATTTAGTAGTTTTAGAAAAGTAGATGAAGATTTTTTAGAAGAATTAGAAGAAGTTTTGATAATGTCAGATATGGGAATGAGTACATCTGTTAAAATAGTAGATAATTTAAGAAAAAGAATAAAAAGAGAAAATATAAAAGATGAGGAAGAAGTAAAGCAAGCTTTAAGAGAAGAAATTCAATCAATTTTTGATAATGTAGATAATTCACTAAAATTAGAAACTAAACCATCTGTAATATTGGTTGTTGGAGTTAATGGAGTTGGGAAAACAACATCAATAGGAAAGATTGCAAATAGATTAAAAAAAGAAGGTAAAAAAGTTGTAATTGCCGCTGCAGATACATTTAGAGCTGCTGCTGTGGAACAATTAGAAATTTGGGCTAATAGAAGTGGAGCAGAAATTGTAAAAAGAGAAGAAGGCTCTGATCCTGCATCTGTTGTTTATGATGCTATTAGATTAACTAAAGAAACAGAAAGTGATGTTTTAATTGTAGATACAGCCGGAAGACTACATAATAAAAAATATTTAATGGATGAACTTCATAAAATAAAAAAGGTGATAAACAAAGAAATGGGAGATTTATCTCAAGAAGTACTTTTAGTAATTGATAGTACTACAGGGCAAAATGCGATTAACCAAGTTAAAGCTTTTAGAGAAGAAACAGATGTAACAGGATTAGTATTAACCAAATTAGATGGTACAAGCAAAGGTGGAGTAGTTGTTGGAATAGTTGAAGAAAACAAAATTCCGGTAAAGTTTATTGGAGTTGGAGAACAAATAGATGATATGGAAATCTTTAATAGTGAAGATTTTGTAAAAGCCATAATATAGTGTAATTAATTGATGTAAATGTTTTAAAATATCAAAATATTTAGTGGTAAATTTTGTAACATATTGAAAATATTGATTTTTTAGGCGTTTTATAGTAAAATATTAATGTGTTAATCAAATAATTTGAGAAAGGAAGATCTTAATTTGAAAAAAAATAAAATATTATCTATACGTAGAATAATGGTTATAGTTTTTTTAATATTTTTTGGATTAATTGCTTTTATTAATTATAGAGGCAATTATTTAGAATTTAAAGAATTAGGGGAGAATTACTTAAATACATTTTTAATAAAACAAAAATTTCAATATATGGTAATGATTATTAATTTTGTTTTAATATTTTTATTTATGTATTTTTCAGGAAGGAAAATAAAAAAAGGATTAAAAACTTTTTTTGAACAAGAGAAAAAGGAAATACCAAGACTACCAAATAAATCAATTGCACTTATTGTATCAATTATAGAGAGTATATTTATAAAAAACATTTTTACACCAAATATAATATTATTATTTAGCAATACAAGTTTTGGAGAAACAGATCCAATATTTAATTTAGATATATCATTTTTTATGTACATAGAACCATTAATAAAAATGGGAATAATGTATATTATGATTTTATTTATAGCATTAATTGTTTATGCATTTATATATTACGTTATTGTATTTAATAAATACTTTGATGGAATTGATAAAGAAACTCTTAAAAATAGCCCACTTATGAAAACAATTTTCAGAAACTTAAAAGTTATTACATTATGTATTGCATTATATATTGGGGTATGCTCAATGGATATTGTTTTTGACAATTTTCTAAAAACAGACAATAATATAAAGCTAGCAGGTGCAGGAATCATAGATAAAACAATAAAATTTTGGGGATATATAATACTTGCTATTATATTGCTATTTTCAGTAAATAAGGCAATTAGAAGCTTTAAAAAAGGATATCAAACAAAAATATTAAAAGATTTAGCAATTGTTCCAATATATTTGGTTTCACTATTTATTGTAATGGTTGGTTTTGATTTTATCTTTGTTAGACCAAATGAATTTGATAAAGAAAGATTAAACATAGAAAACAATATTTCTGCTACGAAAAAGGCTTATGGAATAGACTGCAATTTAGAAAGTATAAATTATTCAGGAACTATTACCCCAGATGAAACTGAGAACAATCAAAATATAATAAATAATGCAGTAATTGTAGATAAACAAATATCAGTCGACTATTTAGAAGAAAACCAAAAAGGTACAGGTTATTATACTTATCCTGTGGCAAAACTTTCTAAATATAAAATTGATGATGAAAATAAACTAGTTTATGTTTCACCAAGAGAAATAGTAAATAATAAAAGAACTTATAATAGTAAAACTTATGAATATACACATGGTTACGGCTTAATATTTACATCTGCAACAAATTATTCAGAAAATGGGGAGATTGAATATATCCAAAATGATATTTCTGGTGCAGATGAAAAAATAAAAATAAAAACACCTCAAATTTACTATGGATTAAATACAGATACAACAGTTGTAACTAATGTAAAAGATAAAAAAGAATTTGATTATGCAGATAATGATATAGAATATGAAACAAGTTATTCTGGCTCTGCAGGATTAAATTTAAATTTTATAGATAGAGTAGTTTTAGGACTAAAAGAAAAAGATATAAAAATTGCTTTTTCTGGTGCAGTTAATAAAGAAAGCAAAGTATTAATAAATAGAAATATTTTAAAAAGAGCTAAAAAAGCTCTTCCAGATATAATTTATGATAATGAGCCTTATCCAGTAGTTGATAATAATGGAGATATATATTGGGTTATTGATGCATATACAGTTTCTAGCAGTTATCCATGTTCTACATATACCGAAATTCAATATGATAATCAAAAAAGAGGAATTAATTATATTAGAAACTCTATAAAAGTAATAATAAATGCATATACTGGGAAAATGAAATATTATATTACAGATAGAACAGACCCAATGGCTATGGCATATAGAAAAGTTTATCCAGAGTTGTTTGAAGACTTAGATAGTCAAATTTCAGAAAGCATTAAAGCACAGTTTATTTATCCTAAATTCTTATATGATGTTCAAGCTACAATGCTTGAAGAATATCATAACACAAAAGCAGATGTTCTATATAGAAGTGATGATACATGGCAAAAGGCAACTTACAAAAATGTTCAAACAAATAGTAAAGTAGCAAGTTCTTTTAATTCATATTATACAACAGTAAAAGATGACGAAGTAGGATTAATACAAATATTTACGCCAAAAGATAAGCAAAGTATTACATCATATTTAGTTGGTACAGTTGAAAATGGGGAAAATAAACTTAAAATCAAAAACTTCCACTCAGATACAATAATTCTTGGACCTACACAATTAGATGTACTAATTTCACAAGATGAAACAATAAAAGCTGAATTAGATGCGCTTTCAGTAACAGGTGCAAAAATTACAAAAAATATGATAATATTACCAATAGAAAATACTTTAATATATGTAGAGCCAATTTATCAAACATTAATTAATGAAAGTAAATTACCTGTATTAAAAAAGGTAATCGTAGCTTCAGGAAATAAAGTGGCAATAGGGGATAATTTAAAACAAGCTTTACAAAATTTAATCTCTGCACAGCCACAATATTCTGCATCTATTGAAATAGAAACAACAGAGGATTTATACGAAACTATAGATACTTTAATAAAGGCTAATGATAATCTATCAGAATCTTTAAAAAGTAATGATTGGGAATTAATGGGATCAGATATAAAAAAATTACAAGAACTAATAGGTATTTTAGAGAAACAAGTAAAAAAGGAAAAGGAAAAGAAAAATAATACTATAGATAACAGTACAGAAAATAATACTTTAAATGAAACTAATAATTTAACAACTGTTAACAACACTACAACAAATAATAATATAAATAATAACGAAAATAATACTATTGAGTAAAAGTGGATTTTTTATTAATAAAAAATAATAAAAAGTTAGGTAATTAAAAAATGTAATACCTAGCTTTTTTATTTTTAAATTATAAAGTGTGTCCCAGAATTTAAGTAAGTGTGTCCCATTTTGAAAACGGGACTGTCCCGTTTTCAAAATGGGACTGTCCCCAAATTAAAATTCTAAACGATAAAACACTTTTTTACCTTTTTTTAATATTGTATTTTCTGGCTCAAAATCTTTGTCTGAAAGTGTATAATTTATGTCTGTTATTTTTTCATCATTTAAGGATATTGCTCCTTGAGAAATTAGTGTTTTTGCTTGTGATTTTGAACTACAAATATTACATTCGATTATAGCATCTACTATACTACAATTTGGATTTGATAGTTTTACTTTAGGCATATTATCTAAAGAACCATTTCCCTCAAAAAGAGCTTTTGCAGATTCTTCGGCTTTAATAGCTTCTTCTTCACCATGAACTAATTTTGTAATTTCAAATGCAATTTTCTTCTTAGCTTCATTTATTTCAGAATCTTTTAAAGATGCAAATTTTCTGATTTCATCCATTGGTAAGAATGTTAACATACATGCAACTGTATAAACACTTTCATCTTCTATATTTCTCCAATATTGATAAAAATCATAAGGTGATGTTTTTTCTGGGTCTAACCATAATGCACCTTTTTCAGTTTTACCCATTTTTTTACCTTCTTTTGTTGTTAAAAGCTTGAAAGTCATACCAAATGAATCATCTTTTTCAAATTTACGTATTAACTCAACTCCACCAATTATGTTTGACCATTGATCATTTCCGCCCATTTCTAGTTTGCAACCATATTTATTATATAAATATAAAAAGTCATAAGATTGCATAAGCATATAGCCCATTTCAAAAAATGTAAGTCCTTCAGCCATTCTAGCTTTATAACACTCGGCAGCAAGCATTCTATTAATTGTGAATTTAGAACCAATTTCTCTCATAAATTCTATATATTTTAAATCTAATAACCAATCTGCATTATTTACTATAATTGCTGCATTTTCACCTTCGAAGCTAACAAATTTTTCAACTTGTTTTTTTATACATTCAACATTTTGATTAATAATTTCATGAGTCATCATTTTTCTCATATCTGTTTTTCCTGATGGATCACCTATTAAAGCAGTACCTCCACCCATAAGAATAATTGGTTTATGACCACATTTTTGCATGTGAGAAGCTACCATTAATGATACGAAATGACCAACATGTAAGCTATCTGCAGTTGGATCAATTCCAATATAAAATGGAACACTTTCTTTTTCAAATAAATCTCTCATTTGTTCAGGATGTGTCATTTGTTCTATATAATTTCTTTCTTGTAAAATATCAAATACGTTTTGCATAAAATTTCATTCCTCTCTTTTTACTAAATAAAAACAGTACATTAATGGTACTGTTTTAAAATATAACATAATAAATCATATAAACTTTTATTTAAATAATTTTTTATATTCTCCTAGTCCATCATAGTTTAAAAATCTGTTTAAATTCTTTTCTGTAATTCCTGTATAAATAGAAATCTGATTTAATGATGGTATGTCAGCACGATTTTCTTCTATATAAGATTTAAAAGTTGAAAATTCAAAATTGTCTTTATCAGTACATTTTGGACAAACATATCCTGTGTTTGAATAAAATGCACCACAACGAGAACACTTAACTACTTCCATTATTTTCCTCCTATTAATTTGTATGTCAAATTTTTAAATATTCTATCATAAAAAATCGTAAATTGGAATACTTTTTATAATTAATTATGAAAAATATTGTAGATTAATTAAAAATATTATATTCCTAGAATTGCTTTTGCATTATTAATATCATCATCTGTAGCAGTAGGAATATCTTCAAGTTCATAGGGAAGACCTAAATCTTTCCATTTATATTTCCCTAATGTGTGATATGGTAATATTTCAATTTTATCTACAGTATTTAGAGTAGAAATAAATTCTTTTAATTTAATTAAATCATCTTTATTATCTGTTATTCCAGGTATTAAAACTTGTCTTATCCACATGTGTTTTCCAATATTGCTTAGGTATTTTGCAAATGCTAGCTCTTTTTCATTTGAAAAACCAACTAAATTTTTACACTTTTTAGAATCTATATGTTTTATATCTAGTAAAAACAAATCTGTAAGTTCAATTAATTCTTTTATTTTATCTGTTAAAGCTACCATTCCTGAGGTATCAATACATGTATGGATTCCTTGCTTTTTTAGTTTGGTAAATAATTCTATTAGAAACTGATATTGAAGTAAAGGTTCTCCACCAGTTACTGTAACACCACCATTTTTTATATAATTTTTGTATTTTTTAATTTTATTATAAATATCATCTAAAGATTTGTATTCTCCACCATTTATATCCCAAGTATCACGGTTATGGCAATATTTACATTTTAAACTACATCCCTGTAAAAAAAGTACAAACCTAATACCAGGGCCATCTAATGTACCAAATGATTCTATTGAGTGAACTTTAGCATAATATCTTAAATCTTTTTGTTCTTCCATATTTTAAGTTTTAGCCTTTCTATTAAAGTATATTATAATTTATGTATTAAAAATAATAGACCGAATCGTTGATACGGTCTATATTTAATTATATTCTTTCGTGAATAGTTCTATTTATTACATCTAATTGTTGTTCACGTGTTAAAGATGTAAATTTAACTGCATATCCTGAAACACGAATTGTAAGTTGAGGATATTTTTCAGGATGCTCCATAGCATCTTCAAGTAAACTTCTATCAAAGACATTAACATTTATGTGATGTCCTGTTTGTGCAAAAAATCCATCTAACATATTTACTAAATTTTCTATTTGATCATCAAGTGTTTTTCCTAAGGTTGATGGAGTTATAGCAAATGTATAAGAAATTCCATCTTCAGCTGCTTCAAATGGAAGTTTAGCAATAGAATTCATTACTGCTAATGCACCATTTGTATCTCTACCATGAAGAGGATTTGCTCCTGGCCCAAATGGAGCTCCTGCTTTACGTCCGTCTGGAGTATTTCCTGTTGCTTTTCCATAAACTACATTAGATGTTATTGTTAAAATTGATAAAGTGTGTTTAGAATTTTTATATGTTGGATGTCTACGAATTTTTTCTATAAATGTTTTAACTATTTCAACTGCTATTTTATCAACTCTGTCATCATCATTTCCAAATTTAGGATAATCTCCCTCAACTTCATAATCTACTACTAGACCGTTTTCATCACGTATTGTTTTTACTTTGGCATATTTAATTGCTGAAAGAGAATCAGCAGCTACTGATAAACCTGCAATTCCACAAGCCATAGTTTGAAAAACATCTTTATCATGTAAAGCCATTTCTATAGCTTCATAAGAATATTTATCATGCATATAATGAATACAATTTAAAGCTTTAATATATATTTTAGCAACATAATCCATCATTTGCCCATATTTTTCAACAACTTCGTTAAAGTCTAAGTATTCAGATGTGATTGGGGCAAATTTAGGAGCAACTTGTTTTTTTGTAACTTCATCTATACCACCATTGATTGCATATAGTAAAGTTTTTGCAAGATTTGCACGTGCTCCAAAGAATTGCATTTGTTTACCGATTCTCATAGGAGAGACACAACATGCTATACCATAGTCATCTCCTAATGTTATTCTCATTACATCATCATTTTCATATTGAATTGCTGAAGTTTTAATTGATAACATAGTAGTAAATCTTTTAAATCCTTCAGGAAGTCTTGTTGACCATAATACAGTTAAATTTGGTTCTGGAGCAGGACCTAAATTTTGAAGTGAATGTAAAACTCTAAAAGAGTTTTTAGTAACTAATGTTCTTCCATCTATACCCATTCCACCAATACTTTCAGTTACCCAAACAGGGTCTCCTGAGAATAATTCGTTATATTCTGGAGTACGTAAAAATCTTACAAGACGAAGCTTCATAATAAAATGATCCATTAATTCTTGAGCTTGTTCTTCTGTTAAAGTTCCATTATCTAAATCTCTTTGAATATATATATCCAAGAAGGTAGATGTCCTTCCTAAACTCATAGCTGCACCATTTTGATCTTTTATTGCTGCTAGATATCCAAAATATAACCACTGTATTGCCTCTTTTGCATTTGTTGCAGGCATTGATATATCAAAACCATATTTTTCAGCCATAACTCTAAGTTGAATTAATGCTTTTATTTGTTCAGAAATTTCTTCACGATGACGTATAATATCTTCTGTTAAATCATCAAAATCTAGTGATTCTAATTCGTTTCTTTTTTCACCTATTATATAGTCTACTCCGTAAAGAGCTACTCTTCTATAATCTCCAATTATTCTTCCACGACCATATCCATCAGGAAGTCCAGTTAAAAGTTTATTAGAACGTGCTTTTCTTACATCAGGAGTATATACATCAAATACACCATCATTATGTGTTTTTCTAATACCATTAAATATTTTATCAACTTCAGGGTCAACTTCTTTTCCGTATGCTTCACATGATTTTTCTACAATTTTTATACCACCAAATGGCATAATTGCTCTTTTTAAAGGTGCATCTGTTTGTAAGCCTACTATTTCTTCTAAATTTTTATCTATATAACCAGCATCATGACTAGAAACTGTTGAAATTGTTTTAGTATCAATATCTAAAACTCCACCAGGAGATTCTTTTTCCTTTTTATATAGGTCTAAAACTTTAGCCCATAATTCTCTTGTTTTATCTGTAGGTCCAGTTAAAAAACTTGAATCTCCTTCATATGGGGTATAGTTTTTTTGGATGAAATCACGTACATTGATTTCATTTTTCCAATCTCCATCTTCAAAGTCCTTCCAGGCATCAAAATTCATTTAAATACGCTTCCTTTCTCGCTTTACTCTAGGCTTTAAGATATTAATAATACCAAGAGATAAGCTTTTTATCTATCTATAGTATGTTCTTTTTTTCTCAAATTATAATAACACAAATAAAATGTTATATCAAGGGATAATTTGTATTATTTTTTTGAAAAAAACAAGTTGAAAAAAATAGCTTAGTATAATATAATATATAAAGTTTTTGCGGGTATAGTTTAATGGCAGAATCCCATGCTTCCGACCTGGTGATGAGGGTTCGATTCCCTCTACTCGCTCCATAATAAAAAACCACATAAATATTGAAAAATCAATATGTTATGTGGTTTTATTTTTTGTAATTAATGCAATAGTAATGCAGTAGACTTTTTAACTTAGTTTTTTTAATTCATCTTTGATAAAATCTTCAGATACAGAGGTATAAATATCATTAGTTATCGAACTTCCTTGAACATGTCCTACTAATGTTTGAATAACTTTTAAGGACATGTTATTTTCTACACATCGAGTTATAAAAGTATGCCTAAGTTTGTGAGAGTGTAGGGAAGTATCTGTTATATGATATTTTTGATTTATTCTTCTAAGCCAACTATTTATTTCTGATGGTGTAATATATGTTTGTTTTGAATTATTCCAAAATAAAAGTCCGTTAATGTTAGCTGTTTTAGAATTAAGAATTTCTTTAATTATTTTGTTTACATTTGCATTCATTGGAAAAGTTCTTTTACCTAAATCTATTCCAGTTGATTTTTTAAAAGTTTTTGTATGTTCTCCCATTATTACATTGTAACTTTCATCTTGAGTTAAAGTACGATATACAGTTAATGTATTGTTCTTTAAATTTATACAATCTTTACTTAAAGCTAAAACTTCTCCTATACGCATACCTGTGTAAAGTTGTAAAAGTATAATATTTCTATATTTATGATGGATTTCACTGGTATTTAGTATTTTTATAAGATCTTTTTCTTCTTTGACTGTTAAAGCTTCAGTTTGAATTTGAGCTTTTTTAGAAATAGGTTTTTTCAGTGTTTCATCCATCATAATATTATAAGGAATTTTTCTTCTAATAGCTGCAATTTGAAAAGTTTTATTAATTAATATCCACATTTTTGTAATAACAGAATTAGAGTATTCTCTTATATATTTTTTACTTTTTTCAATATCTTCTACCTTTATTTTTTGAATAGGTTTATCAATGAAATTATTACATGTTTTTTTAATTTGTTCAACAGTTGATAAATCTCTACCATAAGTTCTATCAGTTACAAGACCATCTTCATGTTTTTGTTCAACAAAAGCTTCTAAGATAGAAATAAAAGTTTCATTGTTTTTCTCAATGTATGTTCCATTATTTACATCATTTTTTATTTTAGTAACTCTAGCTTTAAAATCTTTTACCTTTTCATTTTTCTTCTGCGTAAGAGTTTGTCTTTTACCATTATAAACATATTGAAAAATCCATTTTTGTAATTTTTCAGAATAATATAATGATCCTTCGCCATTTCCTACAGATTTAGTTTTTTTGTTTTTTCTTTCCATAAAAAATACCTCCATTTTTTCAATAATTTTTTTTAATAAACTATTGAAAATGGAAGCATAATTTGATATTATACTTGTAACACTTTCAATAGTGTTGTTGGGAAAAAGTGGTCGTGTCGCAAACTTGAACACTTTTTCCAATTTTTTATATATTAAAACAAAACGTGTGTTTTGTCAACATCTAATTTTTCATAAAAAATACCAAATTTTTGTTTACTTTTTGATAAAGTTAATATATAATAATAAACAAATGAGGTGGTATTATGATAAAATTAATAAAACAATACTGTTATATTGTATTTCCAATTGTGACTATAATAGTATTAATTTTTAGTTATTTTAAATTTGAATACATAAAATCGTTAACATATGATATATCAACTATAATACAAATGTCCGGCACATTGGTGGGATTCTTAGTTACGGCAATTACAATATTTGCTTCAGTGCCTAAAAATACAGAATATATGAAGAGATTTGAAAAACATCAACATAAAAAAATTTTTGGTAGGTGCATAAGTTTAGGCATTATCTTTTTAGTTATATGTATTATAATATGGCTGTTAAGATTTTCAGATATGTTTATAGCATTGGTTTTTGTTTTAGGGTTACAAGAAACTATAATATCAGCATATTATCTTTATAGACTATGTTTTGATAATAAATTGTAATTCTTTCTCTAAAACATGTTGGATTTTTCCTAAATCATTTTTATAATTTTTTGAAAGTTCAATACTTACATGTTTAGTAAAGGAACTTCTTAATAAATCGATATCTTCACTATCAGTAGATGCTGATAGTGATTTTACATCAGGATTGTTTTTAAATACTTTCACTAAATTTTTTACGAAGTCCTTAGCACTTTTTGAATTTTTATCTTTAAGTTTTGCTTTAATAGATAACTCCTTAAATTCGCAATTATATAACTCAGTTTGTTTTACTCCAATATAGTTGTTTGAATTATCAAAAAAAGTAAGAGAAAAAGAGTTTGCTAACATAGAATTAATTTCAGACTGATTTTTTATGAAAGGTGCTATTTCTATGTTTAAACTACAATTTTTTTCAATAAGTAGTTTTATATAAGAGTCAGAACTTGGAATCTTTTTTGTTTTTATAACAGATGATGCTAATTCATTAAAATTAAGATAAAAATAGGTATAATTTTCAATAATAATATCAGTATTATTAATATTCTTGGAATCTTTTGCATCTTTTATTTCGGTTAATACATCTAAGTCACTCTTCCTACAAATACTTCCAAAAATATAGTCATTACACATAGAAATTTTTTCAATTGTTACATCATCTAAATTAAATATAGCATTTTTATTAAAAACATTTAGTAATGAATCTCTTATGATATTATTTGGAGTTTTACCGGATTCTATAAAGCTAGGATTAACCACAATACGATAAAAATTAATTAGTTTTTTATATGATTTTTCTTTAGTGGCTTCAATGTTTTTGACATCAGAAACCGCTCTATTCATTCTAACATCCTCCTTATTTTAAATGTTTGTATTTCTATATATAAAAATCAATTATAATTTTCATATATTAAATTTTTATATCAATAACTTTAATAGGTAATTTTTAACATGTATTATCTTATAAATCATCCAATTATTTAATATCTAAGCACTTTGTCATTAGAAATTTAAATAATAAAATTTCATATTTTCATATAAGATTTTTACACTTTCGTAAAATTTTTACATCAAAATATAAAATAAGTGATATATAAAGATAAGTACATATTATTTATGTACATAAGAGATGAAGTACAGTGTTTAGGAGCGGTGTACTTTGTCTCTTTTTTATAATTTTTCAAAAACTAAAGTTGCTTGTATTCTATCTCCACCAAGTAAGCCTTTGCTTCCAGAAGAAGTGGGACTAATTGTATGAAGTCTATAGCCTTTAGCTGCTTGATCGTTTATAACTTTTTCTAATTGAGTTAAATTTCCAGAACCAGTTCCTATTAGTTTTTCTTTTAGTACGACTTGTAAAACAACATATTGCATTTCTTACACCTCCAATTACTACATATATTTTTATATAAAGATAAGTTTAAAAGTTAAACTTAACATTAAGAACTATTTAAATAAATCCCAAAAACTAAATGTTGTTTTCTTATAAATTTTATTTTTTACTGATTTTTTAGGATTTTTTGCAAATCCTGTACCTTTTTTACCATAGAATGGATTTAGGGCCTTTTTAACATTTTTTTTTGCTTTTCCAATGGTTTTAGATTTAATACTTTTTTTAAAACTGGGTTTTCTCATTCCAAATTTCATTTATTTCTTTCTTTCTTTCTCCTTATACTATATATCTATATTTTCTGTATAAAAATCTACTGCATCTTTCATATGTCTAATTGTAAATTTAAAAATAGTTTGATTTTTGAATTATTCTTCTAAAGTTAGTAAGATATAATTTGTTTCTTCGTTTGGGTTGTCAGCATATCTCCATCTAATTATTTTATTACTATCTGTTTTAGCCCAAGTAGCCTGTTTATTCCAAGTTTCTCCATCTTTTTCATATGTTAAATTAATTATTTTAGTTTGAGTATTATAACAATATGTTCCTTGAAATAAAATCTCTTTTTTTTCATCATTGATTGTATAATAAATAAAAGATTTATCTCTATTAAAAGTTAAAATATATTTAATACTTGCATCTTTTGCAATTTGATAATTATACTCATATGAATATGTTCTATCGAAATATTCATAATATTTTTCTTTATTTAATTTTTGTATAGGTTGATATGAGAAGTATCCTATAATAAAACCAACAAAAATGCTTAATATTGATAAAATAATTGCTATTTTTTTCATTATTTCTTTCTCCTTAATTCAACAACTTTACCAATAATTTTGATTGGTAATTTTTCGATTTGTTCATTAGTATAGACCATAGGTTGAAATTCTGGGTTAAGAGGTTGCAATATAATGCCATTTTCATTTTTAAACACTCTTTTAAATGTGCCATCATCTCCATTAACCATAACAACACAGTCTTGTCCACTTTCGCAGTCATCAACTTTTTCTAATATAATTGTATCTCCATCAAGATATTCAGGATACATAGAGCTTCCTTTTATTTTTAGTCCAAAGTATTGTTTTCCACCTTTTAGCATTTCTGAATCTATTTCTTCTGTATCTAAAATATTTTCTATTAATTCAATTGGAGTGCCAGCAGGTATAGTTCCATAAACAAAAACTGTAGCTCTATCAATTGTTTTTTTATCAACTCCAGTAATATTGTTGTCAAATGTTCTTTGCATCGAAACATCATACCCCATTAACCACACTTCATTAACATCTAAAGCATCAGCTAAAACAGTTAGCTTTTTTTGACTTGCATTTGAAATTCCAGCTAAGTATTTATTTAATAATGTTTTGTCTATTTTTGCTTTTTCAACAAGATCTACTTGTTTAATATTTCTAATAGACATAGCTGTTTTTAGTCTATTTTGAAAACTTTCAACAATTTGCATAATATACCTCCAATACTTAAATTATAAAGAAAAATTGAAAAAAAATCAATAACTTTCTAAAAAAAATATAAAAAAATTGAAAAATTTTCAAAAAAAGTATTGACATTTAATTTTTAGTTTGGTAATATAATCACAACAAGTTGAAAAAAATTCAACAAGAAAGGAGGAAATAATAGTGGAATACAATTTTGATAAACTTAAAGGAAAAATAAAAGAAATGTATGGTACTCAAAATGACTTTGCTGCAGCAATAGAAATGGCACCGAATACTTTAAGTGCAAAACTTAACAATCAATTCGAATTTTCTAGTAATGAGATAAGTAAAGCTATTGAATTATTAGAAATAAATTCAGTCGAAGAAGCTTGGAATCTTTTTTTTACAAAGAAAGTTGAAAAAAATTCAACAGAGAAATAGGGAGATATTTATGAAACTATTAAATAATTTAAAAATTAAATGCGACACGATCACTAAATAAAAGAAGGGAGATGAAAAAATGGACGACCTAAAAAAAGAAATTAGATTATTAACAGTAAGTGACTTAGAAGAAATAACAGGATATTCAACATGTACAGTAATGAAAATGATGTCACAACCAGATTTTCCTGTAATAAAAATAGGAAAAGAAAATCAGGTGTTACTAGAATCATTTAAAGAATATATGAGCGTAAGAAGAGATTTAAGAGGAGGATAAGAAAATGAAGAAACAAGTGAAAAGAAAAAAGAAAATACAAATATCAGGAGAAATGACAATGGTATTAATGTTAAATGCCTTTGTAATAGGTGTTTTAGTAGAAAAAATAATCACAAATGGCTTTAGTTGGATTTCAACAATTGGTTATTTGGGATAGAAAGGAGAGAATAATGGAGCCTAAAAAAGTTTCAAATATAACAATACAATTTAATAATGATACAACATTAAAAATACAAGAACAAAAATACAGATTAGTATTAGCAGCAATAAGTAACAAATATCACGAACTATTGAAAAAATACAAAATAAAAGAACCAATTAGCGCTGGACACGGAAATTAGTTCTTAGAATATTTAGATTAAGTAAATACTCTTAAGCTTATTTTAACATAAATTAATTGAAAAATCAAGCATTAGGAGAGATTTACAGGAAGGAAAAACAAATGAATTTAGAAAAACAACTTGAAGAATTTTATTCTATGTTAGACTACAGACCAGTTTCTTCTAATGCTATTTCTTTGTATGGTGTTATATTGATAATAGCTAAGAAATCAGGCTGGAAAAGTGATGTCAAAATAGTAAATTCAATTCTTAAAAGTAAATGTAAACTAAGTGATTCTGCTCTTTATAGAGCTAGAAACGAGCTTATTACATCTGAATATATAACATACAAGAAGCGGCTCAAATCAAAATGATGCTTCAAGATATTCAATTATTGAATTATATAAAGATAATTCAAATAATGATTTTGATAAATTTGACAACATTGAACAGGCAAACGAACAACCGAACGAAAGACCGAACGCACAAGCAGACGAAATTGCAAACGAACATATAATAACTAAACTAGATGTATATTTTAATTATATTATAAATAATAAAGGCGCGCAAAAATTTGAAAATATGAAACCTGTTGATAAAGACAGCATTGTTTTGGTGCTTAAAAGATTGGATTTGTATATTGAAAATCCAGGAATTATGAAATATATGGATATTTGTGTCAAGCAAGATTATAAAATACAGTATTGGCTAATACACGAAATTTATTTTAGTCCATACAAAATTTTTTTAAATACAATTACAAGAGAACAATTTTTATTTAGATATGAAAAAACCAAAAAATATGTATGTTTAAACCATATGTCTACTGCTGAAGGATTTATTAAATATTTCATGAGGTGCATCCAGGAAGAAATGGAAGCAACGAACAAGATTAATGATAGAAAAAGTTTAAGAATGGAGGATTTAAAAAAATGTTAGATTTTATTATGAGTTTACTAGGATTTGAAAATGTGAGGAATATTAAAATACCGAAAGAATACAAAATACCAAGAACTGAAAAATTAAATGCAAAATGGAGATTTTTTCAAGATACAAAAAAATTTATGGACAAGGTTATTATAAACAGTGAAAAAACACTATTAGATGGATATACAACTGTTATATTGTGCAAATGGAAAGATAAAAAATATATAAGAGTTACCAGAGTCAATGTCAGTAACGAAGAGTATTTAAAAAAATACAAAAGCTATAATCAAAAAAAGAAAAACAAATAGAAAAGAGGAAAAAAATGATTTATGAATTTGAAGTACCAGGAGAAATAGTTGGTAAGGCAAGGCCGAGAATGAATACAAGAACAGGAAGAGCATATACACCAACAAAAACAAAATTATATGAATATGGATTAAGACAATGGTTCTGTATGAATTATCCTAATTTTAAACAAATAGAAAATAGAATAAAGGTAAGTATTGTAGCTTATTTTGATATTCCCAAAAGTACAAGTAAGAAAAAAGAAGCGGAAATGTTAAATCAAAGTATAAGTCCAACTAAAAAGCCAGATATAGATAATATAACAAAAATAGTATTAGACAGTATGAATAAATTTGCTTTTAAAGATGATACGCAAGTAACTAAATTGGAAGTCGAAAAGAAATATGCTACAGAACCAAAAATTTATGTAAAAATTGAGGAATATTAGGAGGAAATATGTTATCTAAAATATTTATATTTATTATAACAGCACTTGTATTCTATGGTTTAGGTAAAAAAGAAGGTGCAGCAGAATACAAAGAAAAAGTAAAAAAAGCAATTGAAAGCAGTAATAGCATAAATAATGTAAAAATTAGATTAAGAATTAAATAAAAAGGAGCAGTATATATGAGTAGTTTGGATAGTTTAGAAAAAGAGCTGGATAGAAAACTAGATGAATTAAGTAATTATGTATCAGATAAAAGTAATAATTATATGTCTGAAGGTGCTAATCAAATGAGAAAAGAAATATCTGCACTACAAAAAGAAATAGAAAATTTTAAAAGCAATGATAGAGAATTAGAACTAAATGAAGCGGTTGATATATTAATAAACCTAACTAAATCAAATTTAGCAAATATTTATAAATGTGCTATAAGAAAAGTTTTATCGAAAGTAGAAAAAGGAGAATAAATGTTAATAAAAATTGATTATAAAAATAATAATAAATCTGAATATTTATGTGATCGATGTAAAAAAAGAATTAAATCAAATGAAAGATATGTGATTAATGTACATATTACAAAATTAAATGTCAGAAAGAAAAAATATGATTTTTGTGAAAAATGTTATAAATCCTTGGAAAGAGGTGTAAGTAAATGAATATAAAGGAAAGCATAGAAACATTATATAGCCATGGGGTTGAATATGAAGATATAAATGAAGCAACAGATACATTACTAACAGCTTATGAAAAAGAAAAAGAGAAAAATAAAGAATATAAAAATTTATTAATAGATATGGTTAATCAATTTGCTTATGAAGATTTTAATCCTAAAACAAGAGGTTCATCAGAACAAAAATTGTATACTGGAGGATTAAGCACTTTAGAAGATGTTTTTGACTTATTAGATATAGATGAAGGAATAAAAAGAGAAGACCTTTGGAAGTTAAAGGAGGAATAAAACAATGTTAAGTGATGAAGAAAAGAAAGCAATAGAGAAAATAAAAAAAATATTGTATATGTTTCCTGAAAGCGAAGAATTAAAGTTACTTTTAAATCTAACAGAAAAACAATCTAAAGAAATAGAAGAATTAAAAGAAGATAAATATGGATTAGAAGAAGAAGTACAAATACAAGCAAAAAATTTAATGCTTTGTGAAGATGCAATAAAAGAAACTTATACAAAATGGATAGACAAAATAAAAGCAAAAATAGAAGAATTAGATAAGCAAGAACAAGATTTACAAAATAGAATTAGTGATGAAGAAAGAGAAGAATATTCAGATGCAAGTATAAGTTGGGGATTAATGGATATTCACACTAGAAGAGAAGTACTACAACAGCTTTTAGATGATAGAAGAATAAAAGATGATAAAGAAATCATAAAACCATTAGATCCTAATGAAGTATACTTCAAAGATGGAACAGAGCTAGTTTATAAATTAATGTATGACAAAATAAATGAATTGGCAATGACCGTTAATAAAATTATGGAGGAGAAAAAATGATAATAGTTAGCCAAAATAAAAAAACAATAATAAGTACAGATAGTTTTAATTATATTGAAGTAGAAGAACACGAGCAAAATTATCGCAATTTTATATATACTATAACAGCTTATTACTTTAATACATATAAAAGATTAGGAAAATATTCAACAGAAGAAAGAGCAATGGAAGTATTGCAAGAAATAATTAAAGCATATAAAGGCAAGAAACTGATTCAATTTCAGGGAAATTTGAGAGATGAAGATTTAGAAAAACTAAATCGAAGATATGAGAAAGATGCAATTTGTTATGATTTAAAAACTGAAATAAAACAAATGACAAATGATATTTATGAAATGCCAGAGATATAGGAGGAGAAGATGACTGATAAAGAATATATTGAAAAACTAGAAAACAAATTAATGTATGCTTTAAGTCCAACAACTCATGAATTATCAGAAAATACTAAGAAGCTATTTAAAAATGTAATATTTGAAAATTTAGACGAAGATACTTATACAATAAGACAAGAATTAAAAAAATATTGGAAAGGATTATGTAAAAGATGAACATTGAAAGAAAAATTAATAGAAATAAATTAAAAAAAGCACAAGGAAATAACAAAATAAGAAGAAACTGGAGGGAGTTTCAAATTAGCAAATATGGAATAAAAAGATGGTGCAAAATGTATAATGCAACAACAAATATAAAAGATAAAGGAAATAGAATAACACCAACGATAGCACATAATGTATAAAACTAAAGAAATGGAGGTTTTCAGATGAATTATATTAAAGAAGCGGAAGATATTCTTATAAATCATAGAAAGCTTAATGACAGTATAAATAACTTAAATGCAAGAAAGAATTACATAGCAAATCAAGGTAAGCCAAAAGAACTTGGAGGAATTGATTATTCTAAACCAGGAATACAAAGACAAAATTATTCAAATAATACTATAACTCAGATGTGTGAAATAATGCAAATAAATGAACAAATTAAAGAAACAGAAGCGGAACTTGTAATAGTAAATAATATACTTAAACAAATAGATAAAGAAGATGAAACACTAGGAAAATTTATACAGTTAAAATATATTGAGGGACAAAAAAAGAAAAGTATGAGAAAAATTGCTGCTGAGTTAGGATATAGTGAAGACAGCAACGATACAATATATAATATAAAAAATAAAGCTTTAAGAGAATTTGCAATTAGGTATTTTGGAAGTATTGCAAGAAAATCAACATAACAATCGGAAAATTTAACCATTGAAATTTGAAATTACATATTGTAAATTAGTATTATGAAAAAATAGAGTCTCGCATTTGATTCTCCTTATGTATTATTAAAGACAGGAATTTATCATTAATTTGATAAGTTCCTGTTTGTGTTAATTGGAGGAAAAATGAATTTAAGTATATGTATGCAAAAGAAATGTGAAGAATGTAAAAATAAATATAAATGTTTTAAAGAGAGTAGGTGGCAACAATCAAAGAGTATGCAGAAAAGTTTTATAAATCAAATGCCTGGGAAAGATGCAGACAAGCATTCATAGCATCACTTCCAGATAAAACTTGTCCGAGATGTAAAGAAAGAAAAGGCAAAATAGTTCATCACATAAAAGAGATTACACCAGAGAATATAAATGATCCTATGATAACATTAAACTTTGATAACTTTGAATATATCTGCCAAAAGTGTCACACACAAGAACATTTAAGAGATAAATCAACAAAAGAAGATGTACAATTTGATGAAGATGGAAATTTAATTTTAAAAAAATCCCCCCCACATTCAAATGGATAATATACCCCCTAAGGACCGAGGGGGGCAGCTCCAAAAATCACACAAGTCATTTTATACGAGGGGGGGTCAATACAAAAAAAGTGGGTGAAAGTATTGACAAAAAAGAAAAAAATAGAAATGAAAGAAAAGAAAATAACAGAATTAGAAAACCTTTTTGAAAGAGTACCAGATAATAAGAAAAAACTTGTAAAAGGCTTAATTGAGCAAGCAGCATTTATGTATGTTCAACTTACAGAATTAATTGAAATTATTGAAAAAAATGGAGTGGTAGAAGACTTTAAACAAGGAAAACAGCAATTTACAAGGGAGCAACCTGCGGTAAAAACATATAATGCTATGTTAAAAAATTATAATTTAACTATTAAACAATTGCTGGAGCTTATTCCACCAGGAGAGCTACCCAAATTTGAAGATGAATTTGAAGAATTTAAACAAAGAAGAAATAGATGAATTATATAGAACAATATTATGAAAAAATAAATGCTGGTGAAATAATAACATCCAGAAAAGTAAAAATTGTTTATGAAAAGTTAGTAAAGGATATAAAAAATCCTAGAATAGTTAAAGTCTATAATGAATTTACAGAGGAAGTAGAAGAACATAAATATATTTTTAGTGAAGAAAGAGCTTTAGATGCAATTGAATTTATAGAAAAGTTTTGTAAACATAGCAAAGGTAAGAAATTTGCAGGACAACCTTTTATTTTAGAATTATGGCAGAAAGCATTTGTATCTGCAATTTTTGGTTTTATTGATGAAGATACAGGATTTAGAAAATATAGAAAAGTAATCTTATTTGTTGCAAGAAAAAATGGAAAATCAACATTAGCTGCAGCAATAGGTTTATATATGCTTTTGATGGATGGAGAGCCAGGAGCAGAATGTTATTCGATAGCAACTAAAAAGGATCAAGCAAAAATACTTTGGCAAGAAGCTAAAAGAATGGTAAAGAAAAATCCAATTCTTTTAAAAA
This sequence comes from uncultured Clostridia bacterium, assembly GCA_947167965.1. GTDB lineage: Bacteria > Bacillota > Clostridia > TANB77 > CAG-508 > CAG-269. Next base: position 18,184 of record CAMVJW010000010.1, on the reverse strand, counting down.
GAGTAAAACCATTAATAGCTGAATTATATTATGAGGAAGAAGAAGCAGTATTTAAACCTCTAGCAAATGATTCAGACACACTAGATGGTTTAAATGCTTCTTTTGTTGCAGCAGATGAAGTTCATGCTATGAAAGATAAAAATTTAATAGATGTTACTTATGACTCAATGGATTCAAGAGATCAACCATTATTTTTAGAAACTTCTACAATGGGTACAGTAAGAGAAAATGTATTTGATAGTGAATATGAATATGCAACAAATGTAATCAATGGATATATTGATCCTTCATCAGACTTTATAGATGAAACTTTACTTGCGGTTATATATGAACTGGATAAAAAAGAAGAATGGACAGATGAGAGTTGTTGGATAAAAGCTAATCCAGGTCTAGGAACAATCAAAAAGATAAAAGGACTTAAAGATAAAGTTGCTAGAGCAAAAATAAAACCAGATGAATTAAAGAATTTACTTTGCAAAGATTTTAATGTTAGAGAAACAAGTGTTGCAACATGGCTTACATTTGAAGAATTAAACAATGAATCTACATTTAATTTAGCAAAAATGAAGGTAAAATATGGAATTGGTGGAACTGACTTATCAAAAACAACAGACTTAACAGCAGCTAAAGTAATATTTATGATTCCGAATGATCCAGAAATATATGTTTTGCAAATGTATTGGTTGCCAGAAGATTTACTTGAAACAAGAGTAAAAGAAGATAAAATTCCATATGACAAATGGAAAGAAAAAGGATTTTTAAGAACTTGCCCAGGTAATAAAGTTCATCCCAAATATGTAACACAATGGTTTGTAGAAATAAGAGATGAATACGGTATTTATATTCCTTGGATAGGGTATGATGCCTGGTCAGCTGAATATTGGGTTGAAGAAATGAAAGGGTACTTTGGTGCTGAAGCTATGATAGCAGTATATCAAGGTAAAAAAACATTATCAGCACCAATGCAAAATTTAGGAGCAGATTTAAAATCCAAATTAGTAAATTATAATAATAATCCAATAGATAAATGGTGTTTAAGTAATACAAGTACAGATGTAGATAGAAATGGTAATATACAACCAGACAAGAGTAAAAAAAGATTAAGGATAGATGGAACTGCAGCACTATTAAATGCTTATGTAATATTAGAACAAAAGAAAAATGACTATGTGAACATGATATAAGGAGAGTGAAAAAGTGAAAGTAAGAAGTATGTTTTCCAACATATTTGGAACGAAGCAACCTAAATATAAAATAATTAATAATTTTAAGCTATTAAATAATAGTGATTCCACATTTTATCAATGGAATGGGAAAATATATGATAACAATACTGTAAGAACAGCAATTGGAACAAATGGAATGAATGCAGGAAAATTAAATCCAAAACATATTAGAAAATATGAAAAAGAAATTATAGTATCACCAAATAAAAACTTGGAGAGGATATTAAAAAATCCTAATAAGTATATGACGATATTTGATTTTATTCAAAAAATGATGATACAAAGAGATATCAACAATAATGCGTTTGCTTATATTGATAGAGATCCCAATGTACAAGGTATGGATGGAATATTAGGAATTTATCCACTTGAAGCATCAGCAGTTGAGTTATTAGAAGATGAAAAATCCAATTTATATATTAAATTTAGATTTAGAAATGGGGAAAACAAAATTGCAAGTTATACCGATGTAATACATATCAGAAAGCATTTTTCTGAAAACGACTTTTGGGGAGAAAGCAATATAAAAGCTTTAACACCGCAATTAGAAGTAACCAATATGACATTGCAGGGTATTCCAAATGCAATAAAAAATACCGCATTTATAAGAGGTATATTAGAATTTGCACAAGTTTTAAATCCAGATGATAGAGACAAACAAGTAAAAGATTTCTCAGAAAGATATCTTGATATTAACAATAATGATAAAGGAATTGCATATACAGATCCACGATATAAATTTCACGAAACAAAATCAGAACCATATGTACCTAACAAAGCTCAGATGGATTACACAAAACAAGAAATTTACGATTATTTTAATACAAATGAAAAAATAGTAAGAGGCAATTTCACTGATGATGAATGGATTGCATATTTTGAAACAACTATAGAACCTTTTGCAATTCAAATGAGCCAGGAATTTACTACAAAATTATTTACAAGAACAGAAAAATACTATGGAAATGAAGTAGTATTTGAAGCAAATAGATTAGCAAATGCATCTAATAGCACAAAAGTTACAATATGCAAAGAGTTGAAACACTTATTCTCAATAAACGAACAAAGGGAAATGTGGAATAGAGCTCCAGTACCTGGAGGAGATAAATTACTACAGTCATTAAATGATGTTAATTCAGATATAGCTGATGAATATCAATTAGGAAAAAATAATAAGGGAGGAAACAATAATGAATGAAAAAGAAAAAATTCAAGAAGAATTAAGAAAACTAAGAGATGACAGAATGTACAGGACAGTTATGAATTTAAAAACTAGAGCAGAAACAATACAAGATGAAAATGGACAAGAAGTACAAGAGATGATTGTTGAAGGTCAAGCCGTGACTTTTGAAAGTGAAACAACATTATTTAAATGTGGAGAAACAGAATACAAAGAGGTAATAGACAGAAATGCTTTTAATGAAGCAGATATGTCAGATGTTATATTTAATTATAATCATTCTGGAAAAGTAGTAGCAAGGACCAGAAATAACACTTTAAGATTAAATATAGATAGTAATGGATTAAATATTGAAGCAAGACTAGATGGTACAGATGAAGGAAGAAAACTATACGAAGAAATAAAAGGTGGTTACATAGATAGAATGAGCTTTTGCTTCACAATAAAAGAAGAATCATACAATCAAGAAACACATACATGGCGTGTACTAAAAATTGATAAATTATACGATGTCAGTGCGGTGGATATTCCCGCTTATGATACAACTTCAATCTCTGCAAGGAGTTCAAGATTGGCGGTGGCTGAAAAGGAACAAAAAGCTCTGGAGAGAGCCCAATTGCAAAAAGAAAGAAGTAGAAAATTATTATTAAAAACATATTAAAAAGAAAGGTTAGGTAAAAATTATGAACGAAAAATTAAGAAAAATTTTACAAAGAAAAAAAGAAATCAGAGCTAAATTAAATGCTCAAATTGAAGGAACAGTTGAATTAACTGATGAAGAAATTAAAGCCTTACAAGGAGAACTAGAAAATTTAAATGAAGAAGAGGAAGCAGCAGTAGAAGAAGCAGAACAAGATGAACAAAGAAAAAATGCTGAAGAATTAACAAAAAGAAACAAAGTTGGTGAATTAAGAATAGTTAATAGACCAGGAGAAGAAAAAAGAAATGCTGATGATTCAGAAGAATTAACAATTGATGAAAAATCAAAAAGAGGAAAAGCTTTAAGAGAAAAAAGAGCAATTACAGTAGGAAGTAGTCAAATTGCTGTTCCAAAATATACAGCAAATGGAGTAAAAGGAACTTTTAATGAAGTATCTACTTTAATTGATTTAGTAACAGTTACACCACTTGAAGGTGGAGAATCTTATGAAAGAGGATATGTAGTTTCACATGGTGAAGGTGGTGCAACAGATAACGATGGAAATTATCATCAAGCAGATACTGTATTCAATTATGCTGAAATAAATAAACAAAAGATTACAGCATATTCAGAAGAGCCAGAAGAAGTAAAACGATTAGCAGATGCAGCATATCATGATGAAATTGTTAAAGGTATGACAATAGCAACAAAGAAAAAACTATCTAAAGATATTTTAGTAGGAGATGGAACAAAAGGAAGACTACAAGGAATATTTACAAATCCAAATAAATTTGCAATTGATAGCAATACAGATATAGAGATTTCAGTAATAGATAATAAAACACTAAATAAAATTATATATGCTTATGCAGGAGATGAAGATGTAGTAGCTGATGCATGTTTAATATTATGCAAAAAAGATTTACAAGAATTTGCAAATGTTAAAACTAACGATGGCAAAGACTACTATGATATAGAGATAAATGGAAATACTGGAAAGATAAATAAAGTTCCATTTGTATTAAATTCAGCTGCAAATTCATTGAAAACAGCAAATGTAGGAGATTATTGTATGGCTTATGGTTCTTTAAGTAACTATGAAGTAGCTTTATTCTCTGCACTTGAAGTAAAAGAAAGTGAAGATTATAAATTTAAAGAAGGACAAATTGCTCACAGAGGTTCAGTATTTGCTGGAGGAAATGTAGTTGCTCATAACGGATTTGTAAGAGTTAAAAAAGCTGCTGCAGAAGTTGAAGAAGGCTAATTTTAATGGGGAATAATTCGATAAGAATATTCCCCAAATTTTAATATTGGAGGAAACTGAAATGATTATAAAATATGAAGTAGAAAGAACATTTAAAGATAAATATAGTAAAGAAATAATAGTTAAGGACACTGTTTTAGATGTTACTATTGAAAGAATGAAAGAACTAAATATGAAAAAATTTGGAAGAGTAGTTGATATTATTTTAGACTCAGATGAACAAGAAAATTTAATACCTGAAGCTGATAATGGAAAAACAGAAAACGAACAAACAGATAAAACAGAAAATGTAGAAGAAAATATAGAAAAATATACAAAAGAACAATTAGAAAATATGACAGTAAATCAATTAAAAGATTTGGCTGAAGAATTAAAATGCGAATTAACTAAAGCTAAAAAAGAAGAAATAATTGAAGAATTATTAAAATTTCAAGAAAAATAAGAAAGGTGATTTAAATGAATCCAGATATAATAAGTATAATATCAATCGTAAATTTAAGAAAGAGTGTAGGTTTAACAATAGAGGAATTTGATGATGAATTAAGGGAACTTGGAAATTCTGCAATTAAGAAATTAATTTTATCTGGCATTCATTCATCAAGAATAAAAGGAAATGATGACTACATTAAACAAACCATTGTTGCATATATAAGAGCAAATTATAGATATACAGAGCCTAATATCGCAAATGAAAATAAAATTATATTTGAAGAAAATAAGAACTTTATGAGTAGCACTACTGAATATACTACAGAACAAGTATCACAGGAGGAAGAAGAATAAATGGATGAAATTATTTATTTATTGCAGAATACTACTGAAGTTAATTCTAAAGGTGATGTTATAAACAAAATAACAGAAGTAAAAAGATATGCTGAAATACAAAGTATAGGACAAAATCAAAGTTATCAAGCAGCTGCAGTTGGATTAAAGCCAAATTTTACAGCTGTTATTTGGAAATTTGAATATAACAATGAAGCATATTTAAAATATCATGATATCCAATATAAAATTACAAGAACATACATAAGAAATGATGAAAAAATAGAATTAACATGTAGTAGTCAAGTAAATAATGAGGAGGATATGTATGGCAGTACCTAGTGCAATTAAAATAACAAAAAATGGAGTAGAATACATTAGCCAGGTAGATAGAACTCAATATATGCTAAAAGAACTAGTTCATGCAGCAAATAAAGATGTTGGAAAATTTGTTACAAGAGAAGCAAAAAAAGTAATAAGAAGAAATACAGGAAGAGGAAGAAAAAACACACAATATTGGGCAAGAAAAGATGGAAGCTTACAGGTTGGATATAAGCCAGGTGGATTTTACTTAGGATTTCAAGAATTAGGAACAACAAAGGTACAACAAGAAAATATGTTAAAAAATGCAGTTCTTAATAATATAGATGATATACGAAGAATACAAGGTACTTATATCAAATCCATTGAAGACGAAAATAAAGCATTAGGATTAATAAATGAAAATGAGGAGATTGGAAATGAGTAATATAAAAACACCTAGAAATTTTATTAGAGAAGAATTATATAAAGAAATAAAATCAGTTGTATCTAATTATTTCTTTACATCATTCAATAAAGCACAATTTCCTTATGCTGTTGTAGATATTAAAGAGCTAGGAAATGAAGTTTTAACACAATATTCTTTAGATATAAGTGTATATGATAAAGAAGAAGATACTACAGAAATTGAAACAATTTGTGATGATTTAAAAAAGCTTTTACATCAAAAACGAGCAGTAAAAGAAAATTATGCGTATGTAATATGGTTTAGCAATTGTTTAACAGATAAAGAAGAAGATAGAACGATAAAGAAAAGAATATTATCGTTTGAAATACATTTATTTAATTTTGAATGAAGGGAGAAAAATTAAAATGGAAACAAAATTGACTAAAGAGCAAGTAGAAAACATTCAAATAGATCATGGTATATTAATAAAAAATTATGGAGAAGAAAATCAACAAATGATAGCACCTTTAAGGGGTGGTACAAATTTTAAAGTTGAGAGAACTTATAGAGATATAGAGTTTGATGGTAAAAAAGGAAGAACAAAAGGGCTAAAAACAATTGATGAAGAAAATGCCACATTGACTGCTAAAACACTAAATACAAGTTTAGAAACATTAGCAGATAAACTACCAGGTGCTACGATAACAAAAGATGAAAACACACATAAAATAACAAAAATTGAAGGTGGAAACATTGGATTAATAAGTGAAGATGAATATATCAAGAATATTACGATGTTTGCTCAAAAAGTAGATGGTAAGTTTATTAAAATAACTATATTTAATGCACTTGATGAAAATGGATTAGACTTTTCAGCTGTTCAAAAGGCTGAAGGAGAAATCGAGCTAGTTTATAATGCACATCATAGATATGATGAAGATTCAAAACCATATTCAATTGAAAATGTAGATAATATTGAAGATGTGGAGGAAGGATAATGAAATTAACAATTGATTCAATATGCTTAATTAGTAAAATTACAGATAAAATTCAAATAGACAAAGATTTTATTAAAGAAATGTTTGAATATAGTAAATCTGTGAAAGAAAAGAGCAAAGGAAAAAGTGAAGAAGAAGCTAAAGAAATTGCTGAATCTTTACAAAAGGAAATTGGAGTACAAGTAGTTCTAAAATTAGGAACAAAGCTATATGAAGTAAGAGATGAATTAATAGAATTTATTTCTGTTTACAAAGAGATTCCTAAAGAAGAAGCTCAAAAAATAGATGTAGTTGAATTTGTTAAAGAGGTCATAAATGATAAGGGGCTAACAAGTTTTTTAAAGAATCAAGTCATATCAAAGTAGAGGAAATGATATATTTACTCAACAAATACTATGGTATGGCTAATATTAAAGATTATCCACTAAGTAAATTAGTGGATTTTTTGCAGTTCGCTTATGAAAAAGAATTATATGAGAGATGGCTTACTTTATATCCTCTCATGGAAGCGGGATTAGCAGAGTATATGTCATTTGAAACCTATAAAAACAAGATTAAAGAAAATACAAAAACAAAACAGAACAATAATTTAATGACAGATGAAGAAATAATAGAAGATGGAATGAAAATAATGCAAATGTACGAAAAAAATCAACAAAAGGCAGGTGATAAAGATGGAAATATTTAAATTATTTGGGAGCATTTTTGTTGATACAACTGATGCAGATGCAAAAATGGAAAAAACAGATAAAAAAGGTAAATCAATAGGTCAAACATTAGGAAATGGAATCAAAGCTGCTGCTAAATGGGGAGCAGCAATTGCAACTGCAGCAACTGTTGCAGGAACTGCAATATTAGGAGTAGCAAATAATAGTGCAGAATATGCTGATAAATTTGACAAAGCAAGTTTAAGAACAGGAATTGAAGTAGAAAATTTACAAAGATTAGAATATGCAGCAGGACAATCTGGAGTAAGTTTAGAATCTGTTGAGAAATCTGCAAAAAAATTAAATGATAGAATGGGAGAACTATCTGAAGGAAATGAAAAAACTAAAGATATGTTCGATAAATTAGGTGTAAGTGTTTACAATGCAGATGGAACAATGAGAAGTAGCAATGATGTATTTGATGATACATTAATGAAACTTGCAGAAATGGGAGATACTGCTGAAGCAACAGCATTAGGTACAGATTTATTTGGAAAAGCATATGTAGATATGAAACCATTACTAGTATCTGGAGCTGATGGAATACAAGAATTAAAAGATAGAGCTGATGAATTAGGTATTGTAATGTCAGGAGATGCAGTTTCAGCAGGTGTAAAATTTGGAGATACAGTTGCAGATATAAAAAGCAGTTTGGGAGGATTAAAAAATACCGTTGGTGCAGCAGTAACACCAATTTTACAACAATTTGCAGATTTACTTATAGAAAATATGCCAATGATCCAGAGCATGATTGCACAATTAACTCCTGTAATTACTGATTTAGCAAGTCAAATAATGCCACCATTAATGGAATTAGCAAAAACATTATTACCTGTTATTATGGATTTATTATCGCAATTATTGCCGGTATTTACGCAAATTGTTTCAGCTATATTACCTGTAATAGTACAGTTGCTTCAAATGTTATTACCACCTATATTGCAAATAGTGCAAGCTGTTTTGCCTATTTTAGTACAAATATTAAATAGTTTGTTGCCTTTATTATCTCCATTAATACAATTATTGCAACCAATTATAGATTTATTTATGATGCTTTTGGAACCTTTGATAGAACTAATAAATATGATTTTACCGCCATTAGTAAGTCTATTATCTAATTTTATTCAGAGGATATTACCAGGACTTCAATCTGCAATAACAGCTGTAAGTCAAATAATAGGAAGTGTATTTATTTCCGCATTTCAAAGCATAAAAACACATGTAGAGCTTGTAAAAAACTCATTTCAAAATATTATAGATTTTGTAAAGAATGTATTTACAGGAAATTGGAGAGGTGCTTGGGATAATGTGAAAAATATATTTTCTAATAGTGTTTCAGGGTTAGGAAATATTTTTAAAGCGCCAATAAATATGATAATAAATGGAATTAATACATTTATAAGGGGACTTAATAAAATCCAAATACCAGATTGGGTTCCAGGAGTTGGAGGAAAAGGATTTCATATTAATGAACTTCCAAGATTAAAAGTAGGATTAGATTATGTACCTGAAGATGATTTTCCAGCAGTATTACATAAAGGAGAAGCGGTATTAACTAGAGAAGAAAATGAAACTTATAGGCAAGCAAAATCAAGAGCATATTTTGGAAATAACAGCAATTCAGATTCAAGACAAGTAGGATTATTGGAAAGATTAATAGATATATTACTTGCATATTTTCCACAATTTAAAGAATTGATGAATCAACCAATTGTTGCGGATGATGGAACTATAATTGCACATTATGCTCCAGGAATAAATGAAGAATTAAGAAAAATACAAGATAAGGAAGAGAGGGGAAGCTAATGAATGTATTAAAAAGAGGTGTATTATTTGATAATATACATACTTTTGAAAAGTGGGGGCTAATACTTTCACATACAGACATTGGCTCCCCAGAACCTAAAAAAAACAAAATTGATATACCAGGATCAGATGGAGAATTGGATTTTTCAAAAAACTTAACTGGAGATGTAAAATATAAAAATAGAAATATTACCTTCACTTTTGTTACAACTAAAAGGTATGATTTGTGGAAATCTCTCATGAGTGATATTTTAAACTATATACATGGACAAGATTTTGAAAAAATAATATTAGATGAGGACCAAAATTTCTATTATAAAGGTTCTGCAGAAGTAAATCCTTTAAAAAGTGATAAATCTATTGGAACAATAGTTATTGTATGTGATGTTGAACCTTACAAATATGATTTAACATCTTCAGATGAAGATTGGTTATGGGATCCATTTGATTTTGAAACAGGAATAATAAACGAAACAAGAGATTTAGTTGTTGATGGAGAATTAGAAGTATCAATTTTAGGTAGAAGACAAAAGGTTGTCCCAAAATTTGTTTGCGAGAATCCACTACAATTGATTTTTAATGAGCAAACATATAACTTGCCAGCTGGAGGAAGTTATTCGCCTGACATTGAAATATGCGAAGGAGAGAACATACTTAAGTTTATTGGCAATGGAACAGTAACAATTGAGTATAGAGGAGGTAGTCTATAATGTATCAAATAACATGTGATGATGAAATTCTATACGATGTAAGACTAAAGAACAGAATAGTTCTATCTCCTGTGTTAAATTTAGAGGTAGGTAAGAATGGAACACTTTCTCTTACACTTCCACCTCAAAATGATTTATACGATAGAATTGAACAGCAAAAATCAATTATAAAAGTATTTCAAGTTGATAAGATAGGAAACAGAAATGTAAAAACAGAGTTGTTCAGAGGAACAGCATACTCTGAAAAATTTGATTTTTGGAATAGAAAGCAAGTCGAATGTGAAGGCGAGCTTTCTTTTTTTAATGATTCTATTATAAGGCCTTATTCATATGAGGGAGATGTAGGACCATTATTCCAAAAGTATGTAAACGAACATAATTCTGTAGTAGATGTAAACAAACAGTTTACACCTAGAAGATGTACTGTAATAGATCCAAATGGATATATAACAAGAGCAAATATTAATTATCCAAGTACAAAATCAGAAATGAATGAAAAGTTATTAAATATTCTAGGTGGACATTTTGAAACTGGAGCCAATGAAGATGGTACACGTTGGATTGACTATTTAGCTGAATACGAAAATAGCTCATCTCAAATAATTGAATTTGGCAAAAATGAATTAGATTTATCTCAATTTATTAGTTCTGAAGATGTAAAAACAAGAATTGTACCTTTAGGGAAAAAGGATGAACAAACTGGAGAATATCTAACAATAAAAAGTGTAAATAATGGCTTAGATTATGTGCAAGATAATTCGGCAATTTCGCTTTTTGGAGTGAAAGAACACCAAGTTGTATTTAATGATGTAACACTCCCAGAAAATCTTTTAACAAAAGGAAATCAAGAACTACAAAATAGAATAAATAAAACAATATCAATTAATGTAAGTGCAGCAGATTTACACAATTTAGATGTAAATATAGAGGCTTTTCACATTGGGGAATATGTAAGGGTATTATCAAAGCCACATAACTTAGATAGATACTTCTTATTAAGCAAATTAAGCTTAGCACTAGACAAACCAAGTGAATGTAAAATGACTTTGGGTGCTGTGTTTAAGTCTTTCACACAAAAACAAATAGAAGCGGAAAAGAAATTAAATCAAACTGTAGAAAATAATGTAGTCAATGTTACAGAAATAAAGCAAAATGTGCAAACTTTGAACAATGATATGAGAGATGTTAAACAAGTTATACAAGATGTTCCTGGGGAATATGTAAAAACAACAACCTTTAATAATTATAAACAACAAATTAATCAAAAATTTGATGGTGTATATACAGAAAAAGGAATTGTATCAAATGTGACAGATTTAGCAAATATCCAAAATCCAACAAAGGGAGATATTTACAAAATAATTGATTCAACTACAAACCAATATACAAGATATATTTATACAGGAACAGCTTGGGAAGAATTACTTAATTTAAATAACTATGTAGATAAAACTACATTTCAAGCTTTAGAACAAAGGGTACAAGCCCTAGAAGGAGGTAATAATTAATGGCTAGTATAATAGAACTTATAAAAAATATAAGAAATGCAAGATTAGGCAAAGATGTAAGAGAAAGCATAGCTTCTGCAATAGAACAAACATATGAAGATGCAACTGAAAAGGGAAGTTCTAACATGGAAGTAGCACAGGCAAGAGGGACATTCAACACATTAAGAGAAAGACTAAATAACAGCGATAGTGTAAAGGCAAGTAAGCAAGAAGTAGATATAGCAAATAATAATTTACAGAATCAAATAAATAGTTTAGCAAGTGGAAGTCCTTTAGTAGCAAGTTCTGTAAGTGAAATGACAGATACTACTAGGGTATATGTAAATACCACTGATGGACATTGGTATTGGCATGATGGTACTACTTGGCAAGATGGTGGAGCATACCAAACAGCGGAAAATAGTAATGCTGTGAACCAATTAATTAACTTTATTGATAAAGGTTCGGTTAATCTTTATGATAAAAGAGATTTAAGTTGGACTAGAGCTAATTTTGATAGTGTACCTTTAAATTTAAAAGCTGAAAAGTATATAATTTCGTTAGTTTCAACAGGAACATCAGGTACTTTTACTGTTCAATTTCGTAATGACACTACTATTGTTGCAAGCAAAATTTTAAATAATCAAGACTTTAATGTTAGAAATTCTTTTGATATAGAATTATCAAGTGATATTAATAATTTCCGTATTTGGAATGATGTTGCTTGTGAAATTAAAGATATAATGATTATTCCTTACTATTTTGGTAATTTAGATTATATTAAATCAAATATATCTAATCAAGAAGTTATAGATTTAATTAATAACAATTTTAATTATGTAGATAATATTATAATAGATAAACTGGAGAATGATTTAGGAGAAGTAATTGATATAACAGATGATGCTGAAGATAGTGAATACGGATATTATGCTGCTAAAAAATTTAATAAAACTTATCTATATACACAAAGTGGATCATCTAATTATCATAAAGATTATTCTGTATCATTTAATGAACATTATAAGGTAAGTTTATATAAACCTACATCTGGCTCAATTTATCCTATATTTTTTACAGATGATGATTTAAATGTTATTGATTATTTAACTACTAATGTATCTGACCAAGCTACTGAATTTGATTTTAAAATTCCTTATGGTGCTACAAAACTTTTAATTTCACATAGAGTAGGAAATAGTTATCCATTAAGTATTAAAAAATATATTTACAAAGATTTAAATACAGTTGTTAAAGATATTAATTCTGGAATACCAACATATTATAAAGAGCATTTAAATAGTAAGATAGATGAAATTAATGCACTTGAACAAAATATTGGTGTCAATGGAGACACAGTTGGATTTATAACAGATATACACGTACCTAGTAATTCAATGAATAGTCCTTATCTTTTAAAAGAGATATATAATAAAACTAATCTATCAATGGTATTTGATGGTGGAGATAGTGCCTTTGGTAGTTCATCAGTAATAAATACAAAAGAATTAGCAATATCAGAATTATATGAAAGTATAAATTCTTTTAATGTTGCTTTAAACAATAGAATAATTAGAAATGTTGGAAATCATGATAATAATGGTTATGGTGCATATTATCAAGAACAAGTAAGAATTGAACCGAATGAATTATTTGGCATTCTTTTCAAAAGGCAAACAGATAAGGTTGTATATGATGAAAATAATCCTTATGGAAATTATTGTTATTATGATAATGAAAAACAAAAAATAAGATATATAATACTTTCGACAGAAGAAACAGGCGAAAAAAAAGGATTTTCAGTTGCTTGTACGGAATGGCTAGTAAATAAAGCTTTTGTATTTCCAACAAGCGGTTGGAGTGTTGCTATATTTACACATCAACCTATTAAGGACAATAACAACTATTATAGACATAGAGAAATGTTTAAAGCTTTAAATAATGGAACTACTTTTAATTGGGAAGATACATACGGAACAGCAGTTTATAATATTCACGCAGATTTTACAGGGAACAAACAAGCAAATGTATTATTTGTTGCATGTGGGCATATGCATCAAGATGGTATTGGAATTGATAATAATGTGGTATATTTCCAAACTACTTGTGATGCTCATTATAATGATGATTATTCGCAGCTTGGATATAGAAGAGATGCTGGAACAGTTTATGAGCAAGCATTTGATATTATTTGTATAAATAAACAAACTAAACATATTGATTTAGTTAGAGTAGGCGCTGGAAATAATAGAGGATTTACTTACGGAACAATACCATCTATTGACGAATAATTTAATTAAAAACAAATGTGTAGATATAATGTAAAAATAGGCGATTAAATGATTAAATTATTTAATTTAATAGAAAAAGGTAAAAATATAAAATTCTAAAGAAAGCGAGGCAAAAAATGCCAGTTATAAATTTTATAAAAAATTATTGGGTACAGATAATGTTTGTCTGTACTCTTTTAGGTGCTATGTATAAATTTGAAAAAGCAATGATAGATGCAACAAAATGCAGTTTGAGAAACGATATGCTATCTATTTATGATAGATGTAAAGATAAAAAGCAAATAACAAAATATCAATTACAGAGCTTTGATTATAGTTTTGAACAATACAAAAAACTAAAAGGAAACTCTTTTATTGACGATATAAATATATTAGTTCATAAATTTCAATTAATTGATTAAGGAGGTGCACTATGAAAGATAAAGAAAAAATATTTAGCTATATTCTAGTATTATTAACAGTATTTATTTTGTTTTTAAGTGTTTATTTTAATTATAAACAAACAGGACAAATAGATACAAATAAACTAGAAGAAGCGATACAAATAATCTCAGATGAAATAAAAGTAATAAATATGTCTAGTACTGAAATACCAGAATTAACAGAAAATGATGAACAAACACTTGAAGTTCAAGAAGTAGAAGATGAAAGCTTTGAACTTCAAGGAGATATAGCATACGAAGGAGATGCAAAACATTGGAATTTACATACAGATGACAACCCACAATTGACATATATTTCTCAAATAGATAATAGATGGAGATATTATCCTTATACATTAACAGGGAATAGTTCACAAACTATTGGTTCAAGTGGTTGTGGAGTAGCTTCGGCAGCAATGATAATTGATAGTATAAAGGGATATGTAGATATAAGAACTTTAGCAGATGTATTCATTGAAAACGGATATCGTTCAGCAAATAATGGAACTTATTGGAGTGCTTACAGAGCTGTAGCAGATGAGTTTGATATAGACTATGCAGAAACTTCTTATTTAGATAGAGCAATAGAATTATTACAGAGTGATTATTATATAATAGCAAGTTGTGGAAATGGATTATTTACAACTGGAGGACATTATATAGTAATCTATGGAATAGAAGGTAATACTTTAAAGATATATGATCCATATTTATATAGTGGTAAATTTGAAACTAGTACCAGAAGAGGAAAAGTAACAGTAAGTGGAAACACTGTGTATTGTTCAGTAGATAATTTTAGAAAATATGCAAATTATAAACAATTTTTCTGTTATGGTTATGATGCAAATAGTGTAGAAAAAGAAAATAAAACTACTGTGTCAACGGTATCAACAAATGACACAGTTCAAACTACAAATTATCAAGTAAAAATAACAGCATCTAGTTTAAGAATAAGACAAGGTGCTAGTACATCATATAAACAAATAGGAAGTTATTTGAGGAATAGGGTAGTAACTATATTGGCTATATCACAAAATTGGGGTAAAACTGATTTAGGTTGGATATGTTTAGACTATACAAGCAGAGATATAGATACCTTAAATTTAACAAATAATGCAGGACAGACAAAGAAATTAACAAGAGCTATGACTTTATATTCTAATAGTAATTTAACAGGTAAAAAATACAATTATAAGGCAAATACTACTATTAGAATATTAAAGAATATAAGTTCATCTGTAGATTATATTCAAGTATTAGCTACAGGAAGAAAAGCATATATAAATAATAGTGCTTATTCGAATGTAACAATAACCGGAGCAAGAGGAACAGTAGGATCAACTAAAAAGTTAAAAGCTTGTAATTTATACAAAAATTCAAATTTAAGTGGAACTAGGTACACATATAAAGCAAATACTACAGTAACTATTTTAAAGAATATAAATTCTAGTGTGGATCAAGTAAAAGTAAAAGCTACAGGTAGAGTAGCTTATATAAATGTAAATAATTATAAATAATATAAGAGGTAGATTTATTAATTATAGTCTACCTCTTTTTTGCATTATTGGTAAATATCTTACAAATCTGCACAGTTGCTGCAATTGCAGAATGGACATTCTGTTTGAATTGATGTGTAACCAATAAATTCAAAATTACAAATTTTTTCTTTTGAATCATTTTTGTTAAATTTTACTAGCTTATAAGGTTTATTACATTTAGAACATATGAAAGTTCTATTATAAATATTATTTGAATTAAACATTTTTCCACCTCCTTCATATAACATATAGAAAAATTTGTATTTTTTTATACTAATTATATAAAAAAAATCAAAATTATTAATTTTTTTACTTTTTCGACACCTTTCGACAGACTTTTTATTTAACATAATGTATAATGTAATTAGAGGTGATAATTATGTTATTAAATTTTCTAATTTGGATTAACAAAAGAAAATTGGACAAGATGATTAATCACGATTATAGTTATGATAAAATTTTAAAACAAAGTCAGAAGTTGGATGTTTTGATTAATATTTGGATGAAAAATTATATTAGGTTTAATAGATAAAGAATTAATGCAATAAATAATGCAATAGGTAAAGTTTTATAATATATACATAAATACTTTAGACAGTTTTTAAAATTAGCAAAAGTGCTTAAAATAGCATAAAAATATTTTTAAGACATTTATAGATATGAGAGAAAAAATGGAATTTTGACTACTCGCTCCATAATGCGTTTTCGTCGAACCAGTTATACATATTGATATAACTGAATTTAAAGAAAACAAAGTGAATATCGTATCACTTATATAAGTCGATTTAGTCGGCTTATTTTTTTACTTTTAATTATTGAAATTGGTAATAAAAGTAAGAAATAGCCTCAAAATATTGAAAGAAGGAGCTTTTGTGATATGATATCTACAGTTAAAAAAGAAATAGCAATAAGTAAAGAATTACATTCTAAGATTGAATGGGCTTGCACTTTTAGTAATTGTGAACCAAAGATAAAGAATGGTAATTTGAGAATGGTAGAAAAAACTAATCTTGCTTATGTAGAACCACATACTGCAGTTATTAAAGATAAGATATATTTATTCTTTAATGAACACGAATATTTTTACATAGGTAATTTAGCAAATAAATATCCACTCTCAAAATTAAGAGATTTTATCAGTGGTAACTAATACTAGAAGTTTTCTTTATTTTCAGCAAGTTATATGACAAGTAAATATTAAAGTTGGTTTTTAAGTGTTAGTTATCAGACTAGCACTTTGTTTGTTTTTTAGGAGGTTTTAAATGGAAAGTGAAGTAAAGAAAATTGCAGGTATTTATATTAGAGTAAGTACCGAAGATCAAGCTCGTGAGGGATTTAGTCTTCCAGAACAAAAAGAAAGATTAGAAGCTATCTGCAAATTCAAAGGTTACGAGATTATAGATTATTATCAGGATGCAGGAATAAGTGCAAAAACTGGTAATCTAAGACCAGAATTTGAAAGATTAAAAGAAATTGATAATGAATATTTGACAAGCTATGTAAATATGAGAAAATATACTACTATTCTATTTGTTATGGCTAAAATAATGGAGATGAACAATCAAGAGCAAAATCAAGTAGCTTTGTATTTGTATAATAACATAGAAATTTAACAAATATTGAAAAACTAATTGACAAGTATGAACAGATGTTTTATAATAGCAACAAAATATAATATAAAGAAATGGAGCTGATACTATTGAAAGAAATAGATAAAAATAATAAATCATTTGAGGAAATTAAACACGTTGATGAAAATGGTGTTGAATTTTGGTACGCTAGAGAACTTATGACCATCTTAGAGTACAACAAATGGGAAAATTTTGAAAAAGTAATCAATAAAGCTAAAGATGCTTGTGAAAATAGTGGTATTAGTACATTTGAACATTTTCCTGACGTCAGGAAGTTGTCAAAACGTGCTAATAATGCTGAAATTGAGATTAAAGATTATAAATTAACTCGCTATGCTTGTTATTTAATAGCACAAAACGGAGATAGTAGAAAAAAAGTTATTGCACTTGCTCAAACATATTTTGCAGTTCAAACTAGAAAACAAGAAATAAGTGAAAAAGAATATAGTATGCTAACCGAAGATGAAAAAAGATTTTATCAAAGAAATTTAACAAGAAAAGGAAACTATTCATTAAATCAAGCTGCAAAGAATGCAGGAGTTAAAAATTTTGATAAATTTCACAATAGCGGTTATAAAGGCTTATATAATGGAGAAACAGCTGATGATATTGCAAAAAGAAAAGGATTAAGATATAGAGAAGATATTCTAGATAATATGGGAAGTGAAGAACTTGCAGCCAATCTATTCCGCATAACACAAACTGAATCAAGATTAAAAAAAGATAATATTGACAGTGAAAAAGAAGCAAATAAAACACATTATAAAATTGGTAAAAATATTAGAGAGGTAATTGCTAAAAATGGTGGGACTA
>CAMVJW010000009.1 GCA_947167965.1 uncultured Clostridia bacterium | reverse complement strand
ACACCACCAACACCACCAACACCACCAACACCACCAACACCACCAACACCACCAACACCACCAAGAAATAATTTACCAATTAGAAGTTTTTGGGAAATATATAATAGCACAAATACAGAACATATTGGAACTATTCCTAGAATGATTTATCAAATGGCTCATGGCGGAATAACTAATTTATTTCAAAAAGATGAAGATACGGTAAACAAAGGTTTGAGTTTGGTGCTAACACCAATAAATTTAATAACAAAAGGAATTGCAGCGATACCAAATGCTATTATGGGTACAAATAAAAAAATGAACAGATTGCAAGAAAACATAAATAACTTATCTCAGGAAGAGTTTGATTCTTTAATTTATTCTTCCGGAGATATGCAAAGTAGGTATAATGGACAAATTATAAAACCGGGCTATGATAAAGAATATTTAAATCAACAATTTATGAAACAATTTAAAGTTAATAATAGTTATTTGGATGCAGTAATAAATAGAGCTAGAGCAGAAAAAGCAGCAGAAAGAGCATACTATGATTCACAAATTGCGCAAATTGATGTAGAACTATCAACTGAAACTGACACGAATAGGAGACTTTTTTTAAGTAATACAAGAGACTATCTTGTAGAACTTAATAATCAGAATAGATCAAAAATAGATGATTTAAAAACTGGTGCAACAAAAAAATCATCAGAAAATAGAAATATTGGAGGATGGTTCTTAGGGAAATTCAATCCAGATAATAGGGAAGAAAATGCAACAATGGCAGAGCTGGCAAAACAAAGAAGAGAGTCAATAGAAGCTGGTAATATTGATAGATACCTAAACTATGACGATAAAATGAAAGAATACTCTCAAGCGCAAACAAATATTAAACATGTTTTTAAAGAAGCAAATAAAATAGATAGGGGAATGTACAGTATAGAAGGACCATTAGAAGATTTGGAACATGGAAAACAAAATAAAGGAAGAATGTTATTAACTAACATAGCTGTTGGTGCGGGAATATTTGGATTCTTTAAGCAAAGAGCAAATATAAAAGCGATAGAAGAACATAATGCTCAAATTGCAAAAGTTAATGCTCAAAATAAAAATATTCAGGTTTCAGGTAATGCAAGAGTTGCTGATTCAGCTGATGCGCAAGCTGTTATGGCAGAACAGGCTAAATTAGAAGGATCAGCAGGTTTTAATCTAGATGATAGAGGTAATTTAGCAAAATACAATTATGATATTAAAAATCAAAATTATCTACAAGGTGATTATGCTGTACATAAAACAGCAGGTCAAACTGCTAGAGATATAAGTCAAAGTATACATCATGGAAATCCGGAAGATGCATTAAGAACTGCAGGAGGTTATTTGGATAAAGTTCAACAAAATGCATCTAGTGCTATACCAGGTTATATGAGAAATACAGCAAGTAATTATGATATGTATAGACTTGGAGGATTGGCAGATGTTAATAAAATTAATGACTTTTTATTAAATGGTACTGTACCATACAATACAGCTGTTAATGGAGCAATGATGCAAACTCTTAATTTATATGGAAATGGTACTAATGCAATATTGAATATGGTACAATCTGGAACACCTTTTATATTCCCATTTGCCCAAACTTTATATATGTCTCAACAAGCTCTTCAAAATAATATTAGAAGAAACTTAAAGGTAGATACTAGAACTCAGCAAAATACCAGAGGAGACAATGAAAATCAAAACCCAGAAAGGGCAAATAATAATCCAGAACCAAATAGAACTGAGGATAATGGAAGTAGATAATTAAAGATAAAAATTAATATTGAGAGGAGAAATACAAATGACATATAAAGGAAGATTAAAATTTGGAAATAAAGAATGGTTGTTAATTGATAACATTGAATATGAGGGAGTAGAGTATTTATATATAATTGAAGACATTTCAGATGAGTTAAATAATGTAAAAAATATAGAAGATTATGAAGGTAGAATTCATATTGAATTTATTTATAAGTTAGATAATGGAAATTATAAAAATGTATTGGATAATAATCTAATTGAAAACTTACTAGCAATAGTTGGAGCAAGAAAGATTTTTACAGATGAAGAATTTGTATAGAATATATAACAAAAAGCAGATAGGTAATTATCTGCTTTTGCTATATAACAGTAATTAATGGGAGAGAAAGTATATGAGTAACATAAATTTTCGTCAAATTAATCCAAATATGACTACAGTTAAAAGAGTTAATGATGCTAATATAAAAAGTATTGGGTTTGATATGTATGATTTGAATTTGAGTTTTACAGATGGTACATATGTAACTTTAAAAGTTTTTTGTAAAAAAAATACATTTCCAGAATTTAAAGGAATTGGGGAGTTTCAATGTAATCTTTTAAAAGATATGTTTATTAAGTATTTATCGGAAAAAAGAATTGACTATAATGGTGTTGTTAATAATGGATATTTTTACTATGGTAATAATGGTTTAGAAGAGTTTAATAGGAAGTCAAGCAGAATAATGAACTATGTTAAAGTTTCTGCAAGATCTAAAAATGATAAAACAAGATCAGTTGTTCAAACAGATAATAGATTAGATAAATTAGGTCCATCAAAATATAATGTTGGATATTCAAGACCTGGAAATAATACTAGATCAACAACGCAGACTTCAAGAGCTATTGGAAATAATAATATGTATCCAAACGTAAAACAAACATCAGATAGTAATCAGAGAAATAATGTTAAAGCGCAAGCTTTACAGTCTACAGTTAATACAGGGAAAAAAGCAGATTCAAAAGTACAAAATAACGGAAATAATGTACTATCTAATTATAGTAGTAGAAAAAGTGGTTTTAGAAATAGTAAAGTAGTTCCACAACTTGCTCCATTACAATCAAAAACCTATTGTATGGCTGATATGCATGGAGAAAAAAATGCATATGATGAGGCTATGAAACAAATATTACCAAAAGATAGAGTTTATATTTTGGGGGATGCAATTGATAGGGGAGAACATGGATTAGATATATTAGAAGACATTATTAAAAGGCAGAAAGACCCAGAACACAACCCACAAATTACATTTTTATTGGGAAATCACGAAGTAGGATTATTAGATTTAAGACGCATTAAAAAGGAATTTAATTTGAGTATGCAGGATATAGCAACATTAAAAAAATATGATAGAATTAATTGTGATATGTTTTTCTGGAATTCAAATAAAACATTATATAAGAAAAAAATAGAAGAGGCTATAAGGGAAATGAAAGATGAAGATATTGAAAATAATGTAAAATCTATTAAGGAAAAAATGAAAGCAAGGATCTTTTATAATCTTGTAAGATCTGGAGAAAAAGGTAAAAATGTAGAAGATGAATTAAAAGAATACATGAAAAGGATAAGAGCATACCGTGAAAATGGGACAATAGACACATTGGAAAAATTAGAAAAGTTAGATTCACAAAAACAAAATCAAATTTTAAATTTTTTATATGATTCAAATATAGCTGTAAGTGTTGAAGAAAAAGGAAAAAAATATTTAATGATACACGCTGCACCCTTATGGGATGACAATCAAAATCAGCCACAACAGAATAATGTTTGGAATCAACTTAAAGAAAAAGGAAAAATTGAATACAAAGAAACTGGCATAAATGATACTTGGAATATGGTTGGACAAAGAGATCTTGCTCAAAAAGGATATGATTTTGCTAATAAAAAAGGTTATTATATGACAATTTGTGGACATACTCCAAGTGATGATGGAGAAATTGAAAGAGGAACAAATTATATTAGAATTGATGGGGGTTGTGGACATAAAGATAGAAAGAATCCTAATTTAGTGCTATATAATTTAACAGATGATAAAGAAATATACATACCGCCATATTCTATAATAAAAGGACAAACACATAGTTAAAATTAAAAAATGAAAAAAGAATGAAAATAAAGTATGGTGTAAAATTCGAGGATATTGAAAAAATAGTCCAAAATTAGCTATCAAAAAAATCGTGAACTGGAGAATATTTTCTAATTCACGATTTTTTTGTAGTAAAATAAAAAACACAAAATTTACGGATTATTGATTTAAATTATCTTTGGCAACTGTCATTAAAAGTTTAATTCTATTAGTTTGATTAGTTTCACTTGCACCAGGGTCATAGTCAACTGGAGTAATATTTGCAAGTGGATATTTTTCTCTAATTGTTTTAATAACACCTTTTCCAACAACATGATTTGGTAGACATGCAAAAGGCTGAACACAAACAATGTTTGGAATGCCATTTTCTATATATTCTACCATTTCTGCAGTTAAAAACCAACCTTCTCCAGTTTGATTGCCAATAGATAAAATATCTTTTACTTTATCTTCTAAGTGCCAAATATCGGTTACTGGTAAATAGTTTTTATTAGATTGCTCCAAAGCTTTTTTAAGATCTTTTTCAAATAAATTAATTAATTTTAATGCAATTCTACTTACAGCACCTGAAATTTTATTACTATTTAATAAAGTATTAAAAGTAATTCTATGTGTCGCCATAAATTTAACAAATCCCATAAAATCAGGAAGTACAACCTCTGCACCTTCTTTTTCAAGAAGATCTGCAACATAATTATTACCAAATGGATGATATTTTATTAATACTTCTCCAACAATTCCTACACGTGGTTTTTTAGTTGTCATATCTAACTCTATTTGTTCAAATTCATTTACTATGTTGTAAATTGTTTCTTTAAATTCTTTATTACTAGAGTGAGCAACAATATCTTTAGATTTTTCCATCCATTGATTAAATAATACTTCAGATTGACCTTTCTTAACTTCATATGCTTTATTTTTATGAAGCATTTTTTGTAATAAATCACCTAAAATTACAGATTTTAAAAGCTTTTCAATTAACTTTGGAGTTAACTTAAAACCAGACATTTTTTCCATACCAACTACATTAAGAGAAATAACAGGAACTTGTTCAAAACCAGCATCTTTTAGGGCTTTACGTATGAAACCTATGTAATTTGTTGCTCTACATCCACCACCAGTTTGAGACATAATTAGAGCAGTTTTATTAACATCATATTTTCCAGATTCTAATGCTTCAATCATTTGACCAGTTACTAAAATTGATGGATAGCATGCATCATTATTTACATATTTTAATCCTGTTTCTACTGTATGTTGGGTACAATCTCTAAGTAGTACCATATTATATCCGCATGAATTAACAGCAGATTCTATAAGATCAAAATGTATAGGCATCATCATAGGAATTAAAATAGTATAATCTTTTCTCATTTCTTTAGTAAATACTCTTTTATTGATTCCATAATTTCCTTGTAATTTTTCGGTATTTCTTTTATTCATGCTTGCTAAAAGCGAACGAATACGAATTTTAACAGCACCTAAGTTATTTACTTCATCTATTTTGATTAGTGTATACATTTTTCCAAAACTTTTAAGGATTTCTTCAACTTGATCTGTTGTAACAGCATCAACACCACAACCGAAAGAGTTAAGTTGAACTAACTCTAAATTATCATGTTTTCCAACAAAATCTGCAGCTGCATATAATCTAGAATGAAACATCCATTGGTCAACAACTCTGATTGGTCTTTTTACTTCTACTTGATTTGAAATGCTATCTTCAGTAAGTACTGCTAAACCTAGTGATGTAATTAAAGTATCTATACCATGGTTTATTTCTGGGTCAACATGATATGGTCTACCTGCAAGTACAATTCCTTTTAAATTATTCTTATCTAAATAATTTACTGTTTCAATACCTTTTTGTTGAATTTCTTGTTTACATTTTTTGTATTCATTTTCTGCTTTTTTAGCAGCAGATAATAATTCTGATTTTGTAAAATTATATTCTTTAAATTCATCTAATTCTAGCATCTTTTTAACCAAGTTTGGTATATCAAAAGGCAAGAAAGGGTTTATAAATTTTACATTTGGTTGTTTTAAAGCTTCAACATTGTTTTTTAAAACCTCAGAATAAGATATTACTATTGGGCAATTGTACTTATTATCTGCTTTTTCTTGTTCTTTTCTAGAAAATGGCATACAAGGATAAAAGATTGTTTTAACACCTTTTTCTATTAAGGATTCTATATGCCCATGTGAAAGTTTTGCAGGGTAGCATACAGACTCTGAAGGCATTGATTCCATACCTTCTTCATACGTTTTTCTTGTACTTTTTTCAGAGATAATTACCCTAAATCCTAATTCTGTAAATAAAGTAAACCAAAATGGATAATCCTCATACATATTTAAAACTCTAGGAATACCAATTTCGCCACGAGTAGCATTTTCCTTATCAATTGGTTTATAGCTAAAAATTCGATCATATTTATATTTTACTAAATTTGGTAAGGATTTTTCATTTTTAACTATTCCAGCACCTTTTTCGCAACGGTTTCCAGAAATAAATCTTTTTCCATTATTAAATATGTTTATTGTAAGTTTACAATGATTTTCACATCCATTACATCTTGTATGATTTATTTTTATATCAATATGTTCTAAATCATCTTTTTTAGTTAATGTTGAATAATACTCCATATCTAGATTTGTTTCAAATTGTTCTTTTGCAATTAAAGCCATTCCATAGGCGCCCATTAATCCGGCAATATCTGGCCTAATAACATTTTTATTAACAATTTTTTCAAATGCACGAAGTACAGCATCATTATAAAATGTACCACCTTGAACAACGATCTTATTTCCAAGTGTCTCAAAGTCACGTATTTTCATAACTTTTTGCAAAGCATTTTTTATTACTGAATATGAAAGACCACTTGATATATCACCAACTGTATAACCTTCTTTTTGTGCTTGCTTTATTTTAGAATTCATAAATACGGTACATCTTGAACCTAAATCGACAGGTCTTTTTGAATCTATAGCTTGATTTACAAAGTCTGAAATTTGTAAATTTAAGCTGTTAGCAAAAGTTTCTATAAAAGAACCACATCCAGATGAACATGCTTCATTTAGCATAATAGAATCTATTGCACCATTTTTTAAACGAATATATTTCATATCTTGACCACCAATGTCAACGATACTAGTTACATCTGGCTCAAATTTTTTAGCGGCAGTATAGTGAGCTATTGTTTCTATTTCACCAATATCTACATTTAATGCAGTTTTTATTAATTCTTCACCATATCCTGTTACACCACTAAATCGAAGTTTAGCAGTTGTAGGTAAAATAGAATATAGTGATTTTAACATTTTTATAACACTTTGTAAGGGATTGCCTTCATTATTGCCATATAGTGAATATAATAAATTACCTTCATTATCTATTAAAACTATTTTGGTTGTTGTTGAACCGGCATCAATTCCAATAAAACAATCGCCTGAAAAATCTTTTAATTGTTTTTTAGATACAGATGCTTTTAAATGCCTGTTTTTAAACTCATTATATTCTTCGTGATTATTAAATAGAGGTTCTAATGGATTGGTAGTATTATCATGTGAAAATCTAAGATTTTTAATTTTTTGTTTTAATTCATCATTATTTATAGTTGCTTCGTTTATAGAGTCTAGAGCAGCTCCAGTTGCAACTAATAAATGTGCTTCTTTTGGAACTATTATTTCATCATCTTTAAGTTTAAGTGTTTCTATAAAACGATTTCTTAATTCTGATAGATATGTTAATGGACCACCTAAAAATGCAACTTTTCCTCTTATTGGTCTTCCACAAGCTAAACCTGATATTGTTTGATTAACAACAGCTTGGAATATAGATGCTGCAATATCTTCTTTTGCAGCTCCTTCGTTAATTAATGGTTGAATATCAGTTTTGGCAAAAACTCCACATCTTGAAGCTATAGGATATATAGTTGTATAGTTTTTGGCAAGATCATTTAAACCAGCTGTATCTGTATGAAGTAGACTTGCCATTTGGTCGATAAAAGCACCTGTACCACCAGCACAAGTACCATTCATTCTTTGCTCTATAGATTTATCAAAATATATTATTTTAGCGTCTTCACCACCAAGTTCTATTACAACATCAGTTTGTGGAATATATTTTTCTACAGCCCTTTTACATGATACAACTTCTTGAATAAAATTTACACCTAAAAATTTGGCACTAGAGATTGCTCCAGAACCTGTAAGTGCAAGTGTAAAATTGTTATTTGGATACATTTTATTTAATTCTTCTAGCATAGTACAGATAGTATTTTTTGTATCTGAAAAATGTCTTCTGTAATCTTTATATATTATATCTTTTGATTCATTCATTACTATTATTTTTACTGTTGTTGATCCTACATCTAATCCAACATGTAAAGTAGTGTGTTCCATATATAAAACTCCTTTATTATTACCGTTAAGTTGGCTTAATTTTATAATATTTTAGGGCTTTTGTCAATGTTATTAAAATTTAGGATATGAATTTTGGATAGTTCAATTTTCTGGAATTGGGGGCGGTTTTCTTTTTAATTTATTAGTGTTAGAATTGCTGAGATTATAAAGAAATTTATGGAAGCGCAAATTGAAGAAAAAATTTTAAAGATAAGAAAGAAGCAATTCCATTTGAAGATATTCTAATGGAAGAAGGATTAACTTATAATTATTTACAGAGCAATTAAAGAGGCTACTTTAAATAGTAACCTCTTTAAATTATTTTTAATGTATTTTATATGTTGAATTTGCAATTTTTTCTGTTTTTACAGTTTCTCCATTTAGCTTTAAAGTTCTATATGTAGTAGCTTTTATGTAAGAAGATGTTCTAGAAACATTTGCATAAACAGCTACATCATATTCAGTTTGTTCTTTTATACCCCAGATTTGAAATTTAGCAATTCCACCTGAAACAGAGCATGTAATTTTAATTGCGTGTTGTCTTGAGTTTTTAAATTTAAAGTCTTTAACACCATAAACTACAGTTGCATCTCTTCCAGCAGGTAAATAAGATGGTACAAATTGATGGTTATATAATTCAACCATTTCAAGATTTGCAAATAGTGCAGCATTATATAATGTTGAAGATATTTGACAAATACCACCACCAATTCCGTCTACTACTTCACCGTTTTGATATATAGCAGCTGATTTGTAACCAGCAGCAATTGTTCTTTCACCAACGACACCATTATAAGAGAATATTTCTCCAGGCATTAAAACTGTTCCATTAATTTTATTTGCAGCTAATCTTAGGTTTGTTGTTCTATCAGCATTAGAAGAATATCTTGTTGAGAATTCAGCAAGAAGTTCTGGAAAGGCTTCTTGACCAATCATATTTGTTGTAACTTTTGGATGAAGTGTTTTTAACGGAATTTTACATTCTGAATCTGATGTTTGTAATTTATTATTTGCTTCTTCGATAGAAACAGAAAAATCTACACCATCTTTTGATGGAAATACTGCATAAGGATTTGTTGTATAATATGCGTCAACTGGATCTTTATGTACCTCGTTATAAATTGCATTAATATCTATCTGTTTTGGAGATTGTTTAGTTGCCTCTATTTGAACTCCATTTGTTAAATAACTTAAATCTGTTAAACCATTTTTTATGTTTGATAATGTAGAATCTACATTAATAACTATTCCTTCTTTTCCTTTTGTAATTATCAAATTATTATCTTCAATGTAATAACCACTTTCTATTATACTATCTGGTAACTCTGGAGAAATAGTAGTTAGAATATTTCGTAATGAGTTTTCATCTAATGTATATGTTGGAGTAACATTTAATCCATTAAGTATAGCATTAAATATATTATAATTATCATTTAAAATATTACCAGTTTTACCATATTCATAAGCATATTCTACAGCTGAATTTAAATCATATTTTAAATTTATTTCTGATGTTTTTATATAGTGTTTATAATCATTATAAACTAATGTAATATCTGTAGAGAGTTTATCAGAATAATAATCGTTAATCTTTGATTTGGCTTCATCAAGAGTAAGTCCTGATATTTCTATTCCATTTATAAAAATGTTATTTGAAACTTTTGTGTTATTGCTGTGATTATAAATGGCAAAAGCACCAAATAAAACCAATACTAATATTATTAATACACATAAGAATATTGCTATTATAGAAATAACTCGTTTAAAAGAATGTTTTGATTTTACTTGTGAATAATTATTTAAATTAGAATTTTTATCAGAATTTAAATTTTCTTTATTAACAGTTTCTTCTTTTTTACTAGATTTAATAGTTTTAGAATTATTATCAGAAATATTAATATCTTTTGTAGTTTTATCTGTGTTAACAGCTTCTGTAGATATTTGTTTTGTTTCAGGTTTTGTATTAACTTTATTTTCCTCATTTAATTCGTTTAATACATTAGAATTATCTTTTTTTGTATTATTTTGCTTAGAAACATTAGCTTTGCTAGTATTTTTTTTACTTTTTACTTTTTGAGGATTTTCTACGATTTTTGCCACATTTTCTAAAGATGATTTTGGACCTTTGATTTTTTTTGAAGTATTATTTGAAATTTTTTTACCTTTTTTCTTTGTGGCATCCTCTACAATTTCTACTTTTTCTTCTTCTATTATCATTTTTTAACCCCTGTAATATGCTTTATTAGAATATTTAAAACAAATATACTAATTTATAGTACAACATAATTTGAAATTTGTCAATGGTTATATTTCCCATATTTCGTCAAATATTTCAGAAGGTAAATTATTAATTATTATTTTAAAAGAATTCACCTCATTTAGTTGTTTTAAAGTATTTAAAATAGAATTAATAATGTTTTGTTTTTGAGTATCATCTTTAAAATCTAATAGTTCATTTGAAAAATCAAGTGTAACACAATTATTTTCAATGCTAGAATCTAATATTTTTGTGTTTTCAGGAAATGGGGAATGTAAATCTTGATTTTTTGGACCTTCAAGTAGTATTTCAATTATTCTTTTATATGGATTTTGTAATAACTCTACAGAATCTATTTGTTTACTTTCAATTTTTAAATTTCCATTTGAATCTAAAAAATATAGATTAATTGTAGTTTGTCTTAATTGAGAAAGATTAATTTCTTCTTGTGGGGTGTATTCACTGTAATTATCAGTATTTGAAGTAGAAATGTAATGTTTTATTATAAAAAATAGAGAAAGTAGAATTATTAAAAGAACTGATATAAGTAGAAATAAAGTTTTTTTGTTTTTCATATATTTAAATCCTCCAATAATAAATTGTTTTAATCAATTCTATTCAAATTTGTCCTATTTAGAACAATTTTTTAATATTTTATATAATTCATAATAATTTTTATATTTGTAAAAATTTTGCAAAAAGCATTCTACATCCTTTAAAGAATTAAAAGCCTTTTTTATTTTATTATTATTTTTTTTATTTCTAAAATTTGAAAAATCTTGATTTAAAATAAGTTTATTATCCATAAATAGTTTCCTTCCTTGCATAATATGTAGATAATTCATATGATTAAAAGAGTACAAATTTATTATATTATATGCTTAGATTGATAATTCTGTCATTTTGAGGTATAATGATATAGTATTTAAATTGAAGGAAAAAACATATGGATATTGAATTAAGAGAAAATGAAAGAATAGATGATTTAGAATATAAGGATTTAAAGATTATACAAAATAAAAATGGATTTTGCTTTGGAATAGATAGTGTTTTATTAACTGACTATGCAAAAGAGATCAAAAACAATTCAAAAGTAATAGATTTAGGAACTGGGACAGGAATAATCCCAATTTTACTTTCTGCTAAAACAAAAGCTAAATCTTTTATTGGAGTTGAGATTCAAGAAAAAATTGCTGAGATGGCAAGTAGATCTGTAAAATTAAATAATTTAGAGGATAAAATTAAAATAATAAATAATGATATTAAGAATTTAAAAGAATTATTTGAAAGGTCAAGCTTTGATACAGTTACAACAAATCCACCATATAAAAAAGAAAAAACAGGATTAGTAAGTGAAAATAATATGCAATTAATATCAAGACATGAAATATCAGCAACATTAGAAGATTTTATAGAAATTTCTTCATATCTACTTAAAGATTTTGGAGAATTTTATATGATTCATAGACCAGATAGATTAGTAGATATTTTTAGTATCATGAGAGAAAAAAATATTGAGCCTAAAAAAATTAGATTTGTATGTCCAAGTGCTAATAAAAAAGCTAATATGGTATTAATAAAAGGAGTAAAATTAGGTAAACCTTTTTTAGTAGTTGAAAAAGATTTAATTGTATATAATGAAAATGGTAATTATACAGATGAAATATTAAAAATATATTCAAAATGAAAATAAGGATGGAAAAAAGATGGTTGGAAAATTATATTTAGTGGCTACACCTATTGGGAATTTAGAAGATATAACATTTAGAGCATTAAGAATTTTAAAAGAAGTTGATATTATTGCTGCTGAAGATACAAGAGTTACTTTAAAACTTTTAAATCATTATGAAATAAAGAAGCCATTGATTAGTAATCATAGACATAATGAGGATAAAAATGAAGATTTTTTAATTAGCAAATTAAAAGAAGGAAAAAATATTGCAATTGTTTCTGATGCCGGAACACCAGGAATATCTGATCCTGGAGAGGTAATTGTTAAAAAAGCAATTAAAGAAAATATAGAAGTTATATCAATTCCAGGAGCATGTGCTGCTATATCAGGGTTAATATGTTCGGGACTAGATACAAATGAGTTTGTTTTTTATGGTTTTTTACCATTAAATAAAAAAAATAGAAAAGAAAAATTAGAAGAATTAAAAACCGAGAATAAAACAGCAATCCTCTATGAGGCTCCTCATAAAATAAAAGAAACATTAAAAGATTTAAAGCAAATAATAGGAGAACGTAAAGTGACAATTGCACGAGAGCTAACGAAAATACATGAAGAATTTATAAGAGGAGAAATAAATGAAATTATAGAAAAAACTGAAAATATAAAAGGAGAAATGATTTTATTTATTGAAGGGGCTAAAAAAGTATTACTAGATAATCCTTTAAATAGCATGTCAGTAGAAGAACATTATAAGTTTTATGAAAATCAAGGTTTGGATAAAAAAGAAATAATTAAAAAAGTTGCAAAAGATAGGGGAGTTACAAAGAACGAAATCTATAAAATGTTTGTATAATTAGGAACTTTTTTAAATATGAAAATAGGACTAATTTTTCGACTGTTATAATAATTGTTGAAAAAATAGCCCTATTTTATATTTTTATATAAATTGTTTATTCTTCAGCTGAATTTGTTATATTTTTAATACAATTTTTACAAATTAATTTATCTTTAAATAAAATTAAATCTTTTGAATTTGAGCAAAAGATACATCCAGACTCGAATTTTTTTAATACTATTGATCTTCCATCAATAAATATTTCGATAGAATCTTTTTGACTGATTTCAAGCTTCTTTCTTATTTCTTTTGGAATTACAATACGACCTAATTCGTCTAATTTTCTAACGATACCTGTTGATTTCATAGGAAACCTCCTTTAATAACAACCATTTAACAGTTGTTTGATATATATAAATATATTATCATATTTTTATAATGGGGTCAAGGAAAATTGTAAAAAAATACCAAAAAATATTAGTTAAATTAGAAAAATAGGTTAAAAGGAAGAAAAATGTAAAAAAATGTAAAAAAGTTTTTCTTGACAAAACGAAAAAAATAATATAATATTTGATAAAATAAAATTTAAATCAAAGGAAATTTTATGATTCTAAAAATTTTTATATTCGTTTTTATTTTTTTTATAATTCGAAATTTAATTATTCTAATTTTATCGAGAAAAATAGTAAAAGAAACCAATAAGATTGATTAACAATGTTATTAATTTTGTAGAGAAAATAATATTTGCCCCTTATAAAAAACGAAATATAGATAAGATTTGCCACCAACTATATTATTTTTTATTATATTTTCTCTACATTTATATATAAATTAAATATGTATTAGCTTTCCTGGTTTACTTCTATCAGCAACAGATAGACTAAAATTTTCTATATTGGTACCATTTGAAATTAATTCATCAATTACTGTTTGATATGCAAGCTCAGGAAAATTACTTTCTTTACTTAAATGTCCAAGTATAGCTCTTTTTAATCCCGAATTTATTAAATAATTAATTGTTTGTCCTGCCACTTTATTTGAAAGGTGACCATTTGGACCTGCGATTCTAGTTTTTAATTTATATGGATATTTAGTGTATTTAAGGACGTTTTCATCATAATTAGCTTCTAATAAAATAAAATTACTACCATCTATATTATTCAATATATTTTTATTCATATGACCTATATCTGTTGCAATACTTATTTTTTTGTTTCCATCGTAAAGTGTAAAGCCACACGGATTAGCTGCATCATGTGGTATAGGAAATGGAACAATATCAATGTTTCCAATAGTGAATTTTTTATTTGGTTTAATTTTTTTTATATTAGAACTATCTAATTTATCTATTTGTTTAGGCATTGCATCAAATGTTTCTGATGTAGCATATACAGGAATATTAAATTTTTTTGATAAATTTCCTAAGCTTTGTATATGATCAACATGTTCATGTGTAACAATTATACCATCTATTTCTTCACCTGATTTATTTATAGTTCCGTAAACCTTCTTCAATTTTTTTTAAGCTTACTCCAGCATCAACTAGAAGTTTAGTGTGTTCTGTTTCGATAAAAGAACAATTACCACTGCTTCCACTATATAAACTACAAAAATTTAGCATGTGTATTTCCTCTTATTTTTCTTCAACTCGTTCTATTTTAGCTCCTAAATTACGAAATTTTTCTTCAATGTTTTCGTAACCTCTATCTATATATTCTAAGTTATATATGTTTGTTGTTCCTTTAGCAATGATTCCAGCAATAATTAATGCAGCACCAGCACGTAAATCTGTTACATATACAGGTGCTCCAGATAATTCTTTTACACCTTCAAAAATAGCTGTTTTTCCTTGAGAAGTTATTTTAGCACCCATTTTATTTAGCTCATCTGTATATTGGAAACGAGATTCCCAAATACTTTCATTTATTATACTTGTACCATTTGCAATAGATAACAATACTCCAATTTGTGATTGCATGTCTGTTGGAAAACCTGGATATGGAAGTGTTTTTATAGTTGCTTTATTTGGCCTTTTAGAACAAGACACACGCATACTATCTCCATAGTCTTCAACCTTACCGCCAACTTCACATATTTTAGCAGTAATTGATTCTAAGTGTTTTGTTATACAGTTTTTTATTAAAACATTGCCCTTTGATGCAACTGCAGCAACCATAAATGTTCCCGCTTCTATTTGGTCAGGTACAACAGAATATGTGCTACCACCTTTTAATTCTTCAACACCAGTTACTTTAATTGTATCTGTACCTGCACCTTTAATGTTTGCACCCATTGTATTTAAAAAGTTTGCAACATCAACAATATGAGGCTCTTTTGCAGCATTTTCTATTACTGTGGTACCATTTGCTAAAACACTTGCAAGCATTACATTAATTGTAGCACCAACAGAAGTAATATCCATATATATATTATTTCCTACTAGTTTTTTTACTGTTGCAATTATTTTACCTTGTGCAATTTCAACATTAGCTCCAAGTAATTCAAACCCTTTTATATGTTGATCTATTGGCCTTGCACCTAATTTACATCCCCCAGGCATACCTACTGTTGCAGAACCTTTTCTTCCAAGCAAGCTACCTAAAAGATAATAAGAAGCTCTAAACTTACTTGTTAGTTCTAATGGTGCAACTGTTGTGTTTATTTCTCTTGTATCTATTGTTATTTCACTTTTTGTATTCCAAGTTATTTTTGCACCTAAACTTTCTAATATTTCACAATATATTTTAACATCACTTATATTAGGTAAATTATTTATTGTGCAAATTCCATTTATTAATAAAGTTGCTGGTAATATAGCAACTGCTGAATTTTTTGCTCCGCTAATTATTACTTCTCCTTTTAAAGGAGTACCTCCTGTTATAACTAATTTTTCCAATTTATACCCCCAATTATTTATATCAAAAATAGTATATAGGTTAATATACCACAAAGTTTTGGTTTTTACAACTGTTTTAATCAAAATTGTATTTTAGAAAGTGTATTATAGCATAATTAAAGATAAATTGTAGCTAGATGTTTTGTGGAAATTTAAATTTGGAATTAGAAAATAATTCTACAATTTTAAACTTTAAATTATAGATAGGATTACCAGAATTAGAAATAATAAAATATTCTTCGTCAGATAAATTTTCTTTTAGAATTTCATCAGATTCTTTTGGAATTGTTGCTGTGTTATCTATAAAACATAAAGAAGGATATAAAACACACCACCAATTTTGTCCTGCTGATTGACCTAATTTTATTTTTAATGCATCATAAAAACCTGCTGGAAAAGTAACATTGGAATATTTTTTTGATGGAAATTCAAAATTACCTAACTCAACAGTTGCAGTATATGGATAATTTTTTTCTTTTAATGTTTGGTTTGCAATTTTCTCGAAATTTTCTAAATTATCTGATACAGTTTTTATAACTTCATTTTTATTTTTAGTATCTATACAGAGTTTATTCATGTAATCTATAATATTATTTCTTACGATGTATTTGACTTCTTGATCTTCTTTATTATTGCTATTTGCAATAATGTGCAATCTAAAAATATTACTTTCTAAACTGTTTGAAATTTTTTTAGTATAAAAAAAAGCAGAAGTGAATATATATAGTAAAAATAAAAGAAATAATAAAAAAAGTCTAAATAAAATTTTTTTATTTTTTATGTAATACATACTATCCTCCAAAAAAGTATTTTTAAGTAATTATTTACATATTTTAGAATAATATACATATAAGTTTTACTAAAAAGAATGACTACAAATGACATAAAAGTAATGTCGAAATATTAAAATTAATTTGGAAAAAATATAGTTGACAATATTTAGAAAAAATGGTAAAATTTTCCAAATGAAAGAGAGGTATAAATTGAGTACAAAAGAATTAAATATAAAGAAATATGGTTGCTTTTATGCAAGTGACTTTCATTTAGAAATGATCTTATTGCCATATATTAAAAATAGATTAGAAAAATCAAATTTTTTAATTTTTACAGAGGATAATTTATTAAGTAGTATTAAAATTCTATTAGATAGAACAAATTTAAATGAAAATGTAAAAAATGAAGTTTTAAATATAAAATACTGGAATGGAGATAAAGACTATTCATTATTAAATATAAATTTTGAAAGGTGTGAAATAATTGTTAATGGAAATGAAAAATTTATAAATGAAATAAATAATAAAATAAAAAGAATAAATTGTAATAGTATTAATATTATAAATTGTTATGACATCAACAAATATAAAGGAAATTTACAAGAAATTGCTTGTCAATATGATGGGATACTAAACACTAAGCAATTATAAAATAAAAAAAGGGTATTGAAAAAAAATATAAAATGGTGTATAAGGAATAATATAGGTATTTTTTTATATCTATTTATAGAGAGGAGAAATCAATGGACAATAATATTGAAGAGATTAAGTATACACTAAAAAAATATGGGCAAGAACACCTTTTAAATTTTTATGATACCATGGAAGAAAATAAACAAAAAAAATTATTAGAGCAAATAGAAAATATTGATTTTGAATTAATAAAATCACTTTATAGTAATATAAACAAATTACAAATTAGTGATAATGATAAAATAGAACCAATAGATTTTATAGATAAATATAAATTAAATGAAAAATATAAGTATTATGAAGATATTGGAAAAAAAGCGATTAAAGCAGGAAAATTAGCTTGTGTTACAATGGCTGGAGGACAAGGAACAAGATTAGGGCACAATGGACCTAAAGGAACTTTTGATATAGGCTTAGATTCACATAAATCGCTATTTGAACTACTATGTGACTATATAAAAGAACAATCTAAAAAGTATGATGTTCAAATCCCATGGTTTATCATGACAAGTAATGATAATAATAATGATACAATTGAATTTTTCAAAAAGAATAAATATTTTGGTTATGAAAAAAATATTTTCTTCTTTAAACAGGGTGAACTTCCTATGATAGATACAGAAGGAAAAATATTACTGGGAGAAGATGGACTAATTAAGCTTGCTGCAGATGGTCATGGCGGTGTTTATGAATCACTTGTTAAAAGTGGTATGGTAGAAAAAATGAAACAACTTGGAATTGAATGGGTATTTATTGGTGGTGTAGATAATTGCTTAGTAAAAATGGTAGACCCAGTACTTATGGGAATTGCAATTGATAAAAATGTAACAGCAGCAGGAAAATCAGTTGTAAAAGCAAATCCACACGAAAGAGTTGGAGCTTTTTGTAAGAAAAATGGAAAACCAAGTGTTGTTGAATATTCAGAAATAACAGATGAAATGGCAGAAGCTACAGATGAAAATGGTGAGCTTTTATATGGAGAGTCACATATTTTATGTAATTTATTTAATATTTCAGCTATAGAAAGAATGGGAAGTAATCCACTTCCATATCACTGTGCATTTAAAAAAGCAACATTTAAAGATAAAGATGGAAATATAGTAAAACCAACTTCACCAAATGCATATAAATTTGAAGCATTTTTATTTGATGCTTTTGGAGAAGTAGACGATATGGCCATTTTTAGAGTAAAAAGAGAAGAAGAATTTGCACCAGTAAAGAATGCTGAAGGTGTAGATAGTCCAGAAACAGCAAGAGAGTTGTATAATAAATTTAATAAATTGGTATAATAAAATAAAACTTCAAATTAGATTAGCTAGTTTGAAGTTTTTTTATAAATATTAAAAAAGACTTGAGGATTTTTATAATTATTGATATTATTAACGAAAAAGAAAGGAGATTTTATATGGATTATTTAAAAGAATACCAGAAATGGTGTGAAGGTGAAGAATTTGATGACAATACAAAACAAGAAT
The DNA here is from genome assembly GCA_947167965.1 of uncultured Clostridia bacterium. GTDB lineage: Bacteria > Bacillota > Clostridia > TANB77 > CAG-508 > CAG-269. Next base: position 41,745 of record CAMVJW010000009.1, on the reverse strand, counting down.
TATTAAAAATAAAAGACAACGAAAGTGAAATAGAAGATAGGTTTTATAAAGAATTAGAATTTGGTACTGCAGGGTTAAGAGGAATAATAGGTGCAGGAACAAATAGAATGAATATTTATACAGTAGGAAAAGCAACACAAGGATTAGCAAATTATATAATTAAAAGAGGTACTCAAAATAAAGGAGTTGCTATAAGCTATGATTCTAGACATATGTCACCAGAATTTAGCGAATTAACTGCACTAATTTTAAATGCTAATGGAATTAAAGCTTATGTATTTGATAAGTTAAGACCAGTTCCAGAACTTTCTTATGCTGTAAGACAGTTAGGTTGTACTGCAGGAGTAATGATTACAGCAAGTCATAATAAACCTGCATATAATGGATATAAAGTTTACTGGGATGATGGTTCTCAAATTATTGCTCCAGTTGATAAAGATATAACAAGCGAAGTTAAAGCAATTACTGATTATAAAATGATTAAAAAAATGGATAAACAAGAAGCGGTTAATAACGGACTATTTAATGTAATTGGAAAAGAAATAGATGATAAATATATTAATGAATTAAAATCAAGAGTTTTAAATCCAGATATAGTAAAAAAACAAGGAGAAAAAATCAAAGTTGTATACACTCCTCTTCATGGAGCAGGTGGAGAAACTGCAAAAAGAATTCTAACAGAAATAGGAATAAAAAATTTATATATAGTACCCGAACAAGAACTTCCAAATGGAGATTTTCCAACAGTTGATTATCCAAACCCAGAAGCAAAAGAAGCTTTTAAAATGGCATTAGATTTAGCTAAAAAAGTTGATGCTGATATAGTTTTAGCAAATGATCCAGATGCAGATAGATTAGGTATTTATGCAAAGGATTCAAAATCAGGAGAGTATAAAGATTTTACAGGAAATATGTCTGCACTTTTAATTGCTGAATATAGAATATCTCAAATGAAAGAAAAAGGAATATTGCCTTCAAATAGTATGTTTGTTTCAACTGTTGTTTCTTCAAATTTAGCAAAAGCAATAGCAAACGAATATAATTTAGACTTTAGAGAAGTATTAACAGGGTTTAAATTTATTGGTGAACAGATAAAAATAGAAGAACAAAAGCCAGATGGTAAAAAATATGTATTTGGATTTGAAGAAAGTTATGGTTGCTTAATTGGAGATTATGCAAGAGATAAAGATGGAATTTCTGCAGTAATGAGTTTGTGTGAAGCTGCTTGCTTCTATGCAGAAAAAGGAATAACATTATGGGATCAAATGATTAATATTTATGAAAAATATGGTTATTATAAAGAAACTCAAGTTGCAATTGTTTTAGAAGGTTCAAGTGGAGCAGAAAAGATAAAACAAATGATGGAAAATATGAGAAATAATCTACCTGAAAACATTGGAAATTATAAGGTTTTAGAATTTAAAGATATAAAACTTGACATTGTTAAAAATATGGTTACTGGAGAAGTATCTAAAACTGGGCTTCCTACATCTAATGTATTATATTATAATCTTGAAAATGATGCTTGGTGCTGTGTAAGACCATCTGGAACAGAGCCAAAAATTAAGTTATATATGGGCGTAAAAGCAGATACAGATGAAAAAGCTGAAAAAGATTTAGAAAAATTAAAAGAAGCTATGACAGAATTAGTTAAATAAAAAAAACTTAATTTTAGGAGTAAAAAATGGACGAAAATATTATAACTGTTTATGATTATCATAGAAATAAATATAAGGCCAATAAGTATTCTTTAGAATTTGATGCTCATGTTTATGGGATTGCTGTAAAAGATGGAAAGATACTAGTTTCACCTTAATTTGATGGATTCGATTTCCCTGGAGGAACTGCAGAGAGGGGAGAAAACCATATTGATACATTAAAACGTGAGATAAAAGAAGAAACTGGATATTTAGTTGAGCCAACTCAACTAATAAATGTTTATACATCTTTTTTTCATCACCCAAAAACAGGGAAGAATTATCAAAGTTATATGATTTTTTATTTGGTTAATATAATTGATGGAGAAATCTCTGATAGTGGATTTAGCAAGGAAGAAAAGATATATGCAAAAAAGGCAGAATGGGTTAGTATTGATGAACTAAAAAAGATGAAGCATATATGTAGTATTAAAATACTAGATGAATTATTGGAAAAAGTTTTAGAAAGAAAAAACTAATAAGTAAAAAGTAAAAATCCCCTAGCTTAACTGGGGGGATTTTTATTTTTTACAGTTTTTAATCAATTCGCCATAATTGAAACTTACCTGTTAGTTCATTAACATCTTTTGTATCACCATAAATAATGGCTCCTAAATATTCTAATTCATTATTTTCTTTTGAATTTATAGATGCAACTAACTCCGCATCAGTTCTAGTTTCTAACATGTCTTTTGGGTAATCTGCAACTAATAAATTAGGATTATTCTTAGCAAGTTCTATGGTTGTTTTAAGTTTTCCAGATTTTACTTTGGTTATTATAAATGGAAATTGGCTTATTCCTAAATGATTTATCCCTGATCTATCAGTAATAATTGATTTCCCCATAATTTCATTTTCTGAATATTTACCTATCGATATTGATAAATGTCCTATAACATTAAGTGCAGTAGAAGGATCTACATTACTAGCAATAATTCCTACAATTTTTTTATCTTCATAATTCATAATATATTTATCTCCTTTATTTAATTTTTTTTATTTTATTTTATAAATAAAGGAGATAAAGCATTTTCAAGCACTTCTATTTTTGCCCATAATTCTCCACCATGCATTTTTCTTGAATATTTAAGCATTATAATCCTCCAATCTAATAATTGCATCAATCAAAAAAATATTTGACTTTCTCTAAAAATTTATGTATTCTATAGATAGAAAATGAGAACCACAGAAAATGTGGTTACCACTATAAAAGTTTTAACAACACATTCCCACTGGTCAAAGCAGAATGTGTTGTTTTTATTGCTTGTTAGTCCGCATTATGTATATAATACACAATAAGGCTACGTTTATAGTTATTGAAAACATAAATCCTAATATTAGGAATAGTAAGAAATCTACCATAAACAACCACCTCCTTGCCCTCAAATTCACCGAGTAATGAAAGTGGTAGCCACAACATATCTGCTATCTCATTTCTATCTGCAATTACTATACCATATTTATAGTAGAAATTGAAGTGAATAAGAACAAATTTTGCACATTCTTATAAATTGTTATTACAGCAATTGTACAGCAAATTTTACGCTATTTTGTGATACTCTACGATAAGTAAATGATATATAAAATGAAAAAAACTCCCTTAAAAAGAGAGTATTTTCGCATTTTACACCATTATGCGATACTTCATATTATTTTATGATAATCGCTTAAAAGTAAATCATTTTGGAGGCGCCACCCGGATTTGAACCGGGGATCAGAGTTTTGCAGACTCGTGCCTTACCACTTGGCTATGGCGCCATATAAAGATATAAAAATATGGAGCAGGTAGTGGGAATCGAACCCGCAAATCTTCCTTGGCAAGGAAGTATTTTACCATTAAATTATACCTGCAAATTTAAACTAATTATACTTTGATAAACCTATAAAAAGGTTATACAAAATATAACTACTTTAAAAACGATACTTACATATAATAGCAAAAAAAATATCAAAAGTCAATATGTAAATTTAATAAATAGACTTAAGTAGTGTAAACTGGAGAATCAAGAAGATTTATACCAATTAACAACATTAGAAAAATAAGAAGTATAATTAGATAAAAAATAATGCATATAATAGTAAATATCCTTCCTTAAAATGGCATTTTTGTTCTTTATATTTACAGAAAAAATTAAGTTTGATTCTGTGTTTTCTGAATTAGGAATATCATTAATACTATCATAATATACTTTCATTTTACCAATTGTAGAAGCGGAGTCTATAGGCGCTTGTAAATTTGAATTAATTTCAATTTGAGTATTAATTTTATTATCAGTATTTTTTAATATCAAATAATTAGGGTTAATAATTTGAGATGTATCAATATATAAATCTAAATCATTAGATGTTCCTTTGTTGGTTTTTATTAAGCTTACATTTTTTTCTTTCCAAGAATTAAAATTATTTTCAATAATTTCTTTTATATTTACTGATTCATAATTTTCAAAAGTATAATTAATTAGATTAATACTATCTAAAGTTCTATCTTTTTTTGTATCGCATCCTAAAACAATACTAATTACATCTATATTATTTCTTTTGCAAGCTGAGACTAAGCATCTATTTGCACCATTAGTAAAACCAGTTTTTACACCATATACTCCATCTATATAGCCAAGAAGTTCGTTTGTATTATGTAAATTTTTAGGAGAATTATTTATATTTATAGTATATGTATCAGTATTTACAATTTTACTAAAAATTTCATTTTGAAGAGCATAATCAGTAAGTTTTGCAAGTTCATATGCTGTAGTATAGTGATTCTCATGATCTAGCCCATGTGGAGAAACAAAATGAGTAGAAAGTAAATTAAGTTCTTTAGCTTTACTGTTCATAAGTAAAGAAAATCCATCTAAATCGTTTCCAACATATTCTGCCAATGCAACAGCTGCATCATTTCCAGAAACCATTAGCAAACCATAAAGCAAATTTTCAACAGTTACTTTATCATTTGTGGATAATCCAAGTCTTGATCCACCAGTCCCGAGCCGATTTTTTAGAAATTGTTACAATATTATTTAGATTTTCACAGTTTTCTATAACAACAATTGCAGTCATTATTTTAGTAGTTGAAGCCATTTTACATTTTGTATTTTCATTTTTTCCATAAATTATTCTTTTAAAATTTCTATCATATACTATACCATATCTAGCATTTATAATAGGCGTACTATTAGGACTAGAAAATGAAGTACTTGTAGATAAAACTTCATTAATATCAAAATCATTAATACCATCATTTTGTTCTGTAATTAAATTTTGAGAAAAAACTAAGTTAGGCAAAAATAGTAAAATAATAAATGCTATAAATACTTTTTTTATATTCATTGAAACATCCTCCAAATCACATCGTTAAATTATATAAAACAAAAAATATAAATATGACAGATAAATAAAATTTTAAAATTGAATATTGAAATTAAGATAAAAGGAATAATTATTGAAATAAATTATAAAGAAAATAATTATGTAAAAAAATTATGGTGCAAATTAGCTTAAAATATTGACAAAATATGGTAAAAAGTGATAAAATGGAAGGGAAAAAATTAATACGGAGGAACTTTATGAAAACCAAAAAAATTATAATTAAAATTTTAATTATTTCACTAATGATGATAGTATTCATGAAGGCAAGTTTAAGTAATGCTGCAAATAGTAATTCAGCAAGCTTGTTTCTTTCATATTTGAGATATACAAATGGGCAATATAAAGATGGTTATGCATATAATTTACGACCAAATACAGGTAAACCAATATTTCAAATAATGTCAAATACAAATAAAACAAATTATTTTTGTTTAAATGCAGATGCAGGTGATAGTTGGAGAAACGGATCAATTGGAAATACAACTGTAAATTACAATAAAAGTTATGATTTGGGTTTACAATCTGATCTTGCACAACTAAAAAATAACACAAACCCTGTATATAGTAATATTGGAAATAGCAGATATCTAAATCAAATTTTATGGATTTTAGATAATATGTATGTGTCAAGTAATGTATCTAGCTCAAGCCGTCTTGCTCAAAAAAGAGCATTGCTTGCTAAAGCAGGATTAAAATATGATAATTTAGATTTTTATGGTAATGAAGAAGAATACACAAAATATCATTACAAACCAAACCAATATAATTATTCTAGTATTGTATCTAGCGATGCTAAAATGAGTGGATATGCCTATTTAGATGAAAATGGGCAATTAGTACAAGTTGAAATACCAGATGAATTAGTAGAAGTTGCAGAACAAGCAGCACTTTGGTATTACACAAACTATAAATCAAATCCAACAGCGGCAAATGAAAAATATAATGTTAGAAGTAATGGATTAAAACTATTATGTTCAAATGGTAGCAATGTAAATACAAGCCAATGGGTAGCATTAGATGGAGATACATATAAAGTAAAAACTTATATAGAAGATAATTGGGTTAATGTTGGCGAATGGAAACAAGAAATGGCTACTATTCTATGTTGGTATTTAATTGATAGTGCAGAGGCTCATGCTGGTGAAACATCATCATCAGAAGTACCACTTACAGTAACACCAGAAGCACCAAATAAAGCTAATGTTGAAGAAAAAATAGTAAATGGAACATCATATTATGTTGTTGGTCCAATTAGACTAGATGAACAAAATAGTACAGCATATACTTTAGCAAATAGTATTTCAGTTAATGGTGAAGGAGCTTATATTTCAGATTCAGAAGGAAAGAAAAAATCTAATCAAAAAGTATCAAATTATGTAGGAACTGATTTCTATGTAGCAGTTCCTAGTGCAAATATAAGTGAAAAGAATATAAATATAGGGTTTTCGGGTTCTTATAAAATAAATGAAAAAAGATTATGGGTATATACAAATGGTACAGAGCAACCTGTAGTTGAAGTAACTCCTAAAAATAAAACATTTACATTAGAAGTTACTGCAGAATTAACAGGTGTTGAAGTAGAAAAAATATGGGATGACGCAGATGACCAAGATGGTAAAAGACCTGGTTCAATTAGTGTTAGCTTAATGAATGGAGATACTGTAGTACAAACTGTTACATTAAATGAATCAAATAATTGGAAACATGTATTTTTAAATTTACCAAAAACAGCTAATGGAGTTCCTATAAATTATACAATAAAAGAAATAGATTCAATTGAAGGTTATACAACAGTAATTACAGGTGACAGTGCAAATGGATATAAAATTACAAATAAACATATTCCAGAGGTAACTGAAGTACCAGTTGGCAAAACCTGGGATGACGCAAATAACCAAGATGGTAAGAGAACAGATTCAGTAATTGTTGAACTTATGAATGGTAATGTAGTTATTCAAACTATAACATTGAATCAAGCAAATAATTGGCAACATGTGTTTACAAATGTACCAAAATATTCAAAAGGTAAATTAATAAATTATACTGTACGAGAAACAAGAGCTCCAAGTAGCTATGATGTTGAAATAGTTGGAAATATGCAAGAAGGATATACTGTTATTAACAAACATACACCAGAAAAAATAAACATTCCAGTAGAAAAAATATGGAATGATGCAAACAACCAAGATGGAAAAAGGGTTGAAAAAGTTGTAGTTCAATTACTTAAAGGAAATGAAGTAATAGACACAATTGAATTAAAAGATTCAAATAATTGGAAACATACATTTAATGATTTGCCAAAATACGAAAATGGTACTGAAATTAGTTATTCAGTAAAAGAAGAAACTGTAATTGCAGATTACACAACTGATATAATAGGAAATAAAGATGAAGGATATAAAATTACAAATAAACATATTCCAGAAGTAATAAATATTCCAGTAGAAAAAATCTGGGATGATGCAAATAACCAAGATGGAAAAAGGGTTGAAAAAGTTAAAGTACAATTACTTAAAGGAGATACAGTAGTAGATTCAGTTGATTTAAATGATGCAAACAATTGGAAATATGTATTTACAAATTTACCAAAATACGAAAAAGGTAAAGAAATAGACTACTCTGTAAAAGAAGAAACAGTTATTACAGATTATACAACTGAAACAGAAGGAAACAAAACAGAAGGATTTAAAATTACAAACAAACATACACCAGAAGTTATTAATATTCCAGTAGAAAAAATATGGAATGATGCAAATAACCAAGATGGTAAGAGAATAGAATCAATTAGAGTTTCTTTACTTAAAGGAGACACTGTACTAGATACAGTAAGTTTAAATACTAATAATAACTGGAAATATGTATTTACAAATTTACCAAAATATGAAAAAGGTGTTGAAATAAACTATAATATTAAAGAAGAAACAGTAATTGTAGATTATGATTCTCAAATTGCAGGAAATAAACAAGATGGATTTATTATTACAAATACACATGCACCTGAAAAAGTAAGTATTCCAGTAGAAAAAGTATGGAATGACAGAGATAACAAAGCAAATAAAAGACCAGAATATATAGAATTAGTTTTATATGGAGATGGTACAGAAGTAAAAAGACAACAAGTTAGAGTGGGTACAGATGGAAACTGGAAATACACATTTACTGATTTAGACAAATACAAAAATGGAAAAGAAATAGTTTATACTATAGACGAAATTGAAATTGCAAATTATGAAAAAGTAATTACAGGAAATGCTAAACAAGGTTATAGAATAGAAAACACATATAAAGTATTCGATTTAGCTCTAAGAAAAAATATAACAAAAATTGAAGGAAAAGATATAATAAACGAAGCAGGGGATATTGCAAAAAGAAATGTAAATGTTATATCAGATACAATATTAGACAATGGAACTGCAACATATAATCATAGAAAAGATCCAGTTGTAGTTGAAAAAGGTGATGTAATAACATACACTGTATCAGTATATAATGAAGGAAACATTGCAGGATATGCTGAAACAATTGTTGATAAATTACCACAAGGGTTAACTCTAAAAGATTATACAGAAAAAAATATCACTACAGGAGTATATGAAAAAGGTAATGTAAAATACGAATATACTTATAATCCAGAAGATAACACTATAACTTTTACAAATATAAGTAAAAACATTTTAACACCATATAATGAACAACCAGGAAGTGTTTTATCACAAGAAAAAATAGAAATAGATTGTGAAGTAGTTAAAAATCCATCAACTTCTAAAAATGCATATTTAACAAATATAGCATATATAACAAAAGCAATTAATTCAGAAAAAAATATAGAAGTTGTTGAAGATAGAGATTCAAGAACAGACAAAAATCCAACAGAAAATCAAGTTAATTATGGAGACAAATATACAGGATATCATGGTTCAAATACACAAAAAGATGTATATACAGATGGATTAAATAATGATGACTATTTTGCTGGTCAAGAAGATGATGATGACTTTGAAGTAGTTGTAATTAAAAATAAAGTTTATGATTTTGCTATTCAAAAATATATTTCAAATGTATATACAGACAAATTTGAATCTAAAGGTGGAAGAAAAGCTCCAATAATAAATACAAAGGAATTAGCTAGCGGAGAAAAAACAACTGCAGATTATATACAAGACAAAAATCCAATAAAAGTAAAAAATGGTAATTATGTAGTTTATAATTTCACTGTATATAATGAAGGTGAAATAGAAGGATTTGTTAATAAAATAACAGATAATATTCCAGAAGGAGTACAATTTGTAAGTCCTAAGGGAGATAATAAAACATTAACATTATATAATTCAAAAGGAGAAACACAAGAAGTTGAAGTTTCTAGTGAATTATACAATTTAGTATCTTCAACTAATACTAATTGGTCAATAGATAAAGAAAATGGAAACAATAAATTTGATAAATATAATGGAGAAAACACAATTAGTGTTACATGTGATGTTTCAACTTACTTAGATAACAAAAACAACTTAAAACCATTTGATAAGAGCAAAGATCCTAACTTTAATGGAGTTGGATTAGATTCATTAACAGTACAATTAGTTTTAAGAGTAGATTCTGAAGATGGAACAGGAAGAGTTATAAGAAATGAAGCAGCTATTACTGAAACTAAAGACCTTGATGGAAACATTCAAGATTATACTCCTGAAGATGATCCACTAACAGACAGAGATTCTCAAACAAATCAATGGCCAGGTAAAGATGGAGATAAAAAATATCAAGATGATGAAGATTTTGACAGAATAGTTTTAGGAAAAGTTGATTTAGCATTAACAAAATTCATAGCTGCAGTTAGTTTAGATGCAAAAATAGATGATGGAGAATATTTAACACCAAATGGAAATATTGGAAGCAAAGAAAATCCATATAATAGAGCAACAGAAGTAAATACTACACCATTAAAAGATGGATCAGCTACAACAGCAATATACACAAGAGTAAAAGATCCACTAACTGTACCAGAAGAAGCTTATGTATTATATAACATAAGAGTATATAATGAAGGTGAAGTAGATGTATATGCAGGAGAAGTAAAAGATTATTTACCAAGTTATTTAAGTTATGTTGATTGTGACTTTAATAAAAATATGGGATGGTCTGTTGGAGCAGATGGTAAAACTGTAAAAACTTCATATTTATCAAGTAAAAATGGTGTTGATAAAAAATTAAAAGCATTTGATAAAGAAGCAGATGATGGAAAAGGATCTAAATTAGATTATAGAGATCTACAAATTCTTGCAAGAGTAAAATCAAATGCTCCAGAAAAAACAAAAATTATAAATACTGCTGAAATTACAAAATATGAAGATGAAGATGGTAAAGAATTACCAAAAGATATAGATTCTAAACCAGAAAATGTTACAAAGAAAAATGTAGAAAATAGAGAAGAAGATGATGACGACTGGGAAGTTGTTCAAATAAAGAAAAAACATGTTGACTTAGCATTAACAAAATTTATAACAGCAGTAAGTGAAGATGTAAATATAGATAATGGAGAATACTTAACACCAAATGGAAACATTGGAAGTAAAAATAATCCGTATAATAGAGCAACAAAAGTAGATACAACTCCTCTAAAAAATGAAACTGCAACAGATGCAATATATACAAGAGTAAAAGATCCACTACCATTACCAGAAAAATCTTATGTATTATATAACATAAGAGTATATAATGAAGGTGAAGTAGATGTATATGCAGGAGAAGTAGCAGATTACTTACCAAATTATCTAGATTTTGTAGATTGTGAATTTAACGATAATTATGGATGGAAACTTGGAACAGATGGAAAAACTGTAAAAACATCATATTTATCACATGCAAATGGAAAAGATAAGATATTAAAAGCATTTGATAAAGAACAGGATAATGGAGAAGGAACTGGATTAGATTATAAAGATTTACCAATACTTTGCCAAATTAATAGTAATGCGCCAGATAATAAAAAATTAGTAAATACAGCAGAAATTACAGTGTATGAAAACAGTGATGGTGAAAAAATACCAGAAGATGTAGATTCTAAACCAGAAAATGTAACAAAGAAAAATGTAGAAAACAGAGAAGAAGATGATGATGATTGGGAAGTTGTTATAATTAAAAAGAAAAAAGTAGATTTAGCATTAACAAAATTTATAGCAGCAGTAAGTGATGATACAAAAATAGATAATGGAGAATATTTAACACAAAATGGAAACATAGGAAGCAAAGAAAATCCATATAATAGAGCAACAAAAGTAGATACAACACCACTAAAAAATGGAACATCTACAGATGCAATTTATACAATGGTTAAAGATCCTTTACTTGTAAAAGCAAAATCTTATATACTATATAATATTAGAGTATACAATGAAGGTGAAGCCGATGTATATGCAGGAGAAGTTACAGATCATTTACCATATTATTTAGATTATGTTGATTGTGACTTTAACAAAGAAATGGAATGGAAAGTTGCAGCTGATGGAAAAACAATTTCTACTTCAAAATTATCTCATGAAAATGGAACACAAAACTTATTAAAAGCATTTAACAAAGCAGAAGATGATGGAAAAGGATCTAAATTAGATTATAGAGATTTACAAATTATTTGTAGATTAAATGAAAAAACACCTGCAAATACAAGAATAATTAATGTTGCAGAAATTACAAAATATGAAAATGAAGAAGGAAATCCAATACCAAATGATGTAGATTCAACTCCTGATAATGTAAGTGAACGTAACGAAGATGATGATGATTATGAAACAGTATTAATTAAAACTTTTGATTTAAGTTTATTAAAATATGTAACCGAGGTATTTGTTACAGAAGATGGAAAAACAAAAATAACTCAAACAGGAAATACAGGAAATGATACTACAGATATTATTCCAAAAGTTGAAGTTAATAAAAAGAAATTAAATTCTACTGTTGTTAAATTTGGATATACTATTAAAATTACAAATGAAGGTGAAATAGCAGGTTATGCTAAAGAAATAACTGACTATGTTCCTTATGGATTAAAATTCTATAGTGAAGATAACCAAGGATGGGTAGATGAAGGAAACAATGTGATTTCTACAAGATTACTAGAAAACACATATTTACAACCAGGAGAAAGTGCAGAAGTTAAAGTAATATTAAGATGGATAAACGGAACAAATAATCTTGGATTAAAAACAAATATTGCAGAGATTTCAGAAGACTTTAACTATGAGGGAGTTCCAGATATAGACTCTGAACCAGATAACAGAAAAGCCGGAGAAGATGATATAGACTCAGCTCCAGTACTATTATCAATTAAGACAGGTTTAGGTACAAACATAATAATATATGCTACAGCAAGCTTGATTATATTAGTAATAATGGGTGTAGGAATTTCAATAATAAAAAAATTCACATTATAAAATAAATAAAAAACTGATGCATAAGTGATTATGCACCAGTTTTTTTACTTTATTTACATAAAATATTGATTTTGTAATTAAAATGTAATATAATTGTAATGTATGTTTTAAAAAGCTTTATATAGCAATAATTTGTATATATTTTAAGTAAAAAATACCTCATTTTACTATTGGGATATTGAAAAAAACATAAACTAATAGTAAAATATAGTATAGCTAATAATATGCAAAAATAAGGTGTAGTTTAGAAGATTTAATTATTATCTAAATATAAATGCCTTTAGGGAAGGAATGGAATTATATATGAAAATAACAAAAAACGTAATAAAAGTAGTAAGTACATTATTAATATCTGTTATAGTATTTGCAAGTACATCAAGTTTAGCATTAAATGCAAATGAATCAATTACATTAAAACTTGCAGAAGATAGATATGTAAATGGATCACCTGTTAACAGATATGCATATAATAGTCGTGCAAATAATGGAACAACAGATTCAAATGGGAAACCTATTTTCCAAATTTATTCAGAAGAGAATAATAGAATTAAAACTAATTATTTTTGTTTAAATGCAAATGTAGGAGCATCATGGAGTACCAATACTATTGGAACACCTGCTACATATACAAGTAGTTTTAATTTAAACACAGATATAGAGCAATTAAAAAAACATGAAAATAAGGTATATAGTAATATTGGAAATAGCAAATATTTAAAACAGATTTTGTGGATTTTAGATAATATGTATGTATCTTATAATGTTTCTGAAAATGAAAGAAAAACTCAAAAAGAAGCATTACTTGCAAGAGCTGGAATTGTATATGATAATCATGATTTTTATGGTAATCAAGTTAATGATTATAGATATATATATAGACATAAAGAAGGAGATAAATACAATTACTCAAATATAGTATCTCATGATGCTTTAGATGGTTATATTTATGCAGATGCAAATGCAAATATAGTTCAAGTAGATATTACAGATGATTTAATAGAATCTGCAGAACAAGCTGCTTTATGGCATTTTACAAACTACTTGGATAATAATGAAACAAATAGTCAAGTATTTAATGTAAAAGAAAATGGATTAGAATTATATTGGAAAAATCCTGAGACAAATGCATTTGAACCTATGAAATCATATAAAGTAACTGCAAACGGAGGAGTAGATGTTGAAGTTGGAAAATGGAAACAAGAAATGGCAACAATTTTATGTTGGTATTTAATAGATGCAGCAAATGATTCTCAAGAACCAACAACTCAAACAGGAAATCCTTTAGTGATTAATCCAGCAAATCCAAATAAAGCAGAATTAGTAGAACAACTTGTTGCTGGTGATGAAGTAAGTATTGTAGGACCAATTAGTATAAGCAAAAAATTTGAAGTAGCATATACTTTAGATAACAAAATTTATATTAATGATAATGCAAATGAGCATGCATATTTTTCTGATAAAGATGGAAATAAACTATCAAATCAAAATGTTTCAAATTATGTAAATAAAGAGTTTTATATATCAATACCTTCAGATGATATAAAAACCGACGAGATATCAATTAGTTTTAAAGGAAACTATAAAACTAATGAAAAGAAATTATTAATTTCAGAAGTAGCAACAGAACAACCAGTTGTAGAAATTACACCAAAAAATACGCCATTTAGTTTAGTTGTAAATACAGGAAAAACAAAATATTTTGATTTAGCTTTAAGAAAAGCTATAACAAAAATATCAGATAAAAATGGAAATGCTAAAACAATTAAAAATGAAGACGGAAAAGATGCTGATAGACAATTAAATATAAATACTAATACAATTTCATCTGATGGAACAGCAACATACAATCACAGAAAAGACCCTGTTGTTATAGAAAATGGAGATACTATAACATACACAATTTCTGTATATAATGAAGGTGATATAGCAGGATATGCTACATCTATAGTTGATAAATTACCAAAAGGTGTTATCTTAAAAGAATATAATAAGAGCAAGACAACTTCAGGTACAGTAAATGGAAAAATATACCATTATACAGCAAACAATAATGATTCATCAAGTATTTCATATACTTATAATTATAATCCTACAACAAATGAAATTACATTTACTGGAGATGGAACTTTAAACGAATATAAAGGAACAGATAAAACTGATAAGGTTACATTTGATGTAGAATGTGTAGTAACAGAAACACCTTCAACATCAACAAATAAGTATTTTACAAATATTGCATATATTTCTGAAGCAAAAAATAAAGAGACAAACAAAGTAGTAGAACAAGATAGAGATTCATCAACAAATAATAAACCATCTGCAAAACAAGAAACATCTGGAAATAAATATAATGAAAATAATGATGCTTATCACGGTGGAAATAATCATAATGGTGATAATAACAAAGATGTATATAAAGATGGAACAAACAATAATGATTACTTTATGGGTAGAGAAGATGATGATGACTTTGAAATAGTAGTTTTAAAACCTGCAGAATTTGACTTAGCTTTACAAAAATATATTACATCAATTACATCTGAAGATGGAAAATCAAATAAAAAAGGTAGAAATGAACCAAAAATAAATACTTCAAAACTATATGACAGATCTGCAAGTACAGCTGAATATATACAAGATAAAAGCTTTATACAAGTAAAAAGTGGAGATTATGTAACATATACATTTACCGTATATAATGAAGGTGATGTTGATGGTAAAGTTGAAACAATTACAGATAACATCCCAACAGGATTAGAATTTGCTTATGTTACAGAAAATGATGGAAAAACATTAACATTCTGTGATTCGAAAGGAAATTCAACAAAAAGAGAAGTTAATAATGAAATATATCAATTAGTTACAAAAAACAATGCATATTGGTCACTTGATTCTAAAGAAGATGAAACAGACCCAAATAAAAAGAAATTAAAAATGGATTCATTTAATGGAGAAGAAACAGTAAGCATTAGTTGTGATGTAGCAAAATACTTAGGTGGTCAAAATAAAGTATTAACAGCTTATGATAGAGAAATGGATAAAAATAAAGATGGCTCAAATTTAAGCAAAGTTTCAGTTACAGTAGTTTTAAGAGTAAGTGCTAAAAACGGTTCAGGAGTTTCTATTAGAAATGAAGCAGCTATAACAAAAGCAACAGATACTGAAGGAAATGTTCAAGATGTTGATCCATTAAAAGATAGAGATTCTCAAACAAACCAATGGCCTGGTAAAGACGGAGATAAAAAATATCAAGATGACGAAGATTTTGACAACATAGTATTAGGAAAAGTAGATTTAGCATTAACAAAATTTATTGCTGCAGTAAGTCAAGACACAGAAATAACAGATGGAGAATACATTACTGCTGATAAAAACCAAGGAAGTAAACAAAATCCATATTTAAGGGCAACTAAAGTTAATACAAAAGAATTAAGAGATAATGAAAACTGCCATGATGCGACATATATAATGGTTAAAGATCCATTAACAGTACCTGCTCAATCATATGTTTTATACAACATTAGGGTATATAATGAAGGAGAAGTTGATGTATATGCTGGAGAGGTTACTGATCATTTACCAGAATATTTAGATTTCGTAGAATGTGACTTTAATAAAAATATTGGATGGACAGTTGGATTAGATGGAAAAACAATAAAAACATCTTATTTATCTTATGAAAAAGATAAAGATAATATATTAAAAGCATTTGATAAGAAAAATGATAATGGAGAGGGATCTGGACTTGATTATAAAGAATTACAGGTAATATGCAGAGTAAATGAAAAAGCTCCAACAAATACAAATATAGTAAATATTGCAGAAGTTACAAAATATGAAGATGAAGAAGGAGATCCTTTACCAGATGACATAGACTCTACTCCAGACAATGTTGATAAACAAAATGAAGATGATGATGACTATGAAGTGGTGTTAATTAAAACTTTTGATTTAAGTTTATTAAAATATGTAACAGATGTTATAGTTACAGAAGATGGAAAAACAGTTGCAACTCAAACTGGAAATGTTGGAAATGATGATACTGATATTATTCCAAAAGTTGAAGTAAATAGAAAAAAATTAGATTCAACAGTTGTTAAATTTGGATTTACAATAAAAATAACAAATGAAGGAGAAATAGCAGGATATGCAAAAGAAATAACAGACTATGTTCCAGAAGGATTAAAATTCTATAGTGAAGACAATGAAGGATGGACAGATGAAGGAAATAATGTTATTTCAACAAGATTATTAGAAAATACATTTTTACAACCAGGAGAAAGTGCCGAAGTAAAAGTTATTTTAAGATGGATAAATGGAACAACAAATTTAGGATTAAAAACAAACATAGCGGAAATTTCAGAAGACTTCAATTATGAAGGTGTTCCAGATATAGATTCAGTACCAGACAATAAAAAAGCTGGAGAAGATGATATAGACTCAGCGCCTGTACTATTATCAATTAAAACAGGTTTAGGATTAAACATTATAATGTATGCAAGTATAGGACTAGTATTATTACTTGTATTTGGTACTGGAATAAAATTAATTAAGAAATTTGTTTTATAAATTTAAAATATAAGAAGGTTACTTAAATGAACTTACTCATAGGAGGGGAGTTCAAAGATGTAACTTTCTTTTTTGTGTAAAAAAAACATTTACAAGCAAAAATCATTATGTTATAATGTGAAAAGAAAAATTGGGAGGGAGGAACCTATTAGAAAAGTACTAATTAGGGAAATATATGAACCAAATTTTAGCTGTTGAAATAGAAAAAAAGAAAGAACGTAAAAAGAGCAGTATAAAATCAATTGTTATTGCTTTTTGTGTTTTTTTATTAATTTTTGGAATAAGTTTAACATCATCAGGAGCTTATGCTGTAATTACAAATATTAAAAATAAAAAGTCAGTACAAGATGAATTAGGGGAAGAACCATCAATTAGTATGGATAGAGAATCTGCAAATATTGAGAAAATAGTAGTAACCAGCAAAATTGGTATTTCAAGGGTAAAATATAAAATAAATGATAGTGATGAAGTAGAAATAGATGGAAATAAGCAAACAAGAGTCCAAAAAGAAATTGAACTAGAACCTGGGCAGTCTACTATTATTGTAACAGCAGAGAACATAAAAGGTAAGAAAGAAACAAGAGAGTTTAATGCTGAAGCAGAAGAAGTACCAAAAATAAAATTAGAACAAATAGAAACAAAAATACAAATTACGGTTGAATACTCAAAAATAATAGATACAGTTAAATACTTCTGGGATAATGATGAAACAAATGCAAAAACATTTACAATAAATGATGTAAAAAATGTTACACAAGTTGATATGATTCAAGGAAGACATGTTCTAAATGTTATAGCAACAGATAAAGAAGGGCGTGAGTTTAAAAAGAGTCAAGAATTATTTGTTGACTTTAAGCCAGATTTAGATATAACAACAGATGGACAAAATTTCTTTATAAAAGCATCAGATGATGAAGCTGTAATTAAGGTTGAAATTACATTAAATAATCATGATACAATAGTAGAAGAAATAAACGAAAAAGAATACAATAAGACTATTCAAGTAGAAAATGGAGAAAATAAATTAAAAGTTAAAGTATATAATAAAAACGGTATTACAAATGTAAAAGGAGTTAAATATACAAAATAGCGTAAAATATAAGGTCGTTAATTAAAAAGTGTAAAAAAGAATTGAATTAATCCATAATAATTAGTTTTATTGTACATCTAAGGAGAAAAATATGATTAATGAAGTATATATAATAGATGATGATGAGTCTTCAATAGTTGTTTTTAAAGAACTATTTAGGGATGACAAAGATTTTAAATTTATAAGTGTTAAAACAGAACAAATTGATTTGGCACTAAAAAATATACCATCATTAATTGTTATAAATGAAGATGCAATAAATATTGATGTAGTAGAAGTATGTAAAAAAATCAGAAAAGATGAGGATAATAAAATTACTCCTGTAATAGTGGTATCATCAAATGGAGATAGAGAACATAGGTTAAAGATATTACATGAATCAATAGAATACTTTATTAAAAAACCCGTTGATGAAGGATATTTATATTATACAGTAAAAAATCTAACAAGGCTTCTTGCAATAAACCGTAGGATGAGCCCACTTACCGGGTTGCCTGGAAATGTACAAATAAATTCAGAATTGAAAAAACACCTTATGAAGGGTGACGAGTTTTCAGTATTATATTTAGATTTAGATAATTTTAAAGCTTATAATGATGTATATGGATTCTTAAAAGGCGATGAAATAATAGAATCTACAGCAAATATTATAATAAATGCAGTTCATGAATTTGGAAATGGATTTGTAGGACATATTGGTGGAGATGATTTTATTGTTATTGTTCCATATAAAGATGTTGACAAACTTTGTCAAAATATTATAATGAATTTTGATAATAGAGTAAGTTATTTTTATAATGAAAAAGATAATAAAGATGGATATATTGAAGTTGCAAATAGAAAAGGAATTATTGAAAAATTTCCACTAACATCAATTTCTATAGCTGTGGTAGTTGTTGATAAAGGTAGATTTTTAAACATATTAGAAATAGGAGATACAGCAGCACAAGTTAAACATGCTGTAAAATCAGTTATGGGAAGTAGCTATGCAATAGATAGAAGAAAACATAGTTATTAAACTATTAGAATAGAATTTTAAAAAATAAGGAATACTAAAGAAATAAAATTGTGACTTAATAATTCAATAAAAAATGAATTTTAAATAGTTAATCTTGGAGGTTTATAATATGTATGAAAGAAATGCAATAGTACTAGAAAGGTTTTTTAACAAGAAGTTCGGCTATGATTTAAAGAACAATTTAAAGACAAATTTTAATGATTATTGTGAATTAATTGAACAATTAGAAGTATATAAAAATGTTTCAGATGAGGAAGAAAATATTATAAAAGAGTATGATTCTATTGCTGATAAAATACGTGAAACTCAGGCTAAACAGGAAACATTAGATAAGAAAAATCAACAATTACAAGATGATAGAAAGGAAATTTTTAGAAACATCGATGAGAGTTCTGATACTATTAGAAAGAAAACAGAGATTGTTAACAATAGCATTAATAAATTAAATAATGAAATTGAGGAAAATTCTCAAAAATTTGTAGAAATTATAACAGAATTTAATGAAAAAAGTACTATTAGAACTACATGTGAAAGAAATAGAAGAAAAGTTGAAAATGAATATAATAAAAAATTAAATCAAACATTAGATAATTTCCAAGATATTGAAAAATCATTAGTAAATCAAGCAAAAAAGTTTAGTGAAACAGATACTGAAGGTATAGAAAAAGAATTAACAGATAAAATTGAAAAAAATGGAGAAAAAGAAAAGATTCCATTTAATGAAGATGTTATTTCAAAGGCTATAATTTTAGCTGTAGATATTCATAAAAAAGAAACAGATCTACTAACAAGTATTTATGACAAAATGAGTAGATTGTTTAATGAAATAAAAAATAACACTGTAAAAATTGATAAACATAAAAAAACAGTAAAAGATTCGAAAGTAAAATTAGAATTTTTGTCTGTCCTTAAAGAGTATTTAGTTCAATTTTTAGATAACGAAAGAATTACTGCTGTTAATGGAGAAAAAGAACATAAATCTCTTATGAAAGAAGCTTGCAGAAATTTAGATTTAGATTTAAAACAGGTTAATAATTTGTATTCTATTTTATTAAAAGAAATATCTAATAAAGTTGGTAAGAAAACTTATGATGAATTATATAATTACAATTATTTAATTGAATTAGAGGAAACATCAAAAGCTTTTGATGAAAAAGTTAAAAAACTTAATTTGCCAGTAACTGTTATTAATCCAAATTACTGGAGAATAGATGGCATGAGAAAAATATATGAAACTTTTGACAAAAATGTAACAGAGCATTATGGCAGAGATTTAAGTAAATATAATGTTACAGAAGAAGATGAAGAGGATGACACAGAAACAGATGTTACAGCTGTGTTAAAAGAGGATAATATTAAAGAAGAAAAAAATGAAATAAAAGAAGAAGAAAATGAAGAAAAGTTAGATCCAAAATCAGAAATAGATAAAAAAATAGAAATGATTTTAGGATTGAGTAAAAGAAATCTAAGAGAAGAAATAAAAAAGGGAAGAGAAGAAAGTAAAGAAGATACAGAAGAAGATGAAGAATTTGAAAAAGAAAACTGGGAAGAAGACAGCGGTTTAGATGATGATTTAGAAGAATTGGATTTAAATGAAACAGAAGAAATAATAGATGAAGAAATTAATAATGAAGAAGATAATTGGGGCGATGACAGCGATTTAGAAGAATTTGATTTTGGAGAGGAAGATGATTTTGAAGAAGATAACAATGATACCAATGTAGATGAATTTGATGAAGTAGATGAAGAAGAGGATGAATGGGAAGAAGACGATGAAGAAGATAAAGAAGAAGAGTTTGAAAATGAAACAAATTTAGAGGAAACAGAAGAAGATGATAATTGGGATGACGAAGAAATAGCTGAAACAGATTGGGACGACAATGAAACAGATGAAGAAGATTTTTGGAATGATAATGATTGGGATGATGAAGAAGATGATGATAAGGAAAATACGGTTGAAAATAAATTAGAAAACCAACAATCAACTCCAGATGTTGATATATGGGGAAAAAGCATTAAAAAAAATACAAAAGAAGATAATTGGGAAAATGAGTTTATTAATATTAAAGAAAAAAGCAAAAAGAAAAAGGGATTTTTTAATAAATTCAAAAATAATTAGTATAATATGATATAAAAAACTATTATAATATTGTATTAAATTAAAGATAAGACAATGCTTTTGAAAAAGTGGAAAGCGTTGTCTTATGCAATTTAAAAGGGGTTTGCACAATTTATTAAAAGAAACTGCGCAAAACCAGTTGACTTTAAGCAAATTTTGTGGTAATATATTTATTGTTGATTGATATGGGTCAGTAGCTCAGCTGGATAGAGCACAGGCCTTCTAAGCCTGGGGTCGGGGGTTCGAACCCCTCCTGGCTCACCATAACAGTCTTATACGAACCCGTATGAGAAAAAAACTTATCAGAATAAGACTGATAAGTTTTTTTATATTAAAAATAATGTTAGGAGAATAATAATGAATATATATATTTCACATTCAACTAAATACGATTATATCAATAAAATATATAATCCAATAAAAAATTCTAATTTAGTAAAATGTAATAACTTCTTTTTTCCACATGATAATAATAAAACCATTAACACAAAAGAAATTGTCTTAAATTCTGATTTAGTAATTGCTGAAGTATCTCTACCAGCAACAGGACAGGGAATTGAATTGGGTTGGGCAGATTATGCCCAAACTCCTATCTTATGTATTTATGAAAAGGGATTAAAGATTAGTTCATCTCTAAAATTTATCACAAATAACTTTATTGAATACGAGAACGTAGAAGATATGATTAATAAGATTGATGATTTTATTAATAATAGTTGAAATAATTTTTTTTCATCTGTACTCGAAAGACTTTTTATTTTTTGACTTTTTTCGACTATATATTGAATTTTATGACAAAACCACCTATAAAAAAATAAAATTTCGTATTTGTCAAGTTTCGCTTCACCATATGAAATGTGCGAAGCATAGCTACATTGCAATTAAGATTTAATAATGAAAAATTAATAGTGAATAGTATTGGTGTTAGAATTCTTTTAATAAATTTTTCTTTGTTTTTCAATTTCTTTACTTAGTTTTTATTTTCCAGTTTATTTGTACATAATTTTAATAGAATATTTTCACATTTATTTGCAAATAATAATATAATAACATTGACAATGTAATGACAATGTGTTACTATATAAATATATGGAGGTGATAGTAATGGCTAAAACAGATACTCTAAATATAAGAATTGAACCGGAATTAAAGAAAAAAGTAGAAATAACATTAAATGACTTGGGCATGAATATAGCCGATGCTGTTACAATTTTTTTAAAGCAAGTTGTAATGACAGAAAGTATTCCATTTGCAATAAAAAAACCAAGATTTAGTGATGAAATGTTAGAAGCAATTAAAGAGGCAGATGATATAGCAAAAAATCCAAATAAATACAAGAGTTACAATGATTTATCTGAAATATTGAAGGATATAAACAATGATGAAACAATATGAAATCAAACTTACTAACCAATTCAAGAAACAACTGAAAAAAATATAAAAACAACCCAATTTTAATTACAATGCTCTTGATGAAGTTATCAATATTCTTGCTTCAAATGATATATTACCAACTAAATATAGAAATCACTTATTAGAACCAAAGAGAAAACGGTATATGGGAATGTCATGTACAACCGGATATATTATTAGAATATCAAAAAATAGACAATTTGCTTATTATTACGTTACTTAGTATAGGCTCACATTCAAATTTATTTAAATAAAAAATTATAATAAGATATATATATTAATTGTTACAACAAAGCAATTTGTATAATAATATGTGTTCATATTTGTTAAGTTTCGGCTCACCATAATTTGTATATATGAATAAGTATGAAAATAAAAAAACTTCAGCTAAGCTGAGGTTTTTATTTTGAGTTACATATATATATAAAATCTTCATAAGACATATCTATAGGTGGATAATCGAGTTTATAAATCCAAAAACTGATTATTTTTGTCTTAGTTTCTATATCTAAAAGGTTATGATATTTATTATAAAAAGGTATGAGTTCAGAAACATATTTTAAATTAGGGTCACTCATATTATTATAAAAATAATAATATAAATAGGCCATAGAAAAGATTACAACTTTTGCAATTTCTATTGGATTATAATTTAGATTTTCAGCTTCTATAATGCTTGAAATAACATTAATAATAAAATTTTTTATATGTAATTTTTCATAATAATTATTTTGATTAGTAAGAGAACTAGGTGTATTGTTATAAACATATACAGTTTGATTGCACTTCCCTATATTTGGTTTGCACATCATAAATAAATCATTAAAATAAATATCTTCTGAATTATACATATTTGAAAAATGAATATTATTTTTTTGAAGAAACTCTCTTCGATATATT
The DNA here is from genome assembly GCA_947167965.1 of uncultured Clostridia bacterium. Taxonomy (GTDB): domain Bacteria; phylum Bacillota; class Clostridia; order TANB77; family CAG-508; genus CAG-269. Next base: position 18,149 of record CAMVJW010000009.1, on the reverse strand, counting down.
TTTGCGTGTAAATCATTAAAAATTGTAGGAAATGCATTTGGGTTATCTCCTATAAGTTTATTAGCAGACACTGCATCAAAATTTCCATTTTCAATTGTATCATATAAATATTGAACAGAATAATAGTTGTAAAAAATATCATCACCATCAATAAATACAATATATTTAGAATTTGAGTTTTCAATACCAAACTGTCTAGCGTAACCGGGTCCCATATTTTTATCTAGCCTAAAAACCTTTAAATCCATTTTATCTTTAAACAATTCATATTCATTTTTATAATCTAAATCTGAACAATCATCTATTATATAAATATGTAAATCATTAATATTTTTTTGTAATAATATGCTTAATAATGTTCTATTTAGTGTATTATGTGCATTATACGCAGGAATTATTATATCAATCATTTATAATTAATTCTCCTATTTTTTTATTAAATCTTTCTTCAATTTGACACCATATTTCAGAATATTTTAAATCATATACCCAATTTTCTTTTATTCCAGCATAATGAATAATTTTTGCTAAAGAAACATCTTCAGGTTCTTTTGTTACATCATCTGCTACATTATAAATATCAGGTAAATAAAAAATTTTATCTGTACAAGCCGTATTTAAAGCATCCTGATCAGGAAAAATCAATTTATAATTATTAACTATATAAAACCATTTATCATGAATTTTATCCTCTTTTATTTTTTTTACATTAAATATTACAACACCACTATTTATGTATTTATCTTTAATACCTAGTTCACTTATATTTCCTCTTTTATAAATACCCCAATCCTTAACTCCAGCAGTATAGTATTCATCTATATTGAAATTCCAAATACTTGATAAATCATCAATAACTAAGGTATCACTATCAAGATACAATACTTTATCTTCAGATACAATATCGGGCAATAATAGTTTACCAAAACTAAATTTAGTAAAAAATGTATTATCATTTTTGCTGTTTGGATTAATTCTTTTTCTTATATAATTGTTAATATTCACTAGCTTAAACTCTACATTATACAGTTTTTGAAATAACTTAAGATATGGAATTTCTGAAATATCTTCAGTTTCAATTAATAAGTATATTTTTTGTATATTTTTTGTAGATTCTAAAAGAGAAAATAATTCTATACATAAATATTTATACCAATTTTTAGAACATGAAAAAGCTAAAACTAAAGGATCATCATTTTTAATATTTTCAAAATTTTCTTTTTGAATTAAATTCAAAAATTTATCAAATGAAACTTTAGGATTCAGTTTTACTTGAATATCCAAATCTTCTGTAGTAAATAAAAATTGATCATTCCATATTTCATATTTTTTTTCTTCAAACAAAATAGGGTAATTTATATATATTTCATATAATTTTTTTGACCATATTAAAAAGTTTTTTGATTTTTTTGATTTATAAAAATGTAAATAATAATAATATGTTGCAACTAGAACAGAAAAAGCTAAATTTGCAATTTTGTCCCTATTGCAGTTATTATTAATAGCTTGTTCTAAAGCCCATATCATATTATAAATATACCCTTCTATGCCACTTAAAAAGTATTGATGATTATTTTTTCTTGTTATTGAATTAGAATTAAATAACCAAAAATATGTTATATCTGGGATTGTATGAGTAATTGAATCATTTAAAAATATAAGTTGATTAAATCCATTATCTTCATTTGCATAGGTATTGTTAAATCTAATATTCTTTTTTAATAAAAAATCTCTTCTATATATTTTTCCATGTAACCATATACTGTCATCTGAATGAGTTACAATTTTTAAATTTTCTGTTTCTTCTAAAAATGTTGATATTACAATATCAGAATTTGTTTTTTGGATTGAATCTAGTAACAGGCTTACAGAATTTGGAGAGGAAAATACATCATCAGCATCTATGAACATTATAAATTCTGAACTTGAATTATCAACTCCATATTGCCTTGCAAATCCAGGGCCACAGTTTGTATCTAATTTTAGTTCAGTAATATTTAAAAAATTTTTAAAAAAAGATATCTCATTTGCATAATCATATTCTGATGCATCATTTACAATATAAACATTAATATCTGATGAGTTTTTTTGATATGCAATTGACGCTAATGTTTTAGATATTGTACTATGTGCATTAAATGCTGGAATTATTATATCAACCATAGTAAAATCTCCTTAAATTTAGATTCATTGTATCATAACAGTTTTTTTAACTCAAGTATATTTATGTCTAAAATTAAAATTGTGAACTTTTTGTGAAACATATTTACTTTGAAAGTTTTAAGTGGTAATATTTGTAAGGATTTAAGCGAGACTATCTTTAAAATCTTAATATTTAACAAGGAGGAAAACTACGTGATTGAAGTTAAAAACTTAACTAAAAAATATGGGAATGTTATTGCTTTAGATGATATAAGTTTTACCATCAATGATGGAGAAATTGTTGGATTTTTAGGACCAAATGGAGCTGGAAAAACAACAACTATGAACATTATTGCAGGGTATATTGAACAGACAGATGGAACTGTTATTATAAATGGATTTGATACAATAAAAAAATCAAAAAAAGCCAAGCAAGAGATAGGATATATGCCGGAAGGGACTCCATTATATACAGATCTGACAATAAAAGAGTTTGTAACATATATGGCAGAATTAAGAAAGATAGATAGAAATACCAGAAAAGAAATGGTTCAAAAAGTATTAAAAGAAACTGGGTTGGATGAAATTCAAAATAAATTAATTAAAAATATATCTAGAGGTCAAAAACAAAGAGTTAGTTTAGCAGGAACACTTGTATCTGAACCTAAAATATTAATTTTAGATGAACCAACTGTTGGATTAGATCCAAAACAAATTACAGAGATTAGAAGCTTAATCAAAAGTTTAGGTAAAAAACACACTGTAATTTTAAGCTCTCATATTTTAACAGAAGTAAGTCAGATATGTGATAGAGTAATAATTATTAATAAAGGAAAAATAGTTGCAATAGATTCACCAGAAAACTTAGAACAAAAAGTTGATAATAATAATGCTATTTATGTAACAGTAGAAGACAAGAATAATCAAATTGAATCTATTATAAATAATAATGATGAAAAATTATTATTAAGATTGATAAAAGAAAATGATGATGGAACAAAACAATATGAAATATCAGGAAAAGAAAATGTGAATTTAAATAAAATAGTATTTAATTTATTTTCTAAGAATAATATTACAATTTTAGAAATGAAAAAAGTTGATATTACATTAGAAGATGCATTTATGAAAATAATAAAAGAAGGAGGTAATAAATAATGTTAGCAGTAATAAAAAAAGAATTAAAAAATTATTTCCTTTCACCAATTGGATATGTTGTAATTGGAATATTTTTATTAGCATTTAGTAGCCTATTTTATTTAACAACAATAAATCAATCAAGTATAAATTTAACATATTTATTCTATTATACAGCATTTTATGTGCTTATGTTTATAATTCCATTAATTACAATGTGGGCTTTTGCAGGAGAAAAGAAAAATGGAACAGACCAAATATTGTTAACTGCACCAGTAAGTATGTTAGGAGTTGTTATAGCAAAGTTTTTAGCTGCTTTTTTACTAGTATTTATTCCAACGATTTGTACATTGCTATATTTCGGAATATTATCATTTTTTGAAGTTCCAGATGTTCCAATATATTTAACAACTATTTTAGGATTTTTATTGCTTTCAGCAGTTTATATATCTTTTGGTATATTAGCATCTAGTTTAACAGAAACGCCTATTATTTCAGGAATAATAACTTTTGCAATTATTTTCATAGGAAATTTTGTTCCAGACATGATAGAAAGTTTATCAAAGCTTTCGTTAATGGATCACTTTGTGAAATTTTTATATGGGCAAATTGATATAGCGTCAATTGTTTTATTTATAACTTTAATTATACTTACAATTTTAATAACAATGATAATAATGCAAAGAAGAAAAAGTCTGAAATAAGAGAGGAGAGTAAATTTTGAAAACTAATAATAAAAATGAAAAAAATCTTATAGAAGTTAAAGAAAATATATTAGTTAGGTTTATCAATTTAATAAAAAAAAGATGGTTAATTAGTGGAATTAATACTATAATTTTAATTGCAATATTAATAGCAGTAGTAATTGTTATTAATATAATAGTTGAATCATTTAATATAACACCAATAGATTGTACTACCACGAAAGAGTACACATTAACTTCAGAAAGTAAGGAAAGACTTTCGAATATAAACCAAAAAGTAAATTTGTATTTTGTTGGATATACAGATGATGCCGCAACATATTTATTTGCAAAACAATACAATAAATTTAATAATGAAATAAATATAGAAATAATTGATTTAAATGAAAGAACAGATTTTGCATCAAAATATAATTTAACAAATGGAGAGGTTGCAATAGTTGTAGAATCTAATAATAAATCAAAAACAATATTATCAGATGAGTTATATACATATGACAGTAACTACAATACAATTAATATTACAGAGGAAAAAATTACATCAGCTATTTTAAATGTAACTAGTGAAAAGATTGCAAAAGTATATTTTTTAACTGGATATTCAAATTACAATATGGATAGTTCTGGAATAATGAATTACTTTGCAATGTATTTAAAAGATGAAATTTTAGAATATGAAAACTTAGATATATTAGTTAAAGGTACAATTCCAGAAGATTGTAATACTTTAGTTATAACAACTCCAATAAAAGATTTTGATGAATTAACCACAAATCAAATTATAAATTATATAAATAATGGTGGAAATATATTGTGGCTAAATGCATCATATTCACAAAAGGTTGAATTGGTAAATGTAAATAAAATTCTTGAATTATATGGATTAAACGGTTTTGATGTGGGATATATTTATGAAACAGACCAAAATAAAATGATACAGGGATATCCAAGCTTTATTGTGGAGGATTTAGGAAACACTAGTATTGATAAAAACCTAAATAAAGCATTATTAATTAATGCTACAAAAATAAACATTAATGAAGAAATGCAAAATAACCTAAATGTTAAAACTGAAAAAATCATTAAAACATCAGATGAATCATATTTTAGAAAAGATATTTCAAATACATCTGTTAATACTGAAAATGATGAAAAAGGTAGCTTTATAGTAGGAGGTATTTTTACTAAAAATATTTCTGGTGAAAATGAGGAAGAGGCTGAAAAAAAATCAAAATTAATAATATATGGAGAAAATAATTTTATTTCTGATGCCCAAATTTCTTCACAAATTCCGCCTATGATTATGATATACAACAATAAAGATTTAGTTTTAAATTCAATTGCATATTTAACTGATACAAATGAAGATATTACAATTAGAAAAAATTATTCTCAAGTTAGTAGTTTTACTGCAACAGATGGACAAAAGTCTATTATTATGAAAATTATATTCATAATACCAATTATTATAATTATATTTGGGATTATTGTATGGCAAATTAGAAGAAGAAAAAAATAATAGCATAAAAATACAAAGACTTTATATAATATTATATAAAGTCTTTTTTGCATAAATAATTTTTTTTGGCAAAACAAATGGGAGAAACTATGATTTTATTTACAATAATTGGAGCTATTATTGGAGCTGGATTTATTTCACGGACAGGAAATATATGTTTTTTTCTTTAAATATGGGATTAAAGGTATATGGGGATTATTAATATGTAATGCAATAATTGGATATAGTATTTATAAAACATTAAAAATTGTTAATGAAAATGAAATAAATGATTATGAAGATTTTATAAATATAATTACCAATTATAAATTTAGTAAAATCAATAAATATATAAATGTAATAATTAATACTTTTTTATTATTTAGTTTTTTTATTATGGTATCGGGATTTGGAAGCTTTTTTGAACAAGAATTTAAAATAAACCGAATTATTGGCTCAACAATACTTGCAATAATAGCTTTTATTTTGTTCGTTGGAAATATTAAAAAGATAGTTAAAATAAATGATAAAATAGTTCCAATATTAATTGGAGTAATTGTGTTAGTAGGTTTATTCAATTTAAGTAAAATTAATATAAATGAAATATACTATATTGATACAGACAAAAGTAATTTATATTGGATTATAGATGCTATAGTTTATGCAAGTTATAATATTTTATTAATAATACCATGTTTAATAAATTTAAAAGCATATCTAAAAGATAAAAAACAAATAAAATGGACTTCAATAATTACAACTATTGTATTATTAATCATTTCACTGTTAGTTTATTTTTTATTATTAAAAAACACTAGCTATAATAGTATTGAAATGCCACTTTTATATGTTATAAAAAATAATTATAACTTTTTTAGTATGATATTTGGAATAATATTATTAATTGCAATTTTTACAACTGCAATTTCTATAGGAATGGGATTAATAAAAAATATTTCCAATAAAAACAATATAGTCAAAATTAGTTTTACAATATGTTTTTTTAGTATAATGGTTGCAAATTTTAAATTTTCTACTTTAGTAAAATTTATATATCCATTTATGGGGTATGTAGGTTTATTTGAATTGTATTATTTAATAAAATATGGCTAAGGTTAAATCTTATTTATTTTTAGACATACTTGATATTTTATATATGTTTTGTTAAAATTGTTTTATAATAATATAAAGTAATTTTAAAATATATTTGTAAATTTATATGATAACCAATTGAAATAATTCTAAAGAAAAATAAATTATTCATTACAGGAGAAATTTAAATGGAATTTCAAATAATAAAAGATATGGACAAGAAAAAAATAATAAAAATAGTATTAATTGTACTGATTATAATTATAATTATTGCTGGGATATGTTTGTATTTTTTTAATGAACCAATTAGAAAATGGACGGACATAAATATTCTTAGAAAAGAGGTAAAAGTAGATAAAGCAAAAACTATTTATTTAGAATCAGGGAAAAATAATCAAGTATTTGGATATGGAAAATATATAGGAATTCTAAATGACAAAAATCTAAAAGTTTATAATGGCTCAGGAGAAAGCATTGTAAATTTATCTGTAGATATAAATACAGCGATATCTGCCTCAAATGATAAATATTTAGTTTTAGCTGAAAAGAATGGACAAAATATTTGTACTATTTTTGATAAAAATTATGGTTGGGAACAAAAAACAGAGGGAGAAATACAACAAATCTATGTAAGTAAAAATGGATATGTTGCGGTTGTTACAACAGATACAACATATAAAGCAATAATAACGTTATATGATAATACAGGAAAACAATTATTTAGAAACTTTTTGTCTTCAACAAGGGTTGCAGATGTTTCAATATCAAATGATGAGAATTATTTAGCATATGCTGAAATAGACGCTTCTGGGACAATAATAAAATCAACTATAAAAGTAATATCAATTAAGAATGCACAAAATAAATCAGATAATGCAGTGATAAATAAATATGAATCTAATAATTCTCAAATCGCAGTAAATATTCAATATCAAGAAAAGCAAAAACTAATTTGTATGTATGATGATTTAATAAAGAGAATATCACAAAATGGAGAAGATACTTTACTTAATATTAATGATAAATCAACCTTTGCATCTATTGATTTAAATAACCATATTGCATATATTACTGAAGAAGGAACAGGAATATTTAATTCTAACTCTGTATTGAACATAGTAAATGTACAAAATAATCAAAAAACAACATATACATTTGATGAAGTGGCAAAGGATATGTATACATATAATAACACTATAGGAGTAAATGTTGGAACAGAAATCTACTTTATAAATGTAAATGGTATGTTGAAGAGAAAATATACATCTAATCAAGAAATAACTAACTTTTCAATATTAAACGATATGGCAATAATCCTTTATAAAGATAGAATTGAAATTATTAATTTATAGGACAAACTATTTTTGAAAAAGATTATTTTCTGTAAAACGATGCTTTTAGGAAGGATAAAAAATGGGAATTATTTTAGATATAATAATTGTTTTAATTTTATTTTTAAATATTTATTTTGGATATAAAAAAGGATTAATAAAAGTTGTATTTAACGCTTTTGCATTTTTAATTGCAATTATTGCAACTCTTATACTATTTAATCCAATTGCAACCTTAGTGATAAAAAATACAGAGATTGATGAAAATATCAAAAGCATTATAGTAAGTAATTTCAATAAAACTCCAAAAGATGAAAAAAATATGCAACACAATGATAAAATTGAAATTAATGTTGATAATAGTTCAAAAGAAAAAGATACCAATATTATATCTATATACATAAATGACAAGATAAAAGATTTAACAAATGAAGCTAAAGAAAAGACTATAGAAACTATTGCTACTAATATATCAGAGAAGATTGTTAAAGTTATAATAGCAATTGCGTTATTTATTGCAATAAGAGTCTTAATTATACTATTAAAATTCTTATCAGAATCAATTTCAGATTTGCCAATTATAAAACAATTTAATAAAGCAGGAGGAGTTTTATATGGTTTGTTAAAATCAGTATTAATTATATATTTATTATTAACAGTTTTATTTATAATTAATTCTATGAAAAATAGCGAAAAAATACAGAATTTAGTATATAGTTCGTATATAACTAAGGTTTTATATGAAAATAATGCTATAGTAGACTATTGCCTTTTAGATAAAAATTTGTTATAATCTCAACCGTAGTTTTAATTTAGAAAAAAGGATATTTTAAATGGATAAAAAAAATGATAAAAAACTTGAGAACAAAAGAATAAAACGAAAAAAGAAACATAAAATTTTAAAAGCTTTTCTTATTTTCATATTAATTGTATTTTTATTTTGTGCTGGATTTGTAGGGTATAGTACCTATAAAAATGGATGGGGAGTAAAGGGCCTTATACAAACTGCAATGGGACAAGATGAAAAAAAATTAAAAGATTTAAAGCCTTTTACGGTATTGATATTGGGAGTAAGCAAAGATATATCTACAGACTTAACAGATACAATAATGGTTGCATCATATAATCCTAAAACGCAAAAAGCAACGTTACTATCAATTCCAAGAGATACATTTGTGGGTAATAATAAAAATAAAGCAACATCATATGACAAAATAAATGCATTATATCAAAAAAGTCCAGAAAAAACATTAGAAGCAGTAAATAAATTAACAGGTTTAGATATTAAATATTATGTAGTTATTAGCAATAATGCATTAGTAGAACTTGTTGATACAATTGGAGGAGTAGAATTTGATGTACCTATAAAAATGGATTATGATGATAGTTCACAAGACTTATATATACATTTGGATAAAGGTTATCAAAAGCTAAATGGAGAACAGGCAGAATGGCTTGTTAGATTTAGACACAATAATAATGGATCATCTTATCCAGCATCTTATGGTGATAATGATTTAGGTAGAATGAGAACACAAAGAGAATTTTTAAAAGTTGTTGCAAAAAAGGTAATTCAACTTAAAAACATAACCAAAATAGGAAACTTTATAGAAATATTTAAAAAGAATGTTACAACTAATATAAATGATTGGAATATTATACATGATTATATACCATATGCATTAGATTTTAATACAGAAAATTTACAAACTGCAACACTTCCAGGAGATGCAGGAATACTTGGGGCAAGTAAATTATGGTTTTTTATAGCAAGTGAAAAACAAACAAAAACTCTTGTTAATGAATTATTTAAAGAGCAAAATGGAACTGAAGAAGATGAAAACCAGGAACAAAATAAATTAAACAGTAATAACACTTCAAGTGAGCAAACAACTTCAGAAAAAAACAAAAATAAAGCTAGTAATTCTGAACAATCGAACAACAAGGAAAACAATACAGATAAAAAATCTAATTCAGCAATAAAAATAGAAATTTTAAATGGAAGTAATAATGGTAAATTATTAACACAAGCTACAGAAAATCTTAAAAAACAAGGATATACTGTTTATAAAACAGGAACTACAACATTAACAAATAATACGACAATAATAAATAAAAAATCAGTAGATGAGAATACTACAAATATTATTAAAGAAATATTAGGTACAGGTAATATACAAACTAGTTCATCTACATCAAGTTCTGTAGATATTACAATTATATTAGGTAAAGATTATAAATAAATAAATAATAATAAAAACGGTGGCTATTTTAGATAAATAGAGCCGTTTTTTTTTTGAACAATTTATTATCATAAATTAGTATTCAGAATAAAAAGTTATAAAAAATATATAATAATTAGATTTAATTTATAATAGAAAAAGGAATGGTCATATTCCAAAGGAGGTGAAAATGTCTGATATATTAAGAATTAAAAATAAAAAGGTATTTATACTTGGCATTATTTTATTAATAATAGTATTAGTTATTTTTATAATTAATAAACTAAATAGAAATGAAAATTTAGATTTACAAGATGAAATTTTGGTTAGAAATACCACAGAAGATTCAAATACAGATAATAAGGAAAAAAATGAGAATACAATAATTATACATGTTGCAGGAGAAGTAAGAAAACCTGGAATAGTAAAACTAAAAGATGGTGCAAGAATTGAAGATGCAATTGATACAGCAGGTGGACTTACAGAAAATGCAGATATTTCAGAAATTAATCTTGCGTATGTTTTAGAGGATGGAAGTAAGTTAAATATCCCTAGTAAGAGGGAAGAAATTGAAGACAATAACCAAAAAGTAAATAGTACATTAAGTAAAGAAAGCAGAAATGTTTTAGAAAATGATTATTCTGAAAATAAAGAGGATAAAGAAGCAAATAAACAAAATAACAAAAGAATAAATGTTAATAAAGCTACAAAAGAAGAATTTGAAGAACTTCCTGGAATTGGGACATCCTTAGCAGAAAGAATAATAGAATTTAGAAGAATAAATGGTAGTTTTAAAAATATTGAAGATTTAAAACAAGTTAATGGTATTGGAGATAGTAAATTTGAAAAATTTAAAGAATATATCTATGTTAAATAATTTAAATTTTAAATGAAATAAAAAAGTAATAAAAATGTAAAAATGTAAAATAAATTCTCTTTTATTACGGAAATATAATATTTAAACCATTCAAAGAAAATACTATGATTGACAAAAGAACAAAAGATTATAAAATATAATATAGGAAACTTATGCAAAGAATAACGAGATACAAAGGAGGAATAAAATTGCTAGTTACTTTAATTGGAAAAGAATCAATTTATAAAATTAGACTACCTAAAGAACCAATAGGTAATTATTGGCTTAAAGACAGAAATAGCGATGTTGAAAAAAAACTGATAAATATAGAAGGTAGAAATGGAAAATGGCAAATAATAACAGATAAAAATGTAAAAGCAATTAATCCAAAAGCTTTAAATATAGAAGATGATAGTATTAAAATTATGTCAAAAAATGATATTGTTACAGATAAAATCATTTTAAAAGAACATAATATGTATGGATTATGCATAGGAAGTATGGAAAATTTTTATATAGTGTATTGTATGCCTGCATTTGAAACTAGTTTTGAACATTTAGTTATAAAAAATACACAAGAAATATATATAGGTAAAAGCGAAAAAAATCATATAGTATATAAAAATGCTCTAGTATCAAATATTCATGCTAGGATTTTTAGAGATGGAAATCTATGGTTTTTGGAAAATTTTGATAAAAAATTTGGAACGGCTGTTAATAATGATATTGTATCTAAAGATATACATGAACTTAATAGTGGTGACTGTATATTTATAATGGGATTAAAAATAATTATTTTTGGTAATGGTATTTTAATTAATAATCCTATGAGCAATATGACATTTAATAGAAACTATTTTACTGTTGATAATGCTGAAAGAAATTTTGAGGTAATAGGGAAAAATGAAGATATTGACGATGAAGAAGATGACGATATTGAGATTTATGAAGATAAAGAGTATTTTTCTCGTGCACCAAGATTAACAGATGTTATTGAGACTTTAAAAATAAGAATCGATTCACCTCCTAGTATAGAAAGTAAAGACGAAATGCCAATTGTACTAGTACTTGGATCAACTCTTATGATGGGAATGATATCGTTACTTTCAAGTGGTAGAAATCTTTCAAGTTCTGCAAGTAGAAACGCATCTAGTTTAGAAATAGGATTTCAGGTTTTTATTACTCTTGCAATGCTGATATCTATGGTTCTTATTCCGATTTTTAATATAAAATATAATAAAAAGAGCAAGAAGAAAAGGGAAATAAAAAGACAACAAAGATACAGAAAATATATTGATTCTAAAATAGATGTAATTGATGAAGCAATGAATAGGCAAAGAGGAATTTTATTAAACAACTATGTTGGGTTAGAGGAATGTTGTAAAATAGTATTAAAAAAAGAACCAAGATTATGGGAAAGAAAAATAGAAGACCCAGACTTTTTAACTGTAAGACTTGGAGTTGGAGATGTTCCGCTTGATATAGATATTAACTATCCAGAAGATAGATTTACTATGGAGGATGATGAATTAGTTGAAATATTAAAAAGTATTACAGATAAATCTAAAATACTAAAAGGAGCGCCAGTACTTTTCCCACTATTAAAACACAACATTTCTGCAATAATTTCTAAAGATGAAAAAATAAATGATGCAATGATAAAAAATATAATTTTACAATTAATTACTTTCCAGAGTTATGATGAATTAAAATTGGTATTTTTAGTGGATGAAGATAAAAAGAACAAGTGGGAATTTGTTAAAATGTTACCACATGTATGGGATGCACCAAAAGAGATACGTTTTTTTGCAGATAATTATGGGGATATGGAAAAAATATCAAGATACTTAGAAGAAGACTTAAGCCAGAGAATGGAAAAACAAAAGGGAAATGATGACGATTACCAACAGTTTAAACCGTATTATATAATAATTACAGATAATTATAAAAAAATACAAGACCTAAAAATTATAAAAGAGGTTTTAAAAGTAAAAAATAATATTGGATTTGGACTTTTATGTTTAAACAAAGACTTAATTCAGTTACCAAATGAATGCAAAACATTTATTAATCTTAATGGGGAAGAAGGAAGAATTTTTGAAAGTTTAATGAAACAGAGTGAGCGTAAAGAATTTACGTTTAATTCAAACTTTATAATTCCTTTTGATGATATTAGCAGAGTACTTGCAAACATACCAATAAAGTATTCTTTAACTGGAAAAGCTCTTCTTCCAAATAGTTATGCATTTTTAGAAATGTATGATGTTGGATTAATAGAACAATTAAATATTTCGGAAAGATGGAGAACAAATGATTCTACTATATCACTGGATGCGCCAGTTGGAATAGATGGGTCAGGAAGAATAGTTTCTTTAGACATACATGAAAAGATGCATGGACCTCATGGATTAATTGCAGGGGCAACAGGTTCTGGAAAATCTGAATTTATAATCACGTATATCTTATCTTTAGCAGTAAATTATCATCCTTATGATGTAAATTTTGTTTTAATAGATTATAAGGGTGGAGGTTTAGCAGGAGCTTTTGAAAAAAGAAATATAAAACTACCTCATTTAGTAGGAACAATTACCAATATCGATAAAGTTGGACTTAATAGATCACTTGCTTCAATTCAATCAGAGTTAAGAAGAAGACAAGTAATGTTTAATGAAGCGAGAAATATGACAGATGAGGGTACAATAGATATTTATAAATATCAAAAACTATTTCATGATGGGGTAGTAAAAAAACCAATACCTCATTTATTTATAATTTGCGACGAGTTTGCAGAATTAAAGCAACAACAGCCCGATTTTATGGAAGAATTAATTAGTGTATCAAGAATTGGTCGTTCTTTAGGAGTACATTTAATACTTGCAACTCAAAAGCCAGCAGGTATTGTAAATGAACAAATTAGAAGTAATAGCAAATTTGCAATATGCTTAAAAGTTCAAACAAAACAAGATAGTTCAGATGTAATTGGAAAACCAGATGCTGCAAGTCTAAAAGGACAAGGTCAGTTTTATATTCAAGTAGGAAATGATGACTATTTTAACTTAGGACAAGCTGCTTGGTCTGGAGCTCAATATATCCCTTCAAATGTAAGTAAAAAGAAGGTTGATAATTCTGTGGAATTTTTATCTAATTCTGGAACAGTAATAAAAAAAGTAGACGATATTGCAAAAATAAAAGCTCATATAGATGGAGAACAATTAACTAAAATAGTGGAATATTTATATAATTTAGCAAAAAAAGAAAAAATTCAGCCAGAAAATTTATGGCTAGAAAATATTCCGGAAAATATTTATTTACAAGATGTTATTGAAAAATACAAAGCTACAAATGATGAAAAGATAATCAATCCAGTAATTGGAGAATACGATGATCCAACTAATCAAAAACAAGGTATTGCAAGAGTTAATTTGTCACAACCTGGTAATGTAGCAATATATGGAAATGCTGATAGTGGAAAAGAAACATTATTAAGTACAATATGCTATGAAATAATAAGAAATTATACAGCAAAGCAACTTTGGTTATATATAATGGATTTTGGAAGTGAATCTTTAAAAGTATATAAAGATGCACCTCAAGTTGGAGATGTTGTATTTTTAAATGAGTTGGAAAAAATACAAAGATTATTTGATTTAATTTTTGATGAGATGGAAAGAAGAAAGAAAATATTATCTGATTATAGTGGGGACTATGAATTATACCTAAAAACAGGAAAAGAAAATATGCCTTTAATGGTTGTTATATTAAATAACTTTGAAGCATTTAATGAAACTTATAATACAAAATATGAAGAAACAATTTTAACATTAACTAGAGAAGGAATTAAATATGGAGTAGCTTTTATATTTGCACTAAATTCATATAGCGATATGAGATACAGATTAACTCAAAACTTTAGAGAAAGAATAGCGTTAAACTTAAATAATGATGATGATTATTTTAGCATTATGGGGGTAAGATCTAAAAAAAGACCATCAAATCTATTTGGTAGAGGATTACTAAATATAGAAGATGAAATATATGAATTTCAAACAGCTAAAATATGTGATGCAGATGAGTATTTAATAAATATAAGGGAAATGATTAAAGGCTTAAATAAATCAACAAAAGCTAGACCAATACCTATACTACCAGAAGTAGTAAGGTTTGAAGATTTAAAACCAAGCTTAAATTCTATAAAGTCTGTTCCAATTGGAATTACTAAAGATGAAATAAAGGTAATGAACTATAATTTTTTAAAAAATTATATATCGTTGATTATATCAAAAAATAAGTATGATGCTTTAAAATTTGGAACAAATATAATAGAAGAAATAAAAATGTTAAAAAATGTAAATACTATTGTTTTTGATGCTGAAAATCTAAATTCAAATAATGATGTAAAAAATGATTTTGAAAATTATATTAATGATTTTCCTGAGATAGTAAAACAAAGTATGAATGTTATTATTATATTAGGAATAGAAAGATTTTTTAATGCTATTGAGGAATTTAAAGACTTTTTTGTGCAAACAATAGAGGGAACACAAAAATTAAAGAGTTTTTGCTATATATTTGTTGATAATTTAACAGGATTAAAATGTATAGAATATGAAAATTGGTATAAGAATTTTACATCAAATGATAATGGTATATGGGTTGGAAGTGGATTTTTAGATCAATACGCACTAAATTACAACGAAAACAGAACAAAAATGGTAAATAATTGTGGAAAAAGCTTTGGATATGTGGTAAAAGAAGGATCTGCAAAATTAGTTAAACTTTTAGAAATGGAAGAAAAGGGTGAGGATGATGAATAAAATTATAATAAGAGTTTATATTCCTGGTTTAGAATTAAGCTATGATATAAAAGTTCCAATTAATAAAAAAATATATAAAATTACACGTTTAATTGTAAAAGCAATTAATGAAATAAATGGTGGGTTTTATACACCTAATAAGCTTCCATTAATGTATAATAAAAAGACTGCTACACCTTATAATATGGAGCTAACTTTTAAAGATGCAAATATAAAAAATGGTACAGAATTAATTTTATTATAAAAAACTATTGACAAAAAAATATATTATTGATATTTTTAACACAAGGAGGTGAATAATATGGCTTATCATGCAGATTATAATAAATTATATCCAGTAGGAGATGAATTTAGATTAGAGGCTAATAAAGTACATGCTGCTATACTAGAAGTTTATGAAGAAATAGAAAAAGTACATAACACTTGGCATGGAAATCAATATACTATGCTTGTAGATATGTGCAATAATAAATTTTTAAATTACTTTAATGAACAACTTTTATGGCTTATAGCTGATGTACCATATGTTATTGAATATGATGCTATTGGTTATGCTGCTGTTGATGGTTTAAATGGAATATTCCCAGATGCTAGACAAACTCCACCTGAACCAATTCCAGCACCTAAAGATTTTGCGGGTGAAGTAATTGATTTAAGTGATGAACAAGCATCTGCTGAAAAGAGATTCCAAACTAAAGTTTCAGCTCTTTTTGGAACAGCAAGACAATCATTAAATAATATTCAAGGGATTTTTGATGCAACAAGACCAATTTGGGACACTCCATCTGGAAATGATGCAAGAAGAAGATTTGCTGAAACTCGTTCACAATTAGATGCAGATTTTAATCAAATTAGTAGAATAATTGATAGTCAATTATCTGCAGCTATTCAACACTTTATTGCTAATGAAGAAAATAGAAAAAAAGATGCTACAAATTTTGGACAATAAAATCAAAATAAGTATTCTGTTTATTATAGATGTATATTTGTTTATAATAGATAGAATACTTATATATTATTTTAATAATTTATTGAATTATTTTTATTTGATGAATTATTAAAATAATATTTTTAATATTTTGTTAAATAATAAATCTTTTATAAGGAAAGAGGGATAATATGTATTTACCTACTTCAGAAATAGAAGCTATACAGAGACAAATAGCAGAATGTAATGCAAGAATTCAAGCCCTTCAAGGACAAATTAATGAAAAAAAATCTAAAATAGATCAATACACAGCTCTTATTAGCGGTATGGCTAGCGTAACTTCAAGTTTAAATTCTGCAAATTTTGAATTGACAGATGCTAAGTCAAATTTGTCAAATATGTATGATGGACCTGCTGCAGATGCTCCACACGGTTCAATTTCAAGTGCTAAAGGACAAATCGTATCTTGCGTATCTACGTTAAGATCTTGTACTAGTGAGGCAAATAACCAAAAACAAAAACTTGAAAAAGAAAAACAAGAACTAGAAAATGAAAAAACAAGATTAGAAGCACATGTAAGTTATTTACAAAGTTTAATTTAAAGTCTTATAGGAGGAGAAGATATATGAGTACATACGAACCAAGTGCCGAAGGAAGTGTTATTTCATCTATAGGAGGCGCAGAGTCAATGTTAAGAGCTGCTGCTAGTGCAGTTGCGTCTTTATCAATTCCATCTGATTTTCCTCGTAGTGGAGATTTACAAAATCTTTCAGCAAAGATTGAAGGAATTGCAAGCTTTGTAGCAGGAATTTCAGGTGAAGTATATGGAATTGGTGCAAGATGGAATGCAAATGAAAATAGGAGTAGTTCAGCTAATACCATATTGAGTGGTCCAAGGAGTAATTCATCTACAGTAAATCCAAAAGGTGGATGGAATCCACAAGATAAAGCAAATAGAAGTGGAGGAAAGCCAATAACAGAAGTTATAAGTGATTGGTATAAAGAATCAACAGAAAAGACAAGAGAACAAAGTAGAACAGCAAACAATTCATCTACAGTAAATCCAAAAGGTGGATGGAATCCACAAGATAAAGCAAATAGAAGTGGAGGAAAGCCAATAACAGAAGTTATAAGTGATTGGTATAAAGAATCAACAGAAAAGACAAGAGAACAAAGTAGAACAGCAAACAATTCATCTACAGTAAATCCAAAAGGTGGATGGAATCCACAAGATAAAGCAAATAGAAGTGGAGGAAAGCCAATAACAGAAGTTATAAGTGATTGGTATAAAGAATCAACAGAAAAGACAAGAGAACAAAGTAGAACAGCAAACAATTCATCTACAGTAAATCCAAAAGGTGGATGGAATCCACAAGATAAAGCAAATAGAAGTGGAGGAAAGCCAATAACAGAAGTTATAAGTGA